>SLMS01000243.1 GCA_007133495.1 Candidatus Sumerlaeota bacterium | reverse complement strand
TACTTCGACGTCAAAGAGTTCCAGCTCGACCTGGCCGACGAGGAAAAGTCCACCGCCCTTGCCCAAAAGCACCTCGAAGGGCGCAAGGGCAGCCCGAGCCGCTTTGTCATGGTTCTCCCCTCCGGCCAGGCCTTCGAGCTAAAGCTCAAGAAAAACGCCGATTTGGAGGAAATGATCGACGCGGAGTTCATGTCCGACCTCGTCCGCAGCCAGGACATCACGATCCTCCATCAGTTCATCATTGCTCAGGGATGGATCGGCAACCCGGAGGTGGAGCTGGACGACGACGACATCATCTACACCCGGCGGATCGGCGAGGCGCTTTCTCTCGTCCGCAAGCGCAAGGGCTGCGTGGCCTTCCTCCTCAACCCCATCGAGAAGGAACAGGCCATTCAGGTCGCGGAAAACGGCGAGCTGATGCCGCACAACACCACCTACTACTACCCGAAGATCCAAAGCGGCCTGGTTCTGCGGGACCTCCAGGTGGGCTTCGGATAAGGCTTCGCGGGAGAGGGCGAAAAGCGGCGGAAAAAAGCACATTCCGCAGCCGCTTTGCTGTTGACTCGCGATAGGGGGCTCCATACGTTCACGCACCCTGCGGCGAGGACGGTTCCCAACCCGAGAAGCCGCAAGCGGGCCGTGGACTCCCTCCCCACGGCACGGCCGGAGACGGCCACCGCCCTGGAGAAGCCGGAAGACGAGGGCGCCTTCCGCACCCGCGACTCGCCACGAGCAAACGCAGTGGCGGGTTATCGTGTGCCCAGCCGCCCTTCCCAACCGATTCTTCAGAAAAACGCCCGACCGGGCCCCGCCAGCAGCAAAAACGGCAGGGCGCAACCGGCGGCGCGGGGTCCCGGCCGGCCAGCGTGCCACCGGCATCCAAAAAACGGAGTACTCCCGCCCAAGGCGGGGCGAAGTAAGTCCAAAACCAAAGTTCTTGGGGGCAAGAAATGGCCAAGGAAGCATTCAAGCGGGACAAAACGCACGTCAACATCGGGACCATCGGTCACATCGACCACGGGAAAACCACCCTCACGGCCGCCATTACAAGGACTCAGTCGCTCCTTGGCTTCGGTGACGCCATCGCCTTCGACATGATCGACAAGGCACCCGAGGAAAAAGAACGCGGCATCACCATCAACACGGCTCACGTCGAGTACCAGACCGAGACCCGCCACTACGCCCACGTGGACTGCCCGGGCCACGCCGACTACATCAAGAACATGATCACCGGGGCGGCCCAGATGGACGGCGCGATCCTCGTCGTCGCCGCCACCGACGGCCCCATGCCCCAGACCCGCGAGCACGTCCTCCTGGCCCGCCAGGTGAACGTCCCCGCGCTCGTCGTTTACCTCAACAAGTGCGACATGGTGGACGACGACGAACTGCTCGAGCTGGTCGAGATGGAAGTCCGCGAACTGCTCGACAACTACGAATTCCCCGGCGACGACACCCCGGTCATCCGCGGCTCCGCCCTCAAGGCCCTCGAAGGCGAGGACAGCGAGCTCGGCATCAAGTCCATCACCAAGCTGATGGAAGCCTGCGACACCTGGATCAAGGAGCCTGCCCGCGAGACCGACAAGCCCTTCCTCATGCCGATCGAGGACGTCTTCGCGATCTCCGGCCGCGGCACCGTCGTCACCGGCCGCGTCGAGCGCGGGATCCTCAAGAAGATGAGCGAAGTCGAAATCGTCGGCCTTATGGACACGCGCAAGACCGTCGCCACCGACATCGAAATGTTCCGCAAGCTGCTCGACGAGGCCATCGCTGGCGACAACGTCGGCCTGCTGCTCCGCGGCATCGGCAAGGACGACGTCGAGCGCGGCCAGGTCATCGCCCAGCCCGGCAGCATCAAGCCGCACACCCGCTTCAAGGCATCCGTCTATATCCTGAACAAGGAAGAGGGCGGCCGGCACACACCCTTCTTCAAGGGCTACAAGCCGCAGTTCTACTTCCGCACGACCGACGTGACCGGCGAGGTCATCCTCCCCGAGGGCGTTGAAATGGTCATGCCGGGGGACAACGTCACCATCGAGGCGGTCCTCGGCAAGCCGATCGCCATCGAAAAGGAACTCCGGTTCGCGATCCGCGAAGGCGGCCGGACCGTGGGAGCCGGCGTCGTCTCCGACGTCCTCGAATAACCGGGCCCCCGGAAAATCAACCCTGGGGCGGGGAAAGCCGAAAGCTCCCCGCCCCAGTTCTCTGTCCGATTCAACAAGGGAAGGAACCGCACCCGAAAATGGCAAGTCAGGTCATACGCATCAATCTCTGGTCTTTCGACAGCCGGCTGCTTGACACCTCGGTGGGTTCGATCGTGGACACCGCACGGACAACGGGCGCCTCGGTGGCGGGGCCGGTTCCCCTCCCAACGCGCCGGCAGCGATACACGGTCAACCGCTCGCCCAACGGCGACAAGAAGAGCCGCGAACAGTTCGAAATGCGCCGGCACAAGCGCCTTATCGACCTTGTCGATCCACCGCAGAAAACACTCGACGAACTGCAAAGCCTCGATCTCCCAGCCGGCGTTTACGTGGAGATCAAGCTGACGTCCTGACGATGACGCCATGTTGAACGCCACGGGAACACCCCAAAGGCCGCCGGCAGGCGAAAGAACGGAGGTTCCGGGAAGTATGCCACTCGGACTACTAGGAAAGAAAATCGGGATGACGCAGCTCTTCGACGAGAAGGGCGCCATCATCCCCGTTACACTCATCGAGGCAGGCCCCTGCCCGGTGATCCAGAAGCGCACGGCCGATACCGACGGGTACGACGCCGTTCAGCTCGGCTTCGATCTCAAGCCCGAGCGGAAGACCAACCGGCCCGATGCCGGGCACTTCCGTAAGGCGGGCACCGCACCGGTCCGCTTCGTCCGCGAAATCCGGGGCGAGGAGACCGCCGATCTCGAAGTCGGCCAGACCCTCTCGGTCTCCATGTTCGAGGAGGGCGAGAGCGTCCACGTCACGGGAAACAGCAAAGGGCGCGGCTTCGCCTCGGTGCGCAAGCGCCACGGCTCCAGCCCCGGTCCGCGCAGCCACGGCTCGATGTACCATAACCGGCCGGGCTCGATGGGCGGCGCCTCAGACCCCTCGCGCGTCTTCAAAGGCAAGCCCTCGCCCGGCCGCTACGGCGCCGAGCGCGTCACCACCCGCAACCTCAAGGTGGTCAAGACCGACAACGCGCGCAACATCATCATGGTCAAGGGCTCGGTACCCGGTGCCAACGGCGGATACGTCATCATCCGCAAGGGCAAGCCCGCCCGCCAGGCCAGTTGAGGAAGGAATCAGGCAAACCAATGGCTAAGCTGACCGTCAAGAACCAGCAAGGCGCCGACGCCGGAGACATCGAACTCCGCCCCGAAGTATTCGAGGCAAAGCGCCACGCTGTGCTGGTCCGTGAAGTTTACAACGCCTACATGGCAAACCAGCGTCAGGGCACGCACTCCACAAAGACGCGCGCGCACGTGCGTGGCGGTGGGAAGAAGCCCTGGAGGCAGAAGGGAACCGGGCGCGCCCGCGCCGGCTCCATCCGCTCGCCGCTTTGGCGCGGAGGCGCGGTCATCTTCGGCCCGCTTCCCCGCTCCTATCGCGAGAAAGTCAACCGCCGCAAACGCCGCGGCGCCTACCGCGCCCTGCTCTCCTCCAAGCTCGAAGCCGGGGAGATTCACATCCTTGAATCGCTCGACTTCGAGGCGAACCCGAAGACAAAGGAAGTTGTCGCGCTTCTCGAACGGCTCGGGCTCAAGGGGAAGAAGACGCTCTTCGTCACCAGGGAGAAGAACGAGCCGCTGCTCCGCGCGACGCGCAATCTGGCCGGCTCCGCCGAAGCCCCGGCACGCGTGGAGATCGCGGGCGCCCTGTCGATCTTCGACCTGCTGACCTGCGAGGCGCTCGTCCTCACGCGCGAGGCCGCCGAAGCCCTCGAAGAAAGGCTGCTGAAGTGATGAGCAAGAGCCCCTACGAAATACTCCTCCGCCCGATCCTGACCGAGAAATCGCTCAACCTCGCGGGCGGCACCGGTGCCGGACATCATCAGTACACGTTCCACGTGCACAAGTCCGCCAACAAACGCGAAATCCGCTGGGCCGTCGAGGCCGCCTACGGCGTCAAGGTCGCCAGCGTCAACACCACCACCCACAAGGGGAAGGTGCACCGCCCGCGCCTGCGCGGCGCCAAGCCCGGCAAGCGGGCCGACGTCAAGAAAGCCGTCGTCACCCTGGCCGAGGGCCAGCAGATCGAACTCGTCTAAGGAACGAATCGGGAAGGCTACGAAACCATGCCCATCAAACGTTATCGGCCATACACCCCATCGCGGCGCACGCTCACCTCGCTGGATTTCAGCGATCTGACGAAGAAGGAGCCGGAGAAGTCGCTCCTCGAGCGCCTGCCCTACAAGGCGGGGCACAACCACCACGGCCGGATCACCAGCCGCTTCCGCGGCGGCCGGCACAAGCGGCTCTACCGCAAAGTCGATTTCAAGCGGCGCAAGGACGGCGTCCCGGCCAAGGTCGCCGCGATCGAATACGATCCGTACCGCTCGGCCCATATCGCCCTGCTCCACTACCTCGACGGGGAGAAGGCCTACATCCTCGCCCCGCGCGGGCTGAAGGTGGGGGCCAAGGTGATGAACGGCCCCGAGGCCGAAATCCGGGTCGGCAACTGCCTTCCGCTCTCGAAGATTCCCGTCGGTACGACGGTCCACAACGTCGAACTCCGCCCGCGCGGCGGCGGCCAGTTGGCGCGCTCGGCCGGCAACAATGTCATGCTCCTCGCCCGCGAAGGCGCCATGGCGACCCTGCGCCTCCCCTCGGGTGAAGTGCGCGTGGTGCGCTCGGAATGCCGCGCCACGATCGGCCAGGTCGGCAATCAGGACCACGAGCTGGTCAGCCTCGGCAAGGCCGGGCGCAAGCGCTGGCTCGGCAAGCGGCCGCACAACCGCGGCGTCACCATGAACCCGGTGGACCACCCGATGGGCGGCGGCGAAGGCCGCTCCTCCGGCGGCCGGCAGCCCTGCTCCCCCTGGGGGCAGAAGGCCAAGGGTCTGGCCACCCGCAAAAAGAAGAAGAAAAGCAGCGCCCTCATCATCAAGCGCCGCACCAAGTAACCCGGCCCCGAGCGGGCCGCATCACCGCCCAACGAAGAACGCCAGAAGAGGAACCACCGCATGAGCCGTTCACTCAAAAAGCCTCCCTTCGTGGACTACCACCTCTTGGAGAAGGTGGAGGCGCTGAACGCAAAGAACGAAAAACGGGCGATCAAGACATGGTCGCGCCGCTCCACGATCACCCCGGAGATGATCGGCCACACCATCGCGGTCCATAATGGCAAGGCCTTCGTTCCGGTTTTCGTCACCGAGCACATGGTGGGGCACAAGCTGGGGGAATTCGCCCTCACACGCTCCTTCCGCTCGCACGGCGGGAAGACAGCCAAGACCACGCGCTAAGCGGCGCAACACTACGATTCGCGGAACCTTCTCAGGAGAGTATCGCAGATGGCGAGCGTGACAAAAACACTGACCAACGACGGCAGGGAAATCCGGGGCAAGTCCCTGGCCCGGTTCGTCCGCTGCTCGGCGCGCAAGGCGCGCTACGTGGTGGACGCGATCCGCGGCAAGACTGCCGGCGAGGCTCTGGAAATACTGCAGTTCAACCAGCGCCCCTCGGCGGTGCCCTACGTGCGCCGCTCGCTGCTGGCCGCAATCGCCTCGGCGCGCGAAGTCCATCCCCACCCCGAATCGCTCATCATCGGCGAGGCCATCGTCAACGACGCTCCCATGATCAAGCGCATCCGCCCGGCCGCCATGGGCCGTGCCGTGCGCATCAGAAAGCGCCAGTGCCACATCCAGATCGCCCTCGTGGAAGAATAGAAAACCGCGCAGCACCCCTCTCCAAGGAAAGGACACCAGGAGGTCACACACTTTGGGTCAGAAAATTCACCCCTACGGCTTTCGCCTCGGCGTCATCAAGGACTGGCGCACCCGCGCCTACTCGCCGAAAAACTACAAGGAGCTGCTCCACGAGGACATTGCGATCCGCAAGCTCATCAAAAAGCAGTTCCACCACGCGGGCATCTCCCACGTGGAGATCGAACGTGCCACGCGCAAGGCGAAGGTCACCATCCACACGGCCCGCCCGGGGATCGTGATCGGCAAGAAGGGGGAGTCCATCGATCAGCTCCGCACGGCTCTGAAGAACCTGACCGGCGGCAAGGAAGTCGTGGTGACCATCGAGGAGGTGAAGCGCCCGAACCTCAACGCCCAGCTTGTGGCGGAAAACGTCGCCGGCCAGCTTATGCGCCGCATCTCTTTCCGCCGGGCCATGAAGAAGACCGTGCAGGCCTGCATGAAGGACGGGGCCTTGGGCGTGAAAATTCAATGCTCCGGCCGGCTCGGCGGCTCGGAAATGAGCCGCACCGAATGGTACCGGGAAGGGCGCGTGCCGCTGCACACCCTGCGCGCGGACATCGACTACGGGCTCGGCGAAGCCCACACCAAGTCCGGCGTCATCGGCGTGAAGGCATGGGTCTTCCGCGGCGAGGTCTTCCCCAAAGAAGACAACGACAAGTAAAGCAAATCCCCAAAGCGCACAAGGACGACACCAAGGATAACAAACCATGCTGCTACCGAAACGGCCGAAACACCGCAAAGTCCAGAAGGGCAAGCGCCGGGGGAAAGCCTACCGCGGCGCCTCCATCAGCTTTGGCTCCTACGGCATCAAGGCACTCGAGTGCGGATGGGTCAGCAACCGCCAGATCGAGGCCGCCCGTGTCGCCATCACCCGTACGGTCCGCCGCGGCGGGAAGCTGTGGATTCGCATCTTCCCGGACAAGCCGCTGACCGTCAAACCGGCCGAAACCCGCATGGGCAAAGGCAAAGGCAACCCCGAACACTGGGTCGCCGTGGTCAAGCCCGGCCGCGTCCTCTTCGAACTCGAAGGGGTGACCCCGCAGCTGGCCCGCCGGGCCATGACCCGCGCCATCCACAAACTGCCCGTCAAAGCGAAGTTCGTCATGCGCCCCGAAGTTGAAACCACCGCCCCGGGCGCATCCTGAGCAGACCGCGAGGCTAAGGAAACACGATCATGGCATTGAAAGCATCGGAACTGCGCAAGATGGACGACACGGAGCTGGCCGTCCGCATTGCCGAAATACAGAAGGAAGTTTACGACATCCGTCACAAGCAGGTGACGAAGGAAGACCCCAATACCAGCCGGATCAAGCTCCTGCGCAGGGACCTGGCCCGGATCAAAACCGTCATGAACGAGAGACACCGCGGGGAGGCAGCCGCCCAGCAGGGCTCCTGACGCTCCCGTAGCGCCACCCATCTACCGTAAGCAGAGGAGTTTGGCCCCATGGCCGAGGCCACGGAAAAAACGGAAAAACAAACCATCAAGCCCCGCCCCAAAATGCGCGTGGGCAAGGTGGTCAGCAACAAGATGGACAAGACGCTGGTGGTGGTCATCGACCGGCTGCTCAAGCACCGGCTCTACCACAAGTACATCCGCCGGCGTAAGAAGCTCTACGTCCACGACGAGGCCAACACCGCCGGCATCGGCGACACCGTCGAGGTCGCGGAAATGACAAGGCCGCTGAGCAGACGCAAGCGCTGGCGGCTGGTGCGCGTGATCGAGCGCGCCAAGTAAGGCAAAACGGCTAACGCGAGGCTAAAGGGAAACCGATGATCCAGGAATATTCCGTACTGAGAGTGGCGGACAACAGCGGAGCGCGGCGGGTGCGCTGCTTCAAGGTGCTCGGTGGCTCGCGCCGCCGGTACGCCTCGATCGGCGACGTCATCGTCTGCTCGGTGCGCGACGCCGATCCGCACGGCAACGTCAAGAAAGGCACGGTCGTCAAAGCCGTCGTCGTCCGCACCCGCAAGGAAGTGCGCCGCGACGACGGGTCCTACATCCGCTTCGACGACAATGCCGCCGTGCTCATCAATGCCCAGAACGAACCGGTTGGGACCCGCATTTTCGGAGCCGTGGGGCGCGAGCTGCGTGCCCGCCGCTTCATGAAGATCATCTCGCTCGCACCGGAGGTTATGTAGCCCCTCCGGCACCGCCGCCACGCGCCGACAGCGCAAGAGGAGTGAAGTCAAAAGCCATGAGCATTAAACTTCGCAGAGACGACCTGGTCGAGGTGATCAACGGCAACGACAGAGGCAAGCAGGGGCGCATCCTGCAGGTCGACGTCAAGGGCCGCAAAGTCCTCGTCGAGGGCGTCAACTACAAGACACACCACGAGCGCGTCCGCCGCTCGAAGGCCGGCCAGGAAGGCGGCATCGAGCAGCGCGAAGCGCCCATCGACATCAGCAACGTCGCCATCGTGGACCCCAAGACCCAAAGCCCCGCACGGGTCGGGTACCAGTTCCAGGACGACGGCCGGAAGGTCCGCATCACCAAAGGAAAGAACGCCTCGGGAACCGTCCTGGACAACTGATCCATCGGCGAAACCTCGGGAGCTTTAGAAGCGGAGCAACAGAGAGCATCATGAGCGACAATGTTCAAACCGCAGCCGGCGGCCCTCCCGCCCCCGTGGCCGGTCCCTTCGGCCTGCCGCGCCTCCTGCGCAAGTACCGCGAGGAGGTCGCGCCCGCCATGCGCGAGAAGTTCGGCTACACCAACCCCATGGAAATCCCCACCCTCAAGAAGATCACGGTGAACATGGGGGTCGGCGAAGCGTCGCGCGACATCAAGGAGCTGGACGCCGCGGAAAAGGAACTGGCCATCATCACCGGCCAGAAGCCGCGCACCACCCGGGCGAAGATATCCGTCGCCCAGTTCAAAATCCGCAAGGGCATGCCCGTCGGCTGCTTCGTCACCCTGCGGCACAGCCGCATGTGGGAGTTCATGGACCGGCTGGTGCACATCGCGCTGCCGCGCGTGCGCGACTTCCGCGGCATCTCCGGCCGCAGCTTCGACGGCCGCGGCAACTACTCCATGGGCATCCGCGAGCACCTCATCTTCGTCGAACTCGACTACGACCAGGTCTCCCGAAACCGCGGCATGAACATCACGTTCGTGACCAACGCCAAGTCCGACCAGGAAGCCAAGGAGCTGCTGCGGCTCCTTGGGATGCCATTCCGCAACTGACCGATCTCCCGGAGGAACACCAAGAAGTATGCTATCCGACCCGATTGCCGACATGCTGACCCGCATCCGCAACGCCAACCAAGCGGCGCTCGACCATGTCGACATCCCAAGCTCGAAGATGAAGGTTGCGATCGCCCGCATCCTCAAGGACGAGGGCTTCATCAAGTACTACAAGGTCGTCCGCAACACCAAGCAGGGCACGATCCGCGTGTTCCTCAAGTACGGCCCGAACAAGGAACGCACCCTCGGAGGGATGCAGCGCGTCAGCCGGCCCGGTCTGCGCACCTACATGAAGGCCGAGGACATCCCCCACGTCCGCGGCGGGCTCGGGGTGACGATTCTCTCGACCTCGCAGGGCATCCTCACCGGCCGCGAATGCCGGCAGCGCAAGATCGGCGGAGAGGTACTCTGCGCCGTATGGTAACCCCGCGCACTTCCCACGCAAACGACGAACGGAGGACACGGCCGTGAGCCGCATTGGAAAACTGCCCATCAAAGTTCCCGAAAAGGTCGAGGTGAAGCTCACCCCGTCCGAAGTGACCGTCAAGGGGCCCAAGGGTACCCTCGGCATGGTCCATCACGGGCGCGTGGAGGTGAAGCAGGAGGACGGCGCCCTTGTCGTTCACCGCTTCGACGACTCGCGCCAGTCCCGCGCCTACCACGGGCTCTATCAGCGCCTGCTCTCCAACTGCGTCACCGGCGTCACCGAGGGCTTCCGCAGGGAGCTCGAAATCCAGGGTGTCGGCTACCGCGTGGCACTGCAGGGCCGCGACCTGACCATGAACATGGGCTACAGCAACCCCGTCATCTACAAGGCCCCCGAAGGGATCACCTTCCAGGTGCCCAAGCCCACCTCGGTTGTGGTGGAGGGGATTGACAAGCAGGTGGTCGGGCAGATTGCCTCGGAGATCAGGGCCGTGCGCCCGGTCGAGCCCTACAAGGGCAAAGGCATCCGGTACGCCGGTGAGCGGGTCATCCGCAAGGCAGGCAAGTCCACCAAGTAACCCAAGGCCATCCCACTTTTGCCTGGAGGCCGCTACAAGGCGTGGCCTCCCGGAAGGCAGGAGAAGAAAGAAAACATGCAACTCACTCGCCACGACAAACGGCAACGCCGCCACCTGCGCGTCCGCAAGAAGGTCTCCGGCACGGCCGAACGGCCAAGGCTCTGCGTGCGCAAAACGCTCAAGCACCTTTACGCCACTGTCACCGACGACAGCCCGGCCACCGGGTGCCATACCCTGGCGACCTTCACCACCCTGAGCAAGGACACCGCCGGCAAGCACATGCGTAACATCGGCCACGCCACCGAACTCGGCCAGACAATCGGCAAGGAACTGAAGTCCCGCGGCATCGAGCGCATCGTCTTCGATCGTGGCGGATACCGATACCACGGATGCGTCAAGGCCTTGGCCGACGGCATCCGCGAAGCCGGAATCGAATTCTAACCCACTGACTGGCAGGCAGACGAAAGGACCGTACCGTTGAGCAACGAGCAGCAACTCAATCAAGACGACACTCTGGAAGGCGTCGGCGAGCAGCAGGCCGCTCCCCAGGAACTCAGTCCGGCCGAGCAAATCTCCCGCGCGGTGGAAAACTTCCGCACCCCTGTCGACCCCTCCACGCTCAACCTCCAGGAAGAGGTCGTGGCGCTCAACCGCGTGGCGAAGGTCGTCAAAGGCGGCCGGCGTTTCAGTTTTGCCGCGCTCGTCGTCGTTGGCGACGGGGCCGGCCATGTGGGTGTCGGCTTCGGTAAGGCCAACGAGGTCCCCGACTCGATCACCAAGGGGGTGGAGGCGGCGAAGAAGGCTCTGATCCGCGTGCCACTTGTCGGGCGCACGATCCCCTTCGAAACGGTGGGGCGCTTCGGCGCCGGCCGTGTTCTCCTGAAGCCCGCCTCCGAAGGTACCGGGCTTATTGCGGGCCCGCCCGCTCGTGCCGTCCTTACCCTGGCCGGCGTTCAGGACGTGCTGACCAAGGCACTCGGCAGCCAGAACCAGCTCAACGTCGTGCGCGCCACCTTCGAGGGGTTGCGCAACCTGGAGCTGGCCGAGGCCGTCGCCACCCGCCGCGGCAAGACGCTTGAGGAAATGATGGGCCGCAAGGCAGCGGACCGCTACCGCCGTCAGCGCCAGGAAGTCCTCTCCGGCTTCCACGTCGTCCAGACGCAGGAACGCGACCGCCGCGACAAGGCCCGCCTCGGCACTTACAGCGCCGGCGGCCGGCGCGACGAGGAAGAGCAGCCCGCAAAAGAACAGACTCCGCCCGGCAGGGCCTGACGCCCAGAGGGCTGATAATTCAAGGACCCCGAAATGAAGAAAGTACGCATCACCTGGAAGAAAAGCGCCGTCGCCAGCCGCCACGCACACCGGCGGGTCATCGAGGCCCTTGGGCTCAAGCGCCTCAATCACACGGTGGAGAAGGAACTGACGCCCCCCATCAAGGGCATGATCGACAAGGTCTCCTACCTGCTAGAGGTGGAGGAGGTTAAATAATGAAGATTCACGAGTTGCCCGGCGATCCCGGGCGCCAGCAAAAGCGCAAGCGCCTGGGCCGGGGTCACGGAACCGGCCACGGCAAGACATCCGGCAGGGGCCACAAGGGGCAGAAGTCCCGCTCCGGCGGCCAGCAGACGCCCGGCTTCGAGGGCGGCCAGATGCCCCTCCAGCGCCGGCTGCCCAAGTTCGGGTTCAAGAACCCCCACAGGGTGGAATACGAAGTGGTCAACCTCTCCAGCCTCGAGAAGAAGTTCGAGGCCGGAGCGGCGGTGGACGAGGCAGCACTGCGCAGCGCAAAGCTCATACGCACCAAAAAGCCGGTCAAGCTGCTCGCCAACGGATCACTCACCAAGGCCCTCACGGTGAAGGTGCATGCCGCGAGCAAGACCGCCGTGGAGAAAGTCAAGGCCGCCGGCGGCACTTGCGAGTTGCGATCGGCCGCGGAAAGCGCCTAGCACCACAAGGCCCCCGCTGAGGGGGCACCCGACGTCATTGGACCGATTGGAAGCATATGCTCCAGATTTTCCGCAATCTATTCTCGATCCGGGACCTGCGCCGGCGTATCCTCTTTACGCTGATGATCATCGCGATCTACCGGATCGGCTCGCACATCCCCTGTCCCTTTGTGGACGTGGAGAACCTCCAGGACGCCTTCTCCGCCGAAGGCGCCATGGGCGGGCTGTTCGGTGCGGCGGACCTGTTCACCGGCGGGAACTTCTCCCGCATGTCCGTCATGGCGCTGGGCATCATGCCCTACATCTCCGCCTCCATTATTCTCCAGCTCATGATGGTCGTGGTGCCAAGGCTGGAGAAGCTTGCGAAGGAGGGCGACGCCGGCCGGAAGAAAATCACCCAGTACACGCGCTACGGAACGGTCCTTCTCTCCGCCGTCCAGGGCTTCGGCCTTGGCCTGTTCATTATGCAGGACCCGGACGTGATCATGTCGTTCATGCGGCAGACACCGGTCCTGTTCCTTTTCACCACGGTCATCGCCGTCACCGCCGGCACCACCTTCCTGATGTGGCTGGGCGAGAAGATCACCGAGAAGGGTGTCGGCAACGGCATCTCCATGATCATCGCGCTGGGCATCATGGCGGCCTACCCGTCGAACGTGCTGGCCACCTACACCAGCGTGCGGCTCGAAGCGGTGACGCCCTTTGCCGTGCTCTCGATCGCGGTGCTGATGGTGGTTGCGGCGATTCTGATCGTTCTGGTGCAGGAAGGGGCGCGGAAGATTCCCATCCAGCACGCCAAGATGGTCGTCGGCCGCAAGATGCAGCAGTCGCAGACGAACTACCTGCCGCTGAAGGTCAACACCGCCGGCGTCATGCCCGTCATCTTCGCCATGGCGATCCTGACCCTGCCGACGACGATCTTCGGCTGGATCGGCGCCCAGCCGGGCACGGGCCTTGGGTTCATCGGCGAGCTGTTCTCGATGACCTCGCGCTACAACCTCTACGACCTGTTCGGGCTTGAGCGCGGCGCCATCTTCAACCTGCTCAAGGCGGCCAACCTCTATACGCTCGTCTATGCCGTGCTGGTGGCCTTCTTCTGCTTCTTCTATACGGCCATCGTGTT
The DNA here is from genome assembly GCA_007133495.1 of Candidatus Sumerlaeota bacterium. Classification (GTDB taxonomy): domain Bacteria; phylum Sumerlaeota; class Sumerlaeia; order SLMS01; family SLMS01; genus SLMS01. The sequence continues at coordinate 26,113 of SLMS01000243.1, read as the reverse complement.
CAACCCGCAGGACGTGGCGGACAACCTGCGCCGGGTCGGTGCCTTCGTGCCGGGATACCGGCCGGGCAAGCAGACGGCCGACTACATCGACAAGGTCATGACCCGCATCACGCTCGTCGGCGCCGTCTTCCTGGTCACCGTCTCTGTCATGCCGCAGCTCGTCATGGCCGGGTTCGACATTCCGTTCGTGCTGGCGGACTTCGCCGGCGGCACCGGGCTGATCATTGTCGTGGCGGTGACGCTCGACACGATGAAGCAGGTGGAATCGCGCATGCTCATGCGGCACTACGACGGGTTCCGCTCGCGCCGGCAGCAGGGCGGCGGACAGCGCTGGGCCAAGAAGCCCTCGCCAAGGTGAGCCGTTCCGGGGACGAACCTGCCGCACCGCCGGCAGGGCCGGACGGAGGCCCGGCCTCCGGAGGGGCTGACCATTGAACCTGGTTATCTTCGGCCCGCCGGGCTCCGGCAAAGGAACACAGTCCGACCTGATCGTCGAGCACTACGGCATGACGCACATCTCCACCGGAGATGCGCTCCGGCAGGCGATCCGCAACAAGACCGAGCTTGGCCTCAAGGCACAGGCCATCATCGAAAAGGGCGAACTCGTCAGCGACGACATTGTCACCGGCCTGCTTCGGGAGATCATCGGTTCAAAACGCGGCCAGACCGCCAGCTTCCTGTTCGATGGATACCCCCGGACCCTCAACCAGGCCCGGCAACTTGAAGAAACCTGCGAGGAGTTCTCACTGTCCCAGCCCACGCTCCTGAATCTTCACGTGCCGGACGAGACGCTCATGCTCCGCCTGACCGGCCGGCGCATCTGCGCGGACTGCAAGGCCACGTTCAATATCTACTTCCACCCCACGCGCCAGGCGGGCGTGTGCGACGTCTGCTCCGGACCGCTCACCAAACGCGTGGATGACCAGCCCGAAACCGTGCGCGAACGCCTCCGCGTCTATCGCGAACAGAGCAGCCCGGTCCTGGAATACTACGAAGATCAGGGCCGCCTCTACACCATCGACGCCGCCGGAAACCCCCAGGAGGTCTTCCGGAAAATCGCCGCCATCTTCGAAGAGAACTACTGAGGGACCGGCCCATCGTGTTCTGCGCCGCCGCCACCAATCAGACCGCTGAGCCGCCCGAGGGCCAGATATACCTCAAGAGCGCCAGCGAGATCGCCACCATGCGCCGCGCAGGCCGGCTGCTCGGACGCATCATCCGCGAAGTGCTCCAGAACGCAGGCGAAGGCGTCCCCACCATCGAACTCGACAAGCTCGCCTATCGCCGCATCCGCGAAGCAGGCGCCGTCCCCGGCTTCCTTGGCCTGTACAGCTTCCCGAACACGCTGTGCATCTCCATAAACGAGGAAGTCGTCCACGGCATCCCGGGCAAGCGCCGGCTCAAGAGCGGCGACATCGTCTCGATAGACTGCGGGCTCATCCTGGACGGGTTCTTCGCCGACCATGCCTGGACCATTGGCATCGGCAAGCTCGACCCCGAAGCCGAGCGGCTGCTTCGCGTGGGCGAGGAGTCGCTCTACAAGGGAATCGCCGCGGCGCGCTACGGCGGCCGGGTAGGGGACATCGGACAGGCCATCGAGGAGCACGTCACCGCGGCGGGATTCTCGGTGGTGGAGGAATACACCGGCCATGGGATCGGCCGGCGCTGCCACGAGGACCCCAAAGTGTACAACACCGGCGCGCGCCGGGGGAAACGGATCGGCCAGGGGCTGACCCTGGCGATCGAGCCGATGGTCAACATCGGCACGGGCAAAACGAAGGAGCTGGAGGACGGTTGGACCGTCGTCACGGCGGACCGGTCGCTCTCCGCGCACTTCGAGCACACTGTTGCGATCGGAAGCCGGGGGACGGAAATCCTGACGAGGGACGAAGACAACTGAAAGGAAACGTGTTAGGGCTGCCGCGAAGGCCGTGATTGGCCTTGACCGCCGGGGGTTCCGGCGGGCAGGATTGATAATTGCGGTCGCGAACCGAGAGGGGTTTGTGTCGCCATCCAACCCTTGCGCGAAAGAGGTTATGGCCAAAGAAAAGGGTATCGAAGTCGAGGGCGTCGTCGTCGAAAAGCTCCCCAACGCCATGTTCCGCGTGGAGCTGCAAAACGGCATGGAAGTCCTGGCACACATCTCCGGCAAAATGCGCATGCACTTCATACGCATCCTCCCCGGAGACAACGTCTCGGTCGAACTCTCGCCCTACGACCTCACCCGCGGCCGCATCACGTACCGGAAGAAGTAGGCAACCGGGCGCCCAGACCGCCCCCCCCGGCCCAGGAAAAACCAAGGATCAAGGAACCATGAAAGTACGCGCCTCCGTAAAGAAAATCTGCAACAAATGCCGGATCATCCGCCGCAGGGGCGTGATCCGCATCATTTGCGAGAACCCCCGCCACAAGCAGCGCCAAGGATAAAGGAGCAAAAACAAAGTGGCACGTATAGCCGGCATCGACCTCCCCAAGGAAAAGCGGATCGAATTCGCCCTGCCCTACATCTACGGCATCGGCCCCACCTCCTCGCGCAAAATCCTGCGTGAGGCAGGAGTGGACCTCACCACCCGCACCAAGGACCTCACCGAGGACGACATCACCCGCATCTCCTCGATCATCGCCGGCAAGTACCGGGTCGAAGGTGACCTGCGCCGCGAAGTCGGACAGAGCATCAAGCGGCTGATGGACATCGGCTGCTACCGCGGCCTGCGCCACCGCCGCGGCCTGCCCGTCCGCGGCCAGCGCACCAGCACCAACGCCCGCACCCGCAAGGGCGCCCCGAAAACAGTCGGCGGCGGCCGCAAAAAGTAACCCCCCGCAACAGCGGGCACCACAAACCGAAGAACTGGCTCGTAAGGAGAGAATACCCGAATGGCAAAGAAGGCGGCCAAGGCCACCACGAAAAGAAAAGCCCGCAAGAACATCGCCCACGCGATCGTTCATGTGCACGCCACTTTCAACAACACCATCGTGACCTTTGCGGACCATGCCGGAAACGTGATCAGTTGGTCCTCGGCCGGCTCGGCCGGATTCAAAGGCTCGCGCAAATCCACGCCATTCGCCGCCGGGCAGGCCGCCGAACGCGCCACCCGCCAGGCGCAGGACCATGGCGTGACAAGCGTGGACGTTTACATCAAGGGCCCCGGCCCGGGCCGGGAAAGCTCCGTGCGGGCATTGCAGGCCGCCGGCATCAAAGTGAACACCATTCGCGACGTCACCCCGCTGCCGCACAACGGCTGCCGGCCGCCCAAGCGCCGGCGCGTCTAGAAACAGCAACCCACACCAACCCCGACCGAACCTTTCAGGAGGAACACCCAAAGTGGCTCGTTATCTTGGCCCTGTTTGCCGTCTCGAACGGCGCCTGGGGAAAAAACTTCACCTCAAGGGAGAGCGCGACCTCAACGGCAAGACCGCCATTGAGCGCCGCAACTACCCGCCCGGGGAGCACGGCCAGGGACGGCGCACCAAGCTCTCCACCTACGGCGTGCAGCTTCGCGAAAAGCAGACCCTCAAGTGGACCTACGGCGTCCTCGAACGCCAATTCCGGCGCTACTTCGCCACCGCCGACCGCTACAAGGGCGTCACCGGCACCGTCCTGCTCCAACTGCTCGAATCGCGCCTGGACAACGTGGTTTACCGCTCCGGATTCGCCTCCACCCGCCGGCAGGCGCGCCAGCTCGTCGGCCACAACCACATCCTGGTGAACGGCAAGAAGGTCAACATCCCCTCCTACCGCGTGAAGCCGGGGGACGAGGTCACCCTGAGCGAAAAGTCCCGCAACAACGCCAAGCTCATGCAGGTCGTCAACGACGCCCAGGAAATCCTCACCCGCCGCGGCGGTCACAAACCCTTCATCGAATTCGACAAGGAAAGCATGAAGGCGCGGTTCCTCCAAGTGCCCTCGCGTGAGGACCTGGACGACATCGACGTGAAGGAACAGCTCGTCGTCGAGCTTTACTCGCGCTGATCGCCACAGCGGGCCCGCCCCGCACGCAACCCTTCACCCTCTGCTTTTCGACCCTCGCAAGGAGATTCGCCCACTTATGGAGCTGGAACTCAAGCCGCTCATCCGCCCCGGAAGACTCGAGGCCGACCCCGTCACCCTCTCGGACACCTTTGGCCGTTTTCACGCGGAGCCCTTCGAGCGCGGCTTCGGCAATACCATCGGCAATTCGCTCCGCCGTATTCTGCTCTCCTCCATTCAGGGAGCCGCCGCCACCAGCGTGCGGATAGAGGGCATCAAGCATGAGTTCAGCGGCATCCCCGGCGCGATGGAGGACGTCTCCGACGTCATCCTCAACCTAAAGCAGGTCGTCTTCAAAATGGAAGGCGTCCACGGCCGCGCCACCATCACGCTCGAGAAGGATGGTCCGGGAGTCGTCACCGCCGGGGACTTCTCCGTCCCCGAGCACATCACCATCCTCAACCCCGACCAGCCCATCGCCACCCTGTCCGAATCTGGCAGCCTTGCCATGGAAGTCCTCATCGCCCAGGGCCGCGGCTACCAGCCCGCCATCTACGGCCCGATGGAGGACGAGGACGACATTGGCATCATCCCCATCGATGCTGTTTTCTCCCCCGTGCGCCAGGTCGCCTACAAAGTGAGCGACGCCCGCGTGGGCCAGCGCACTGACTACGACCGGCTCACCCTGGAGGTGACCACCAACGGCTCGGTCCGCCCCGAGGAGGCCGTCTCCTACGCCTCGAAGATTCTGCGCGACCACCTCGATCTGTTCATCCGCGCCGAGGACCAGCAGGCTGCCACCACCGCTGGCGCCGACCAGGAAGGCCAGGAAGCCGCCTCCGAAAGCGACATCCAGCGCACGCTCGACCGCTCCATCGAGGAGCTCGAACTGTCCGTCCGCTCCTTCAACTGCCTTGAGGCCGCCAGCATCAAGACCATCCGCGACCTCGTCCAGAAGTCCGAAAACGAAATGCTCAAGTACCGCAACTTCGGCCGCAAGTCGCTCTCAGAAATCAAGGCCGTGCTGAAGGAAATGGGCCTCAGCTTCAACATGGAGCTGGACGAGCGCGGCATGCCGATCCCCAGCGCCGAGGAGAAGGACCGCTGAGCGCGGCCCCCCCAGTACCTCCAAGGGACAATCATCAAGGAAAGAGTAATCGATCGTGAGACACCGCAAGCACCACACCCGGCTCAACCGCCCCACTGGCCACCGCACCGCGACGCTGCGGAACCTGGCGGCCGCCCTGATTGAGCACGAACGCATCGAGACCACGGCCACCAAGGCGAAGACGCTCCGCTCGTTCGTGGAGACGGTGGTCACGCTCGGCAAGAAGGGAACGCTCCATCACCGGCGCCAAGCCTTCCAGAAGCTTCAGAACAAGACGGCGGTCCACAAGGTCTTCGAGGAACTCGGCCCGCGCTACGCCGAGCGTCCCGGCGGGTACACGCGCGTGCTTCGCTCGCGCCAGCGCCCGGGAGACGCCGCCGAAATGGCCATCATCGAGTTTCTGGACCGGCCCGTCGAGGAAGAGGAAGAAGCCGCTCCCGCCCAGCCGGAGCCCCGTCAGGAAACCCCTCCTGCACAAGCCGAATCGGCTCCCTCCGGCAGCAACCCGTAATTCCGTCCCGGCGATTCATTTTGCCACCGCGCTACGCCGGACTTCCCCCGCGCCTGCTCTGCCCCAGTGGCGGAGCGGGCGCTTTGCATTCCGTTTGACCGCGCCAGCCGAGCCTCCGTCCCATGTCCCCACACGGAGACTCCCCAAACCCGCGCGACATCTGCTCCGGTGGCAGCCCACGGCCGCTACCGCTACAGGGACAATGCCAGCATGAACGCTCCGATCACGGAATCCCGCAACTGCCTGACTGAGAACCTGGACATCGCCGATCCGGTCGGCATCGTCCGGCTCCTGCGCCAGGCGGACGCCCAGATGTTCTCCGGCTTCGACACATGGCCGGGTCTGCTCGACGAGGAAAGCCTCGAAGCCATGGCCCGCGTGGCGTGGCAGCTCTCCCGCCTCTTCAAGCACGAGGGCTCCCTCGTGCTGCTGAGCGGCGCAGGAACCAGCGGCCGGTTTGCCCACCTACTCGCCACCGAGTTCAACCGCATCCTGCGCGCCGAGCGCCTCCCCGAAGTCTTCAAGCCTCTCATGGCCGGCGGCGAACAGGCCCTCATTCAGGCCCAGGAAGCTGCAGAGGACAGCGTCTCGCTCGCCAGTAAGGACCTCACCGCCGCCATCGAAGGCAACACCGCCCCGAAGATGTTCATCGGCATTACCGCCGGTCTCTCCGCGCCCTACGTCGCCGCCCAGTCCGAACTCTGCCTTCAGGACGACTCCTTCCACTCCGTCGTCCTTGGGTTCAACCCCGCCTCGCTCGCCCGGGCCACGCCCATCGAGGAGTGGGACAAAACGGTCAAGGACGTACTCGACTCTTCACTGGAGTCCGACCGTTTCACGCTCCTGAACCCCGTCGTTGGCCCGGAAGCCGTCACCGGCTCCACTCGCATGAAGGGCGGCAGCGCCACCAAGATCATCCTGGAGACGATCTTCCGCCTCGCGGTGGAGATCGTGCAGGAGGAGGCCAAGCCGGCCGGCGAGCGCACTCTCGAATTCTCCGCCGACAACCTGATCCCGCTGCGCGGCCGGCTGCTCGAACAGATCGGGCACTTCAGCCGGGCCGTGGACGCGGCGTACAGCAACGTCCCCGCCCTGGCCGAGCTTGTGCGCCTTGCCGGCACCGCTCTGCGCTCGGACGGCAGGATTCATTACCTTGGGCGCGGCTGCGCCGGGATGCTCGGCATTATCGACGCCTCCGAATGCCCGCCCACCTTCGGGGCCGATCTATACGACGTGCGCGGCTATCTGCGCGAAGGGTGGGAATTCCTCGGCTACGGCACTGCCGCCATGAAGTCCAAGGGCAAGGCCTACGACATCACCCACAAGTACTTCGAGCAGCAGGTTCTGCCCGACATATCCAAAGGCGACCTGGTCATCGGCGTGGCCATCGGCATGGTGGGGGACAACACCGCGCGCCTGCTCCAGGAAGCCGCCGTTTTCAAGGCCAAGACCGCCCTGCTTCTCGTCACCACAGAACCGCCCCGCGCCAGCGATCTGCCGGACAGCCTCGGCCACCTCTGCGTGCTCCAGGTTCCCCGTGCCGGATGCCTCCCCACGATGAACAACGAGGCGGAGCTGGCGCTCAAGCTCGGCCTGAACGCCATCACCACCGGCGCCCACACCATGGCGGGGAAGATATTCGGCAACGTCATGATCGACCTGCGGATATCAAACTCCAAGCTCTACGACCGTTCGCGCCGGCTCGTGGCGCGTCTGGCTGGAGCCTCGGATGATGACGCGCGCCGGGCGCTCCACCACGCCGTCTTCAAGAAGCAGCCCACCGAACAGGAACTCGCCGGCACGGCGATCGGCACCATCGTGCAGCGTGCCGTCGGCCGCTCGAAGATCATCCCGTTGGCGATCCTGCTCGCCACGCGCCGGTTCACCTACGAGGAAGCGGAGGAGCGCCTGCTTCAGGAACCGCGTGTCCGCCGCATCGTGCAGGACGTGCTCGGGGAGGCATCAGCCAGCCCGGTGTCGTAACTCCATCTCGGCCAGGGGGCGCCACACGTGCGTTTGGCAATCGTCGGAGCCGGCAACCGGGGCCAGGGCCTTGCCCGGCTATTTGTGGAGGCCGGCCACACCATCTTCCTCAAGGAAGTGAGGGAGCAGCGGGCCAAGGCCGCCGTCGAGGAGATCGCCCACGGCTTGGACCGGGAAATCTCCCGCTGGGCCCTGACCGAAAGCGAAAAGAAACTCTTCCTCGGCCGCATCCACCCGGTGCATCGCTTCGAGGAGCTTGGCGGCGCCGGCGTGCAGGCCGTCTTCGAGTGCACGCAGGAGGATGTCACCCACAAGCGTCAGGTCTATCGCGAACTCGACGCGGCGCTCCCCGCCGGCGTCTACGTCTTTGCCAACACCGCCACCATCTCCGTCACCGAACTGGCGAAGGAAACGGGCCGGGAGGAGAGCATCTGCGGCGTCCACCTTCCGTTTCCGCGCCCTCGCCGGCGGATTGCCGAACTCGTCCGCGGCCTGCGCACCAGCGGCGAGACCGTGGACACCGCCCGCCGCATTCTCGCCTCTGCCGGAATCACGGCGATCGAGGTCGTCGAATATCCGGGGTACGTCACCGCCCGCCTCATCCTGCCCTTCCTGAACGAGGCGATGACTGTGGTGCTCGAAGGGATCGCCGCCGCCGAGGACGTGGACGATGCAATGCGCCTGACTTACGACATGGCCCTCGGGCCGCTCGAACTGGCCGACCGGCTCGGGCTGGACAGGGTGCAGCTCGGCCTTGACCACCTTTTTCGTGAACTCGGCGACCTCAAGTTCCGTCCCTGCCCGCTGCTGCGCAAGCTCGTTCGTGCCGGGCATCTCGGCGTCCAGACCGGCCGCGGGTTCTTCCTCTACGACGCGGAGGGAAACCGCCTCGGTGCCGCCGGTGAAGCCGGGCCCGGAGAGACCGCCGGCGGGTAATCCACAAAAGCACAATCGGCAAGCGCTTGCTTGGAAAACCGTCGGGGGCGGCCGTTTCGGTTTGCCTCCGCCACCCTGATTACCTCAGAGTCCTTTTCGCCGGCCGGTACATCGGCCGCGGCGGAAAGGAGGAGGTCCGATGCCGCCCTAGTCAACCCAGCCCGAGGCAGCACCGAGCTCAGCAGCTCAGCCATCCCCCACTTTCCGTCAGGCAACAAAGCAGGCATCCCCGCTGGTCCGAAACGTAGCAACCGCATCGAGAATCGAACGCTCCTGCACGAGTCCGGTTGTTCCGGGTCGAGGGCGCGCGCCTCTTGAAACAGGCTGCGCACGGGTCCCACACGGGTGGAAGTCCTTGAATCCGGAAAAGGAAACAATGCTAATCCCTCAATGCCGGAACGCTGCACCTGCACCATGGCGGAAACAATTTTCGTGAATCAAGACCGCATGAAAGGATGACGTCAGTTATGGCTGGAAAAACGAATCACCAGAAACTCAACGCATGGGTGGAAGAGGTAAAGAAGCTCTGCAAGCCTGAGGACGTGTATATCTGCGACGGCTCCCAAGAGGAGTACGACCGCCTTTGCGACCTGATGGTCGAGGGCGGCACCTTCACACGCCTCAACCCCGAGAAGCGCCCTGGCAGCTTCCTGGCACGCTCCCACCCGAGCGACGTCGGCCGCGTCGAGGACCGCACCTTCATCTGCACCACGAAGAAGGAAGACGCCGGCCCCACCAACAACTGGGCCGACCCCAAGGAAATGAAGGAGCACCTGACAAAAATCTCCGACGGCTGCATGCGCGGCCGCACCATGTACGTCATCCCCTTCTGCATGGGCCCGCTCGACTCCCCCATCGCGAAGGTCGGCATCGAAATCACCGACTCCGCCTACGTCGTCGTCAACATGCGCATCATGACCCGTATGGGGCAGGCGGTGCTCGACAAGCTCGGCACAGATGGCGATTACATCCCGTGCATCCACACGGTCGGCGCCCCGTTGGCACCGGGCGAGAAGGACGCGCCCTGGCCCTGCGAGCACGACCTCAAGAAGAAGTTCATCGTCCACTTCCCCGAGGAAGACCTCATCTGGTCTTACGGGTCGGGCTATGGCGGCAACGCCCTGCTCGGCAAGAAGTGCCTTGCCCTGCGCATCGCCTCCACCGTCGCCAAGCGCGAAGGCTGGCTCGCCGAGCACATGCTCATCCTTTCCCTCACCTCCCCCGAAGGAAAGACCTACTACATCACCGGCGCCTTCCCCAGCGCTTGCGGGAAGACAAACCTCGCCATGATGAACCCCACGCTGCCGGGTTGGAAGCTTCGCTGCCTCGGCGACGACATCGCCTGGATCCGCGTCGGAGAGGACGGGCGCCTCTGGGCCATGAACCCCGAAACCGGGTTCTTCGGCGTCGCCCCCGGCACCTCCGACAAGACCAACCCCAACGCCATGGCCACCATCACGAAGAACACCATCTTCACCAACGCGGCGCTCACGCCCGACGGTGACATCTGGTGGGAGGGCATGGGCATCGATCCGCCCGGCAAGCTGATTGACTGGAAGGGCAACGAGTGGACCCCGGACTCCGACCAGCCGGCAGCCCACCCCAACGCCCGCTTCACAACCCCCGCCGCCCAGTGCCCCGTCATTGACCCCAACTGGGAGAAGCCCGAAGGCGTGCCCATCGACGCGTTCCTCTTCGGCGGACGCCGTGCCTCCACCATCCCGCTGGTCAACGAATCGAAGGACTGGGAACACGGCGTGTTCATCGGTTCCGCCGCCGGCTCGGAGACCACCGCCGCCGCCATCGGCCTTGCCGCCGGCGTGCGCCGCGACCCCTTCGCCATGCTGCCCTTCTGCGGCTACCACATGGGCGATTACCTGGCGCACTGGATCGAAATGGAGCGCCGCACCGAAGCCTCCAAGCTGCCGAAAATCTTCTTCGTCAACTGGTTCCGCAAGGACGAGAAAGGCAAGTTCATCTGGCCCGGCTTCGGCGAAAACAGCCGCGTCCTGAAGTGGGTCTGCGAGCGCGTCGAAGGCACCGGCAAAAGTCAGGAAACGCCTATCGGAATCCTTCCCACAGACGACGCCATCGACCTCGACGGGCTGGACTTCAGCGAAGAGCAGATGGCCGGCCTGCTCGCCCTCGACAAGGAGGGCTGGCAGGCGGAACTCGACAGCATCGACGAGTTCTACAAGAAGCTCGGCGACAAGCTGCCGCCCGAGCTTCCCGAGCAGCTCGACAGCCTCCATGAGCGGCTGAAGCACTCGGCAGCCCACGCAGGCGGCTAAAGCAACCTCCGGCAACCGCCGCGCAACCAGGTCGCTGTACCCACCCCCGCTCCCCCGGCCGCGCACCAGCAACGCCGGGGGAGCGGTGTTCGTTTCGGCCAGCACAAGAAAGAAAAGCCCTGCCCAAAGGAGTATCATCATGAAGGCTTTCCACGGTTTGCTGTGCAGAACAGTCCTGTTGTTCGCCCTGATCGCGGCACCGGCTCTTACCGCAGCTGAGCAGTCCATTTCGTGGACCGAGTATCTACGCTTCACGGATGTCCAGATACATGCCGCGGGCGAAGAGGGGCGATACCTTGTCGGTGTCTGGACGATGACCGGCCTTGCGGAATTCAGCGATGGCGAGGTGGCCATCATCACCGCCACCGGAACCCTCGACTACGACCGTGGCCTCGGGCGCTACGGCGGATGGGTCGAGTACCGCTTCGAGGACGGCTCGACAAAACTCGCCCGGCTTGAGGGCGAGGTGACCGAACGGCTGCCCGACGGCGGAAACCTGCAGGAAGGGACGTTCACCTACGCCTCGGGCACCGGCCGCTTCGACGGTATCGAAGGCTCCGGCACCTTCTCCGGGCGCCAGTACCGCCCGGCCGAGGACGGCGGCGACAGCCTCCTCCGCGTCGAAGGAACCTACAGCGTGCCGTGACGCGCGGCTGGGCTTGACAGGGGAGTCCGGATTGTTAGGGATAAAGGAGAGTTGACTAAAATCCTCCTCTGTTGGTAGCTCATGTCCAGTAGCAACGAAAGGAAGATCCTGACCGAGGCCCGCCGCAAGGGCCTTGTCCGCCCCGCTGACTTCCGCGGGATCGTCAATCCGTCGGCTTATCTGGCCCGGCTGGCCAGACGGGGAGCCCTGACAAGGGTGGGCCGCGGCCTTTATGCCGTGCCGGGTTTCCAGGTGACCGGGGACCATACTCTGGCTGAAGCGGCCAGACGGTTCCCTTCTGGTGTCGTCTGTCTGCTCTCCGCGCTCGCCTTCCACGGGTTCACCACCCAGAATCCCTCGGAAGTATGGATGGCCTTCCGTAGCAATTTCACGCCGGCGGCCATGACCGTCCCGGTTCGGGCTGTGCGCATGTCGGAGTCATCCTATCGGCATGGGATTGAGAAACACAGGGTGGAAGGTGCCGTGATCCGCGTCTATACACCTGCAAAGACGGTTGCGGACCTTTTCAAGTTCCGTGGAAAAGCGGGTCTTGATGTGGCCATGGAGGCACTGCGGGAAGGCTGGCACGAGAGGAAGTTCACCATGGACGAACTCTGGCAGGCTGCCAAAGTGTGCCGCGTACAGCAGGTCATCCGCCCATACCTGGAAATGCTGGTGTCCAGATGAAGAGAAAGGTATCGAATGCTGCCCACTCGGTGCGGGACCGTCTGCTGGCTCTGTCGAGAGACAGTGGACGCGATTTTCAGAGAATTCTACAGCGATACGCCGCCGAGCGGTTTCTCGCCCGGCTTGCAAAGACGCCTCATCGGGGGCAGTTCATCCTCAAGGGGGCCTTGGCTTTCCTCCTGTGGGACCCCCCCCAATTGACCGGGCCACAAGGGATATGGATTTCCTGGGCCTGGGTTCTCCCGGCTCCTCACGTCTGATGCAGGTCTTCGACGAGGTCTGCCGTGTCCACATGGACGATGGCATGGTCTTCGATCCGGATTCTGTGGCTGCCCAGCCCATTGCTGAAACCGCAGCGTACAGCGGGACCCGGGTTGTTCTCCGAGCACGTCTGGGGAATATATAAATCAGGTTGCAAGCAGACGTGGGGCATGGGGACCACCCCGGCATTTCCGTCCTCGAACGGGAGTTTCCCCCGCTGCTGGAACCAGGAGGCCCAATTGTAAGACTGTATGGCCCCGAGGTATCTATTGCCGAGAAATTTCACACGATCGTAATGCTCGGCATCGCGAACAGCCGGATGAAGGATTACTTTGATATCTGGCAGTTTGCGCACCACTTCCCTTTCGATGGTGTGGTGTTGCATGACACGATCCGGCTTACGTTCGAAAGAAGACGCACTCCTCTTCCACAGGACGTCCCCATGGGTCTTTCTCCCGCCTTCGCCGAAGACTCGGTCAAGAACAGGCAATGGCTGGCCTTCCTTCAGCGGGAGGGCATCCCCGGGGACCTGCCACCACTCGGGTTGGTTGTCGCCCGACTGAAGGAGTTCTTGATGGGTGCGCTGACAGCTGGGGGGCGGCGGGTGGCCTGGCTGCCTGCTCAAGGCTGGCAGGACCAGGAGGCTCCGTAGCCTACCCTCTCAATCGCAATCGCCAGGGGGTCCAGATGCTTTCCCAGATGATGCCCCTGTTCATCTTGGACTCTCCTTCCTGGCGCTCCTCGAAGACGATGGGGTGTTCCTTGATGGTGGCTCCGCGGCGCGCCGCGCGCCAGAGCGTCTCGACAAGGAACGCGTACCCGTTGCTGCGGACCGTGCGCAGTTTCATCCGCCGCAACATCTCCGCCCGGTAGGCCCGGAAGCCCGACGTGCAGTCCTGCGTGTCGAGGCCCAGGATCGTCCGCACGTAGAAATTCGCGAAGATGCTCAGCAGGAGCCGCTTCACGTTCCAGTTGATCACACGCACGCCGCCCACATACCGCGAACCCACCGCCACGTCGCAGCCGTCCAGTTCCCTGAGCAGGGCCGGGAGCACCTTCGGGTCGTGGGAGAAGTCCGCATCCATCGTCGCGGCGCGCTCGGCCCCGAGCTGGAGAGCGTGCAACAGCCCGTCGCGCACCGCCGGACCGTAGCCTCGGTCGCTCTTGCGGACGATCACCTCGACGCCCGGCAGCCCGAGTTCGCCAGCGATGCGTGCCGTGCCGTCCGGCGAATCGTCGTCCACCACGATGGCCACCACGTCCGGCGCCGCCTCCCTGATCTGACGGAGCAGGGCGGGGATGTTCTCCGCTTCGTTGTAGGTGGCGATCACGACCGCCTGCATGATCCGGCCCTCCGGGGTGCTGGGAGCGGTACGGTTCCGCTCCCCCGCGTGGTGCGCAAGCGCGGAGGCGGACTTTCCCCTTCACGCGCGGAGGGTCCCCGCCTACGCTTCCCCATTCCCCGGCGGCAAGGCCGCCAGGGCCCACTCCACCCCAAGGGGCTTCCCACCACATCATGTCGCAGACCGCAGCCGTCGAACCCGCCACCGGGAGCATGGACACCATTGTTTCGCTCTGCAAACGCCGGGGGATCGTTTTCCCCGGGTCGGACATCTACGAAGGGCTGGCGGGCACGTTCGACTACGGTCCGGTCGGGGCCGAACTGAAGAAGAACGTCAAGGAGGCCTGGTGGCGCTCGGTCGTGTACGAACGCCAGGACATCGAGGGGCTCGACGCGGCCATCCTCATGAACCCGCGCACTTGGAAGGCGTCCGGGCACCTGGACACCTTCTCCGATCCGCTGTGCGACACCCGCGGCCCCTCGCGCAAGCGCTACCGCGCCGACCATATTGAGGAGACAGAGTGCACGCTCTACAGAGTGGTGGACGTGACGGACGGTGAGCCCGCTCCCGTCGAAGGCGGCGAAATCTGGGCGCCCACCAAGAAGAAGGCGAAGGAGTTCTATCAGAAGTACTGGGAGAAGCACCTCAGCCTTGAGGGCCGGCGGGTGAAGCTCGAGGAGGTGGAGGGCTCGACCCGCCTCGGCCGTTTCTCGCCCGACGACGGTGGCGTGCTCACCGAGGCGCGTGAGTTCAACCTGATGCTGACCACGCACCTTGGGCCGGTGATGGACAGCGCGGCGAAGGTCTATCTCCGCCCCGAAACCGCGCAGGGCATCTTCGTCAACTTCTCCAACGTACAGACATCCATGCGGCGCAAGCTCCCGTTTGGCATCGCGCAGGTGGGAAAGAGCTTCCGCAACGAGATCACCCCGCGCAACTTCCTCTTCCGCACGCGCGAATTCGAGCAGATGGAGATCGAGTTCTTCTGCAAGCCGGGCCACCTCTGCAAGCCGGGCGAGTGGACCGACGAGGACTGGCTCCGTCACTGGATAGACGAGCGCATGAACTGGTACACGCGCTTCGGCATCCGCCGCGAGCGTCTGCGCCTGCGCGAGCAGGGCGCCGACGAGCTGGCCCACTACGCCAAGGCCACCGGCGACATCGAATACCTCTTTCCCATCGGCTGGCAGGAACTCGAAGGCATCGCCAACCGCACCGATTACGACCTGCGCCAGCACATGGAGCACAGCAGCAAGGACATGCGCTACTTCGACCCCGAGCTGAACGACCGGTATATACCGTATGTCATCGAACCGTCCGCCGGTGTGGACAGGTCCTGCCTCGCCTTCCTCGTGGACGCCTATACGGAGGAGAAGGTGCGGGACGACAAGCGCGTCGTGCTCAAGCTCCACCGCTCGCTTGCGCCGGTGAAGGCCGCCGTCTTTCCGCTCCTCAAGAACAAGCCGGAGCTGGTCTCGATGGCGAAAAAGCTCTGCGGCGACCTCAAGAAGCATGTTTACGCCGTGTACGACGACACGGCGGCCATCGGAAAACTCTACCGCCGGCAGGACGAAATCGGCACGCCGTTCTGTATTACGGTGGACGTGGAATCGCTCGACGACCAGGCGGTCACCGTGCGCGACCGCGACACGATGGAGCAGGTCCGCATCGGTATAGACAAGGTGCCCGATTACGTCCGCGAGGGGCTCCTGGAGCGCTAGCGGAAAAGGAGGCCGGCCGATGACCCAAGCCGGCGCAGCAGACAACCTGAGGATCACGCTCTACGCGGTGGGATTCGTCCTGCTGCTCGCAAGCGGCATCGGCTTCCTGGTTTTCGGCGGGCGGGCCGAGGACCCGGCCGTGCGCTTCCTCCACGGTGCCGTCAACGACTTCAACGACGTGGAGATCGAGGCGTTTGCCGGCCGGTTCGAGTTCCCCCTCCCCGTCACCATAGACGGCGAGACGGATGTCTATACGCGCGAGCAACTCGTCCGCGAAATCACCTTTCTCCACAACCGCCTCAACAGCATCCGCATCCTCCCGGAGGAGGCTTTCGTGCACGAAGCCACCTCCGCCGGAGAAACCGAGGTGGACTACCACTTTCATTGGGTCGCCACCAGCAGCATGTTCGCCCCCGTGCGCCGCACCTCTGCCGGGCGTGACGGGGATGGTCCGTCGGCGCTCGCCACTGTCCGCATGAAGCAGGAGGGCGGCCGGTGGGTGATCGTTCAGGTCCATATGGAGACGCGGCAATGGCGGCCCGGCTACTAGTCCCGGCTCTGGCAATTCTGGCTGGCGTATGGCTCGTCTCCGCCGGGGCAGACGAACCGGAGGAACTGAACACACGGCTTCAAATCACCGTCATCGAATCGGACCCCGATGCTGCCGGTCCCACGGGGGAGGCGAAAGCTGCCGTCCGGGCCGGGCGTGCCCTTTCCTGCCTCGTGCGGGTTCCCGAAGCCACCACGATTGGCGGGCCGCTCCTCGACCCCCGCTCCGTTGAGTTCTCCTGGAACGGCGCCCCTCTCCCCACCTTTGCCTACTACCATCACCCCGTGAGCGGCCTGGCCTTCGTCCTCCTGGAGGAGGAGGTGCTGCGCGGCGAGCCGGAGGGGGAACTGAGCCTCACCGCGCGGCTTCTCGGCGAGGAGGAGCCCGCGGCCGGCTGGCGGCTGCCGGTGGACTTCACCGGCGTGCTGGAGGAAATCGAAGGCGAGTCCCGCCCCACCGCTCCGCGTGCAATCGCCGTCCGGGACGAGGCGGGTGCACCGCTTGAAGGTGCCTTCCTCTTCGGCCAGGGGGTGCAGGCGCTCTTTGCCCGAACCGGGCCGGACGGCATTGTGCCCCTCGACAATCCCCGAGTGGACCCGGCAAGCCCCCACTACGCCTGGGCTGAGGGATACTGGCCCACGCGGATCAGCCCCCTCGAGCAGCGCCGTGCCACTCTCCACACCGCCGGTGAAGAGACCTCCCGCCAAGTGGAGACCACCATCACGGACGAATCCGGCCGCGCCATCTCCCCTGCGATCGTGGACCTTGAGATGGGGAGTTATACGGTGCTGGAAGGTGACGGCCCGCATTTGCTCGCTGTGCCGGACGGGCGGGCCGTGAGGCTTGTCGCCGTGGCCGCCGGCTACGGAGCCCGGTCTGTTGAAGTGGAGGCGGGGGAGGAGAGCGTCCGTTTCATCCTCCAGCCGCTCGCCCCGCCGCTTACAGATGAGGCGCCGGAATGATCGTCACTTCCCGCTCGATGATTTCCGGCAGCAACGTCTGACCTTCCACGACGAAACCGAAATACATCAGCGGCACGTGTCCGGCGAGAATCTGATCGCCCGGGCGCAGGGATGTCTCCTTCTCGAGCAGCACACCGTTCAGGCGCGTGCCGTTCTGGCTGTCCAGGTCCTCCAGCACCGCTCCCTGCTGAGTCACGGAAAGCCGCGCATGACGGCGCGAGACGCTGCCATGCTGCAGGACCAGATGATTGTCCGTCAGCCGGCCGATCAGGATGTGGTCCCGGCGGAAAGCCAGGACGCGCGGGCCGCGGTCGCTGCCGGCCAACACCAGGAAACAGCGCGAGTGCGCGCGCACCACCGGCTCGGTGACCGAAGGGGTGCGGGTCGGCTCCAACTGGTCCTCTGGCATGGAATCCATCCCCCTCGCTGGACGGGTTTCGGGAATCCGAGCCTTTCCCTGAGGGTGACTCCAACCAGAATTTTCGTATTGACGGTCTTGCGGTCGCGCAGGGAACCCTCCAGGCAAGGGTAGGCATACGGTGCCCGCCCGTTTTGTTTCAACCTGCCCGCCCGAGCCGTCAGCTCCTTACGTTCCCGGCGGCCCGCGGCACCCTGCGGAGGGATTTTTCCATGACCAAAGAGTTCCTCGACCGGTTCGAAACCGGCGTCACACGGCTTATCGACGAACTCGAATCCGTGCGCCAGCGCCTTCGCGAAACGGAAATCGAGGCCGACGGGCTGCGCATTCATGCCGCCGACCGCGACCGCCTCGAAGCCCGCCTCAACGAGGTGGAGCAGGCCCACGCAACCGCCGGCAACGGCAACGACAATGCCCACCTCGAAGACCGGCTGCGACAGGCGGAAGAACAGCGTGCCGATCTCGCCCGCCAGCTCGAAGAAGCCCACCAGTGGAACGCCGACACCGCCGCGCACCGCGACCGTGTCCTCGAAGAGCTGAGCAACGCCAACGCCCGGCTGGCAGAGCTCGAGGACGAAAACCGCTCCCTCGCCGCAGGCCGCGGGAAAAACAGCGACCTGCAAAAGCGCCTTCAGGCAACCATCGAACGCGAAGAAAAGAACCGTAAACGGCTCGACGCACTCATCAAACGCGTCGAGCAAACAGAAGCACTCCTGGACTCCATGGAGATGGCCCAAAATGCAAACGCCTGAGACCGTACAGATCAAGCTGGCCGGACACGAAATCCGGCTCACCGCCGAGCCCGGCGAAAAAGAGCACATCGAGGCCGCCGCGCAAAAAGTCAACGAAACCTTCGACCGCATTCAGGCCTCCTCCGGCGGGGCTGCCTCGCCGGTCAAGCTCGCCCTGATGGCCGCGTTTCAGTTCGCCTTCGATCTCTCCATGGCGGACGAGACGCTCAAGGACGCCTCGCGCCTCCACGGCGAGCTTCAAAAGGAAAAGGACGCCGTCCAGCGCCTCGAAAAACTCCTCGCGCGCATGGACGACGCCATCGCCTCCTGACCCCCTACCGGCCTGCGTATAGACACCCCACGGAGGCACGGAAGAACTCTCCGTGCCTCTCCGCCTTGGTGGGGGTTTCAATTCAATACTCTACGAATTCAAGGTCCACCGGGTCCGGCAGGAAGCCGTGTTCGTGCGCCTCGCGCAGGAAACGCTCGACACCCGAGCGCCCGCGGTCGCCGAAATCGAGAGTCAGCTCGTTTACGTACATTCCCACGAACTCGTCCGCGAGCGTCTCCTCCATCCCGCGGGCCCACTGGAGCGAATGGCGCACCGCCGCCGGCCGGTTCTCCGGCTGCAGCGCATAATCGATCGACCGCCGCAGCACCCGGTTGATTCGCCGCAGCATTTCCGGCCCGAGCGCCTTGCGCACCACGTTCGCGCCCAGCGGCAGCGGCAGCCCGCCGGTGCGCTCGTACCACCACTCGCCTAGGTTGACGATATTGCAGAGCCCTTCCGCCTCGAAGGTGAGTTGCCCTTCGTGGATGAGCAGCCCGCAATCCACGTTGCCCGCCTTCACCTCGTCCATGATCCGGTCGAACGGCACGACTGTATAGTCGAAGTTCTCCGTCTGCAGGAACAGCTTGAGGGCGAGAAACGCCGAGGTCATCATGCCGGGCACCGCGATGCGTTTCTTTGAAAGGCTGCCGGGAGGAAACGGCTCCCGGGCCACGATCATCGGCCCGTAATTGTCTCCCATCGAAGCGCCGCACGGAAGCAGCGCGTACTTGTCCAGCACGTGCGCGTAGGCATGTACGCTGATGGCGCTGATGTCGAGTTCCTCGCGCGTGGCGCGCTCGTTCAGCGTCTGGATGTCCTGAAGCTGATGCTCGAAATCGAGTCCTTCGGTGTCCACGGCGTGGGTTGCCAGCGCGTAAAACATGAACGCGTCGTCGGGATCGGGGGAATGACCGAGCGTGAGGACGCGCGCGGGGTTTCCGGTGGTGGGTGTTTCTGTCATGCCTTGCCCTTTACTCTATGAATTCGTCCGCCGGCAGGTTGGCGGCGGGGTCTTCTTTTGTGGGTTCCGGTTCTGCGGCGGAATCCTCCTCTGCTTCTTCGCTGGAGGGAGTACGCACCTTCGGCCGGAAAACGCCGTGCTCCAAAAATAGATTCGCCATGTGCGTCACCTGGGAGGAGAAGGCAAGCGCCGTGTGGCTGTGATTGAGCAGCACGAAATCCTTCATGCCCGGCAGGATCGTTTCCGCCACGCCGACGGTTCCGTCCGTGTCGCCGGGATAGCCAAACCAGTTGCGCTCGCCGCGCGGCGTGCCGCTGCCCCCCGCGATGATGCCGACGTCTATACCCGGGAGCAGGCCCGCATGATCGGTCAGTCCGCGCGGAGGCCGGCGCAACTGCAGCATCGCCTCTCCGAAAATCCACGGCGGCACGCGCCCCCAGCGCTCCATCAGGTGGTCCGCCAGCCAGGCGCCCCCGTTCGGCGGGGCGATCATCACCACGCGCCGCGGCGGAGCCAGCCCGCAATGGTTCACTGCCCAGCGAAGCATCACGCCTCCCATCGAATGCGTCACCGCGTCCCAGGTTTCGTACTCGCGTTGCTCGATCTGCCTGGCCACGTGCAGGGTCGAATTCGGCAGGTCGCGGTAGTATGAGTTGAAACCGGGCAGGAACGTCTCGCGGCCGTACTTGGAGGTGAGCCGCCGGCTCAGCGGCATCAACAGATGGCGCGGCACATTCAGCCCGTGGATCATGACGACCGGTGGGTGTTTGCTTTTTTCCGGCTCTTCCGCCGGCGCGGCGGGCTCGCGGCGGAAGAGTTTCCCCTTCGCCCGCCGGAGCGGGCCGAGCACCCGCTCGCGCGCTTTCTCCATCACGCTCATGCCACACCCCGCGGAGCGTACTGCTGGAAGCGCTCCTTGTCGATCGCCTTCATGTAGGCTTCCTCGCCCTCGATCAGGCCCTTGTTCAGGTGCTCGTCTATACAATCGTCCATGAGCTGCATCCCCAGCGCCCGGTTCGACATGATGATCTGGGTCAGCATGGGGTTTTTCCCCTCGCGGATCGTATTGATCACCGCCTGCGTCTGCACAAGGACTTCAAACGCCGCGATGCGGCCCTTGCCGCCCGCGCGCCGGAGCAGAAGCTGCGCGCACACTGCCTTCAGCGCCACCGCCAGCGACTGGCGGATCGCGTTCTGCTGGTCGGCGTGGAACACGTCGATCATCCGGTCCACTGTCTTGACGGCGTTGTTCGTGTGCAGCGTCCCGAACACCAGCGTCCCCGTCTCGCCGGCGGAGACGGCCAGTGAAATCGTCTCCAGGTCGCGCAGCTCCCCGACGAGGATCACGTCCACGTCCTGACGCGAACTCGCCCGCAGCGCATCGGCGAAACTCGGCGCGTCCAGTCCCACCTCACGCTGCACGATCACGGATTTCTTCACCGGGTGCACGAATTCGATCGGCTCCTCCACCGTCAGCACGTTGCGGGCGCTCGTCGAATTCACGTGGTCAATAATTCCCGCAAGGGTGGTGGACTTCCCGGACCCCGTCGGCCCCGTGACCAGACAAAGGCCCGAGCGATAATCCGCGAAGGTGTGCACCACCGGCGGCGCGCCCAGCTCGTCCAGCGTCTTGATGTGGGAGGGAATCGTGCGAAACACCGCTCCATATCCGGCGTACTGCTTGTTGTAGTTGCACCGGAAGCGGGCCTTGTCTCCGTAGGAGTGGGCGAAGTCGAGGTCGCCGAGAATCTCAAACTTTTCCCAGCGCTCGGGCCGGCAGATGCCCTGAAGCAGGCCTTTGATCCGCTCGGCGTCCAGAATGCCTTCGTCCTCCAGCACCACCATGCGCCCGTCCAGGCGCATCTTTGGCGGCTGCCCCTCGGTCAGGTGCAGGTCGGACGCCTCGGTCTCGAGCATCCGGTCGAACAGCGCATGTATCTCCGCCATGACCAACATCTCCTTTTGCCGCGGCCGCCCGGGAGGACGTTCCAGCCGGATGCCGCGGGACACAGACTCCGGACTTCACCACGGCTCCCGGAAGAAGGCCAAGCCGGATTCGCCTCGCGTGCTTTCCTCAGCACTCCACCACGTTGACCGCAAGGCCCCCGCGGGAGGTCTCCTTGTACTTGGTCTGCATGTCCGCGCCGGTCTGGCGCATGGTGTCGATCACCTTGTCGAGCGAGACATAGTGCTGCCCGTCGCCGCGCAGGGCCATGCGGGAGGCGTTGATCGCCTTCACCGCGCCCATCGCGTT
Source organism: Candidatus Sumerlaeota bacterium (assembly GCA_007133495.1). Taxonomy (GTDB): domain Bacteria; phylum Sumerlaeota; class Sumerlaeia; order SLMS01; family SLMS01; genus SLMS01. The sequence goes on along the minus strand of SLMS01000243.1, from coordinate 4,452 downwards.
GCGCTCGATGCAGGGAATCTGCACCAGCCCGCCGACGGGGTCGCACGTCAGGCCGAGGTTGTGCTCCATGGCGATTTCCGCAGCGTTCTCCACCTGGCCCATCGTGCCGCCGAGCGCCGCCGTCAGCCCTCCCGCCGCCATCGAGCACGCCACGCCGACCTCCCCCTGGCAGCCCACCTCCGCGCCGGAGAGCGAGGCGTTCAGCTTGTAGAGGATCGCGATCGCGGCCGCGGTGAGCAGAAACTCCCGCACGCCTTCCGCCCGCGCGCCCGGGCAGAACCGGTCATAATAATGCAGCACCGCCGGCATGACCCCCGCCGCGCCGTTCGTCGGAGCCGTCACCACGCGCCCGCCCGCCGCGTTCTCCTCGTTCACCGCAAGGGCGTAGAGGTTCACCCAGTCCATGACCGTCAGCGGATCGCGCAGGGCGTGCTCGGGATGACTGGTCAGCTCCCTGTAGATACCGGGAGCGCGGCGTTGCACGCGGAGCCCGCCCGGCAGCTCGCCCTCGTTCGAGCATCCCCGCTGGACGCATTCCTGCATCGCCGCCCAGATGCGGTCCAGTCCCTCCAGAACCTCTTCTCCGCTCCGGCGGACCTTCTCGTTTTCCAGGACAATGCCGGCGAAGGAAAACCCCGTCCGTTCGTGTATGGACAGGAGGTCCGCCGCACTGCGAAACGGGTGAGGCATCCCGGGGCCACCATCCGCGCCGGGGGCCGTGCCCTCCATCGCCCTCTCGTCCGCCACGAAACCCCCACCCACCGAGTAGTAACACGCCTGGTGCAGCTCCCGCCCCCCGGCGTCCAGTGCCGTGAACTGCATCCCGTTCGAGTGCAGCGGCAGGCGCTTGCGGTGGAAGAGCAGGTGGTGCTTTTCCGCGAAGTGGATGACGTGCTCGCCCGCGAGCCGCAGCTCGCCAGAGGAGCGGATCGCCTCCACGCGCGGGCCGATCGTGCCGGGGTCGATGTCCTCCGGAGTCTCGCCCTCCAGGCCGAGCAGGATCGCCCGGTCGGTGCCGTGGCCCTTTCCGGTGAGGGCGAGCGAGCCGTAAAGCTCCACCCGCAGCTCGCGGACCTCCGGCAGCAGTGCGCCCTTCCGCAGCGCCCGGGCGAAAAGCCGCGCGGCGCGCATCGGCCCCACGGTGTGGCTGCTCGACGGTCCGATGCCGATCGTGAAAAGGTCGAAAAGGCTGATGATCACGTGTTGGTTCCGCCCTCCCCGGCGTCAGGGGATGGCTTCGAGCGTGTTGCCAAGCCGGCTCAGGTGCAGGTAGGAGTCGGTGCCGTAGCCTTCGAGGGAGATCAATTGCAGGTCCCCCCCGAAGTACCTTGCGTATAGACGGCAGAGCGGCAGGCCGTGCCCCAGCCCCGCCATGAGCGAATCGTCCCCCGTGTAGGGGAACAGCTCCGGGTTCGCCGTGGTGTACGTATAGTTCCAAACCTTGTCTATACAACTTCGCGGGATGCCGCCGCCCTCGTCGGATATCTTGAGCGAGACGTCCTCCACACCGCCGGCAATGACGACCGTGACCGGCGGCAGCGAGCCGTTCTGGTCGCCGTGGTGGTCGATCACGGCCCGGAAGCTGTTCTTTGCCAGCTCGAACACCATGTGGAAAAGGTGCGAGGGGATGTATTTGAAGCTGAGTGTCGTCTTGCCGACGATGCGCACCGGCGGCGGCTCGCCGTACGTCCGCCGGCAAAGGTCCCCCGCCTCGGCCATCGCCCGCTCCGCCACCTCCTTGGGCGAGGTGCGCGCGCAGATGATCCCCGACCAGCCCGGCAGCTTCTCGTGCAGCGCTGTATGATGCCCCAGCAGCACGCGGATGCCGATGCGCGACATGTAGAAACCGTCGAGGAAGTGCCGCAGCGCCTCCTCATCCAGCGCCGAGGAAGGGTTCCGCCGCAGGAACTCCTGAATACCCCGCGCCATGACCTGCACCTGGTTGCGGTGCCGGTACTTGATCTGTGCCAGCAGCTCGCTGAACTTCCGGTCGTCCTCCACGGTCCGCGGGAAGGGGAACGCCGTGATCTCACGGAACGATTCGATGTACCAATCCCTGACCGTCTGGACGGAAGGAACTTCGAACAGCCCGCCGGGGATGTTCTCCAGTTCCTTGACCTTGCCGGCGAGCCGGATCGGCATCTCCCGGTGGAGGAACTGGGCCGAGCGGATGTAGGTGCGCTCGTTCGCGCTCCGGGCGAACTCGTAAAGCTGCCGCAACGTTACTTGGGTGGTAGGGTGGGCGGCATACTCCTCGATCTTCTCGAGGAGTGAGGCGGGGATTTCCGTGGTGCTCATCGCTTCCGTTCGTTCCTCTGGGCATTGCCCTCTACAGGAATGATGGGGAACGGGGGAGGGAGTTTGTCAAGCGCGGGGATTGATAATTCCCGACAAATTGGCCAACAATAGGCGGGAATCAGGCGAGCCTGCCGATCCTCAGAGGTCCGGCAGGCCTCGAACAATGATGATAAGTCCAGTGGTGGCAATGCTCAACGCGATGGCACCCGCTCCTCCGCCAATCCGCAGCCAGCGCCCCGCGGGGGTTTCCAGCCGCTCGCCCAGCGCAAAGCCCGCGATGCCCACCCCAGCCGCCATGAAGGCCACGACCGCCGGAGCGCCAAGCTCCGAATACCAGGTCGCCAGCAGCAGGTGAAAGCCGGCGAGCATCGCCAGCACGCCCTCCGCGCCGGGCAGCGCCGGGTTGTTTCGCGTCAGGAGTCCCGCCGCGCAAACCGCCCCGGACCCTGCCGCAACGATGCCGAGCATCTGCGACACACGCGCGCTACCCGACGCCAGCAAGCCGATGCTTGCCGCTGTCGCCAGGACCATCAGCAGAAACGGCACAACCGGCCAGCGGCGGGCGCCGGCCTCCTCTTCGCCCTCTCTTGCGAACGTCCTCATCGCCGGAAGCGCCAGAAACACCGCAACCACCAGGGCGCCGAACGCGAGCACTCCAACGCCGGGCCAGATGAACTCCTCCCGGCGCACCACCCCCCTGGCAACCATGTGCCATACCCAGGCGAGTGCCCCCAACAGCGGCACCCACGCCGCCGCTGTCCACAATGCGCCACCATGCCGCGTCAGGAACGGCACGGCCAGAAGCACGCAGACGGCTGCGGCGGGCGGCATCCATTCCACCGACCGAACGGACGGAAAGCCGGGCACCCCGAACACCGCCAGATACCCGGCCCAGTATCCCGCCGCAGCGGCAACGGCTCCCCCCGCCAGCGGGACCCGCACGTCGAGACCGCGCCAGCCCAGAGCCAGCACCAAAAGAAAGATGACCGTGCCCGGAAGCACGGCCCCTTGAAGGAAAGCTGCTATCGGGTCCATACGGGCCCTCCAGTGGTTTCCGGAGTGGTTTCCGCGTAAGCCGGCGGGTGGTTACTGCCGGATCGCCTCGATGGCGATGATCATCCTCACCTCATGGCCCAGACCGTCCGGCATGAAGTCGATCCCGTAGTCCATACGGTCGATCGTGAAGATGGACTCGCCGCCGATCAGGTGCTGGCCGCGCTGGTTCTCGCCTTCACCGGTCTTCTCGAAGGGCACCGTGATCGTCTCTGTGATGCCCATGAGCGTCAGCTCACCCTCCAGTTCGTAGTCATTCCCCGAAAGGTGGCGCACCTCGGTGCTCTCAAAGGCGATGGTGGGGAATTCCTGGACGGTGAAGAAGTCCGCGCTGCGCAGGTGCGCGTCGCGCTGTTCGTTGTTTGTGTCCACGCTGGCGGCGGGCACTTCGAACTCGAAGCTGCTGTTCTCCGGGTTGTCCGGGTCCCAGTGAATCGTGCCGGAAATCTCGTTGAACCGGCCGTACACCGGCGCCACGCCAAGGTGCATGATCCGGAAAACGACTGAGGTGTGCACGGGATCGACGGCATAGGTGCCCGGCTCGCCCGCGGCGGCGGCGGTTTCCTCTTCGTCCTGGGCCTGCACGTCCGTGCCGGGCAGGAGCGCCACCCCGGCCGCCAATGCCGCTGCGGCGGGAATGGCCACGAGGCCTCCGAACTTCCATCTCCTGCTGCGCTGTGTTGCTTTGTCCTGCTCCATCGATGCTGGTCCTCCATGCGGGGGTATCGCCGGCTGGAACGCACAGGGGTTCCGGGCCTGACAGGTCACGGGGCCACATGGAGCAATTCCGGCGCCAGTGCCGGCAAGCGAGCGGTCAGAGGTCGATATTGCGGCGCTGGGCGTACTCGCGGGCATGTCCGAGGAGGACGGCCATCGTTGCAGCAAGCAGCGCCACGTCGTCCGCAAATCCAATGATGGGAAGGAAATCCGGGATCAGGTCCACCGGCGAGACAAGGTACACCAGCGAGAGCACCACCAGCATCTTCGTCTTCGCCGGGAAGCGGTACTGCGGGTCCCTGGCCATGCGGAAGAGCAGTCCCACCCCGCGCAGAAAGCGGGCAACGGCGGGACGGGCCCGGCGGCGCGAGTGGTGGATGGTGT
>SLMS01000219.1 GCA_007133495.1 Candidatus Sumerlaeota bacterium | reverse complement strand
GACCTGCTGCTCGCCACCGCTCCGGGCGAGGAGGCCGAACTGCGGCTCGGCACCGTGCAGGACGTCACCGTCAAGCGCCGGCTCATGGCCGAAGAGCCGTTCAACGTCCGCCGCACCCGCACCAGCCCCTCGCGCGTCGTGCTGCAGGACGTGCGCCGCGAAATCCGCTATGAACTCGAAAACTTCAAGAACGAGCCGGTCACCGTGCGCATCAACGAGCCGGTCACCTTCGGCGAGTGGACGCTCGAGCGCGTCACCGGCGAGGGCGTCGAGACAGAGCGCAAGTCCGCCACCGAGCTGCTCGTCGAGATCGAGCTGCCCGCCGCCGAGGAAGGCGAGCAACCCGAAAAGAGGATTGTGGACCTCCAGCTCGTTCTGAAGAATCGATTCCCGAATGAGTAAAGTCTGGCGGGACCGGCGGCGGACGCCCCTCCGCCGCCACGCAGCCCCCGCCGCGAAAGGATGGTCCGCACCATGTCCCGCATCGAACGAGCCGTCGAAAAGCTCGGCCTCCAGTTACCCCCCACACCCAAGCCGGTGGCCAGTTACGTACCGGCCATCCAGACAGGCCACTACGTCCATACCAGCGGGCAGCTCCCCATCGTGAACGGCAAGATGGTGGCAACCGGCATCGTCGGCAAGGACGTCACACTGGAGCAGGGGCAGGAGGCCGCCCAGGCCTGCGTCCTCAATGCCCTCGCGGCCATCCGCAGCGTCATCGTTGACCTGGAGGAGATCAGCCAGATCGTCAAGATGACCGTCTTCATCGCCTCCGCTCCCGACTTCAGCCAGCAGCCCGAAGTCGCCAACGGAGCCAGCCACCTGCTCGAGAAGGTATTCGGTGACAAAGGCTCGCACGCCCGCAGCGCCGTCGGTTGCTCCAGCCTCCCGCGCAACGCGCCGGTGGAGGTGGAGCTGACCGTCGAAATCCACGAGCGCGTCGAGTTCGACAAGTAACACAAGGGTTCTCCGCCAGACGTACAAAGGGCCTCCCGGCATGGTTCACCGGGAGGCCCGCTTCGTTTCCCGAAGGGCCGCGCGCAGACCACGGCTCAGTGGATGATCATCCAGTTCTGCACACTGGCGGGGGTGCCGGTCCAGTCCGGCCCGCCAAGCGCCATGCGGCGCAGGTCCACCCCGCCCATGTTGTAGGTGCCGGCGCGGATCCAGCCCACGTTCTGCTCGCCGTCCTCCGTCGTCCAGTCCACCGCCGGAACGCCGGAGCCGTTCTTGTACACCTTGATGTCTATCTCATCATCGGTGGCGACGATGGCCACGTGGAACTGGTCACCGTCCTCGATGCCGATGGTGGAGGAGAGGCCGTCGATGTTTTCGCTGAAGTTGTTTGCGCGCCGGAGCCGCACCTGCCCCGGGTAATCGCCGGACTGGTCCGGGAAGAAGGTGAGTGCATAGCCCCGGGTGCCCTCGCGGAAGCGTATCTCGAAATTGCTCTCCCCCTGCGCGGCGTTCACCATTCCGCCGTCCACCACGGTGAAGTCCGCTTCGAGGCGGAAGTTACCGTACACGTAGCCCTCCGTATGGACATAGGCGCTTCCCGTGCCTCCCGTGCCGCGAAGCTGAAGCCCTTCGGAGGAGGGGGTGGCGGAAGCCTGCGGGATTGTCGAGACCGTCCAGTCCGGCGGCGGGGCAGAAGTGCTCAGCGAGGAAAAATCGTCCTCCCACCAGACAGCCTCCATATCCACCACCGGCCCCAGCGTCATCGACCCGGCGGGATAGTCCTCCTGCGCCGCGGCCTGGAAGCCGTACCACGGATTCGAGTCCGGGTTGGTCGAGGGAATGTCCGCCTTCCAGCGCTGGAGCGAGTAGTCGTCCCAGGAACCGGAGGGGAAGACGAACCATATCGCCCCGGCGATGTTGTTGTTGGGCTGGCCGGGCCAGACGGTGCCGGTGGAGGTGTTCCACTCGTGCATGCGCTCAAAAGCGCGCTGCACAAACCGGGCGCCGATCATGGCCTCGGTCGCATTGGGCATGTGCTTGTTGAACTCGGTGATCAGCACCGGCCGGTCGCCCAGGCCGAGCTGATCAATCACCATGAGCTGTTCGCGCAACGAACTCATGTACCCGTCCACGCCGAAGTTGGTGCCTCCCGGCTGGGCATAACCGTGCAGCCCGAACCCGTCTATCAGGTCCGGATCAGAGACCCCCTTTATCTGGCGCCAGAGGAACTCGACACCGTCCATATAGCGGAGCGGTTCACCCGCGTCCAGCCCGGGGCCGACCGGCTGCATGAGCACCACCTGCTCCTGCACGGCGGTGTTGGGCGTGATGTCGTGGATGGCGTTGCGCACGGCCTCGTAGGTTTCGGCGTACTGCTCGGGGCTGGGAGTCCATTCCACGTCGTAGGCGCTGCCGCCCCAGCGGTTGTTTTCCAGGGTGAGGTTTACCTCGTTGCCGATCTGCCAGAAGCGGACGTAGTCCTTGAGCGTGTCGGCGGCGGCGCGCGCGTCGTTGGCGAAGTCCTCCAACGAGTACGGATCATCCGGGTGCGGGACGTTGCGGCCCCAGTACGGCTGAATGCGGAAGACAAGCGAGTGGTTCTTGTCGTTGCCGGTCACGCGGCCGGCGTGATTGACGAAAAACCACGGCTGGTCCCACGCCGGCGCATCGTCCTCATCCACGTGGGTGATTTCCATGACCCACATGGGATGGCCGGCGGCCATGTCTTCCGCGTCGGTGGGGTTGGCGGCGAGGGACTCGTCCCCCGGGTTGCCGTACCAATGTATTCCATAGAGCGACGTGGCGTCGGGAAGCTGAGCCTGGGCGGCCCCGAACGCACCCGCCACCATGATGACGATGGCTGTTCTCCTCACTCTGGCACCTCCTTGGGTGGCTGTTTAATGAAACCGGTATCTTTTGGGCCGACCGGGGCACCGGGGTCCACAGAAATCGGTCCAAACCCCCGCATTTTCGTCCCCGTCCCGCCCGTTTCTGGTAGCGGTTACAGGAGAGGGCAAACGGAGGTGCCGGGCTGGAAGCCGGGCCCCTACCGCAGGATGTCGTTCAGGGCGGTGCGGGCGTCGGTCCGCTCGTCGCGGTACTTCTTGATGATGAGCGCGTAGGTGGCGTGGGTGCCGTCTCGCGCGGGAAGCGTCCCCGGGACGACGACGGCGCGCGGGGGGATTTCCCCACGCGGGATTTCCTCGCCGCGGGTGGCGTCGTATATCTTCGTGGAGGCGCCCACGTAACACCCCATCGCCAGCACGGCCCCTTCGCGGACGAGGACGCCCTCCGCCACTTCCGAGCGCGCGCCGATGAAGCACCCGTCCTCCACGATGACCGGCGCGGCCTGCAGTGGTTCCAGCACCCCGCCGATGCCCACGCCCCCGGAGATGTGGCACCGCGCACCCACCTGCGCGCAGCTCCCGACCGTGGCCCACGTGTCCACCATCGTGCCGGGGCCGACCCAGGCACCGATGTTCACGAAGCAGGGCATGAGAACAGTGCCCGGCGCCACGTGCGCCCCGTGCCGTACGGTGGCTGGAGGGACGACGCGCGCGCCCTTCCCGGTCCAGTCGCTCTGAACCTCCACCTTGTCGAAGAAGTGCAGGGCGCCTGATTCCATCGGCTTCATGTCCGAGTGGCGGAAGTGCAGGAGGATCGCCTTCTTGACCCACTCGTGCACCTCCCATTGGCCGCCGGCGGAGGGCGTGGCGGCGCGGACAGTGCCGGCAGTCAGTTGGGCCAGGGTCTCCCGGACCGCGCCGAGCGCCTCGCTGCCGGGTGCGGAGGCTTCGCGTTCCTCCCATGCCCGCTCAATCCGGCGGCGCAGCTCCATCATGCCTCGTCGTCCCCGGCCAGGTAGTTGCGCTTTTCGGTGTCGTCTTCGGGGAGCGCCTCGGCCGGCGGGTTGGCGCAGCGCTGATAGAGCAGCGTCAGCCCGCGGATGTGCTCCGCCAGGCCTCCGTTCAACTGTTCGGGCACGAGCCGCCACGTCCAGTTGCCCTCCGCGCGGCCGGGGAAGTTCATCCGGCACTCTGTCCCGAGCCCCAGGAAATCCTGCATCGGCACGATCGCCGTGTT
>SLMS01000141.1 GCA_007133495.1 Candidatus Sumerlaeota bacterium | reverse complement strand
CCGAACATGACTTCGGTGCGGTACTTCGGCTTTCAGATGCTGAACCTTGAGGATTCGAGCATTTCCACTCCGGCGATCGCGTTCCCGGTAAGACCACCCACGCGCGAGGAGATCGCCCGGCTGAGGGCGGAGCGGGAGGCTGCTGCCGAACGCGCACGCCAGCCGGAACGGGAGGAAGGCGTGCGGGCGCTCACCGTTGACCGAAGCGATTGGGACGCACCGGCCGAGGGCGAAGGCGGCAGCTAAGCGGGCAACAAGACAACATGTATGACCGCGGACCAGTGGAGCACCCGCTCCACGATGCCTCCGTCGTGGCCTTTTTGGGGGCGGTGGTTGTGCGCGCCCGCTTGATTGAAGAATCGGCAGGGAGCCTGTACTGTGCTTGACGGACCCCCTACACTGTGGGACTTTCCGGCCGGTGACCGGGAAGGTTGGACGTTCCTGGAACTGCGTGGTTTCAGTCAACGGCGGGACCGGCATTTCGAAACGGATGGGCACTTCGCCGACTTTCAAGCATCCTTGGCGTGGGCTCCAGAGCAGGGCGCCCTGATGCAGGGCTGTGGAGGCTTGAGGAAGACCAGATTCCCCGACCTTCGCCGGGGAAAGGGCAAGCGTGGCGGATTGCGGATTCTGTATCTGCTGCTGCCGGAAATCCGCACCATCGTATTGGTGGACGTCTATGACAAGGATGAGGCTGATGACCTCACTGCGCAGCAGAAGAAGACCGTCGCCAGGCTGGTGAAGGCCATCAAAAGTGAACTCACGGGCCCGCAGGAAGCCACAGGAGCAGAAGAATGACAAAGCGGCAGGACAAGCTCTTCGGCGAGCGATTGATCGAAAATCTGGAGACTGGGGTCAGAGACCTGAAGAAGGGGCGCCGGCTCCGGAGAACCTTTGTGTCTGTGCCACCGGCTCCTCCCCGGTTCAACCCGCGGGAGGTGGCAAGGCTTCGCAAGGAGCTTGGAATGACGCAGGACACGTTGGCGGCGTTCCTGAATGTATCGGACAAGACGGTTGAGAGCTGGGAGCAGGGTCTCCGCAGGCCCGGAGGGGCGGCATTGCGGCTCCTGCAGGTCATGAAAGACCCCGGCGTGCTGACCGCTGCCGGAGTTGACACAAGAAGAAAGGGAAGGGCAGGGACCCGGGCCCAGGGGCGCATCGGGCGGACCTAGGGTTTGCCTTGCCCGCTGTCATGTGCCGGACACCATCGCAGCGCAACGGAGCGACGGCGGCTCCGACCCTTTACTGCCCTGGTGGTCCCCCATGATCCTGTCCGGCCGGGAAATCCGCCGGTACATCGGAGATCGGATCAAGATCGATCCCTTCGTCGAGAGCCGGCTGAATCCCAACAGCTACAATCTGACACTTCACGGCGAACTGGCGACCTACGACGACGAGGTCCTCGACATGCGGCAGAAGCCGCAGTGCCACAGCCTCCAGATTCCGCCGGAGGGCCTGGTGCTGAAGCCGGGCCGGCTCTATCTTGGGCGGACGGTGGAGTACACGGAAACGCACGACTTCGTGCCGATGCTGGAGGGGCGGAGTTCGGTGGGCCGGCTGGGGCTTTTTGTGCACGTCACCGCCGGGTTCGGGGACGTGGGGTTCTGCGGTTTCTGGACGCTGGAGATTTCGGCGATCCAGCCGATCCGTATATACGCCGGGGTGGAAATCTGCCAGATTTTCTACCACCAGATTCATGGCGAATATTCGCCGTACAGCTCCGGCAAGTACCAGAACAACAAGGGCATCCAGCCGTCGATGATCTATCGCGAATTCGAGAAACCCACGGAAGTGGATACTGCCTGACCAAACGAGGAGCGTTATGTCCGTACCGGCTTTCAAGAATCCCGAGGTGCAGAGACTGTGGGAGGAGTGGACTTCGAGCCGTTATGACGAGGCGACGCGGACGGAACTCCAGGAGCTGGCCGCGGCGGGAAAGCATGATGAGATAGAGGACCGCTTTTACAAGGCGCTGGAGTTCGGCACGGGCGGCCTGCGCGGGAAGATCGGCGCGGGGACCAACCGGATGAACCGGTACGTGGTGGCGCGGGCAACGCAGGGACTGGCGAACTACGTCAAGCAGCACGCGGGCAAGCCGGGCCCGCAGAGTGCAGTGGTCTCCCACGACAGCCGGCACCGGAGCCGGGAGTTCGCGGAGACGACGGCGGCGGTGCTCGCGGCGAACGGGATCAATGTCTATATCTCGCCGGAGATGCGGCCGACCCCGTGGGTGAGCTTCGCCATACGGCACCTGGACGCGCACACGGGCGTGATGGTCACGGCCAGCCACAACCCCAAGGAGTACAACGGGTACAAGGTTTACTGGGACGACGGGAGCCAGGTGGTGCCGCCGCACGACAAGGGGATCATCGGCGAGGTGAACAAGGTGACGGGCGAGGAGCTGGTCCGCTCGATGCCGTTCGAGGAGGGCGTGCGCAAGGGCCTGATCAACGTGCTGGACGAGGCGATGGACAGGGCTTTTCTGGATGCGGTGCGCAAGCAGCAGCGCCGGCGGGCGGAGGCCGAAGCCAGCGACCTGAAGATTGTGTTCACTCCGCTGCACGGGGTGGGCGGCACGCTGGTGCCGAAGGCGCTCGGGGAATGGGGCTTCCGGCACGTAACCTCCGAGCCGGAACAGAGCAAGCCGGACGGGGACTTCCCGACGGCGGCTTCGCCGAACCCGGAGGAGGGCGCGGCACTGGAACGTTCGGTGGAGATGGCCCGGCGCGAGGGGGCGGACCTGGTGCTGGCAACCGATCCTGACTGCGACCGGGTCGGCATCGCCGTGCGCCACAATGACGAGTACCGGCTTTTCAACGGCAACGAGGTGTGCGCGCTGCTTGCGGAGTATATCCTGGAGAACACGCCGCGGGAGTCGCTGGGCGGCAGGCGGCCGGGAATTGTGAGTACGGTCGTTTCCACACCACTCGTCAAGAAGGTGGCGGACGCGAAGGAGGCGGACTGCGCGCTGGTGCTGACCGGGTTCAAGTGGATCGCGATGCAGATGCGCGAGTGGGAAGCGAAGGCGGACGGCCCGGCGTTTCTCTACGGCGCGGAGGAGAGCTACGGGTACCTGATCGGGCCGCACTGCCGGGACAAGGACGCGGTGGTGGCGTCCTGCGTGCTCTCGGAGATGGCGGCGGTGGAGAAGGCGGCGGGGCGGACGCTGGTGGACCGTCTATACGCTCTTTACCACCGGCTGGGGACGCACTTCGAGTGGCAGAAGAGCGTGACGCTCCCGGGCCGTGAGGGGGCCGAACAGATCAAGGCCATCCTGGAGGGCGTGCGCGCGAATCCGCCGCAGGAGGCGGGCGGATCGAAGGTGGTGCGGTTTGTCCGCTTCGACACCGGTGAGGTTTTCGAGGACGGGGTGCGCACGGGGGCCACCGGGCTGCCGAAGAGCGACGTCTTCCTGTTCGACTTCGAGAACGGCAGCCGGGCGATCGTCCGGCCTTCGGGGACGGAACCGAAGATAAAGTTCTACTTCTTCCTGAACACACCGCCGGGGAGCGAGGCCCCGGGGGACGCGCTGGAGGGACTGCGAAAGAAGCAGGCCGGTTTCCAGGCGGAGTTTCTGAAGGCGATCGGTTTCGCCGGCTGAGCGCAACGCTTTGGGGAGCGCCCCGTGTCCCGTCCGGTTCCACACTCCAGATACCTGACGAAGCTGGCGCACCGCGTCCGGACGGTTTTCCGCGAAGAGCTGTCCCTGCCGACGCTGCTTTACGCACACTACGGCACGGCGCTGACGGTGCTTGCGGACGAGCGGGGGGACTGTCTATACACGGCGGTGGCGAAGCCGGTACAGCTTCTGAGCCGGCTGGCGCTGCCGGCGGGAATGGCGCGGGCGAAGGACCTGCGGGCGTTTTCCATGAGCGGTGACCTGCGGCTGCTGGCGGCCTACGACAGGGTCAGCAAGCAGTTCGCCGTGTGGTCGGTGACGGACGGGAAGATGCTGAACGTGGTGGCGGGGTGCGGGGAGGTGGCGCCTGCGATCGCCTTTCTGGACAGGGAGCGCGTGGCCGTCTGCGACGGGGGGAAGGTGACGGTTCACGCGGTGGGGGGCGGTTTTCTG
>SLMS01000213.1 GCA_007133495.1 Candidatus Sumerlaeota bacterium | reverse complement strand
GGCCTCCACCTGAACGGAGACAAGCTCCTCGTTCAGTGGGCTGACTGTGAGGCCGGCGGCCGCCGAGCCGATGGCAAGCATGCCGAGCACTGCCATCAGGGAAAATAGCCGGATCATGTGGAAGCTCCTGGACGTTGACCAAGCGAATCTATACCGTGTCGCAATCGGCACCAAACGGTCGATTTCCTCCCTCGGGGGTGTCAACGTCAAACCCCGGCACAATTTCGCCCCATCCCGGCTTTCGAGTTGCGCGGACCACCGGGCGGGCCCCTATGCTCACCGCGCGCAGGCATGGTAAAACCGTGCCAATATCCCCGCATGCCCTCACGGGGACGGCGCAACACCACAACAAAGGCTCTTTTCATCAGATGAAACGACTGTTGCCCGCGATACCGCTGCTCATCCTCATCATCATCGTCTTCCGCAGCGGGGCGCCACTACCGGCTCAGGACTCGCCGTTCGACATCCCCGAGGGCTACGAAGCACCCGACGTCGACCCCTTCCCCGACATCGCCCCCGAGGACATTGACGACCCGTTCGAAACCGAACGCGATGTCGCGCCCCTCGCGCCCCCGCCCGACGCCGTCACCCCCGAGGAGGGCCGCACCGTGGCCCCCGAACGCCCCGAAGGCCCCGAACCCCGCGGCCTCTACGCACGCGCCCAAGGCCTCGGCTACCGCACCGAAGGTGAAGTCAGCGACCTCCTCCGCCACTTCCGCGCCTCCTCCTTCAACAGACTCTACGCCGAAGCACGCACCCCCTACGGCCTCGCCTACCTCGGCGCCAGCGAGCCCACACTCCGCACCATCAGCGAGGACAACCCCAACCCCCTGAGCCAAATCGCCCAGGAACTCCAGGACGGAGAAACCCTCCACGCCGTCGTCTCCGTCTTCCCATCGCTCCCCGCCGTCTCCGCCTCCCGGCCCCCGGAGGACAGCCCCGTCGCCCGCTACCCCGAAATCGTCAACACCCAGCTCGGCGGCGGAACGGCCGCCCCTGACGGCGCCGTCCACCTCGACCCGGGCCACCCCGAAGCCCACGAATACCTCGTCGAAATCGTCCGCGAAATCGCCCGCGAAACACAGCCCGGCGGCATCCTCCTCACCGGCGTCAAGTACCCCGGCAGCAACTGGGGCTACAGCGACGGCGCCGTCGAGGCATTCCGCACCGTCGTCGGCGGAGAAGGCCCACCCGCCACCGACGACCCCGTCTGGAGTGCATGGCGCCGCGACCGCCTCACCGAAGCCCTCTCCACACTCCGCACCGCCATCCACGAAGAAATACCCGATGCCACCGTCGCCGTCCTTGTCCCCACCAGTGGCATGCCCCCCCGCAACTGGGACGAATGGCTCGAATCCAACACCTACGCCGAGCACATGCAGGACTGGATTCACTGGTCCCGCGAGGGGGTCGTCGACGAGGTCGTCTTCGAAGTCCACGAGCGCCACACCCCCCAGCGCGCCACCATCGCCAGTTGGGTCCACTTCGCCAACATGAACACCAGCGACGCCGCCCCCATCATCTCCATCGCCGGAGGAAGCAACTTCATCCAGGGCCTCGAAGTCCAATACCAGCAGGTCCGCGCCCGCGGCGCCGGCACCATCCTTTACAGCTACGACCGGCCCGTCCGCGGCACGCTCCGCGGCTTCTACGACGGGTTCGGCCGGCTCGTCTTCCGCTCCCCATGGGGCAGGCCCGTCCCCGGCTACGCACTCCAGGGCGACCCCGAAGACCGCCACTTCGCCATGATGCCCTCTCCCCCCGCCCGCGTCGAAGCACCCCGCCCCGTCCTGCCCTTCGATGAAGGCCGCGAGGAACGCGAACAGCTCACCTTCCGCACTCCCACACCAACACCCAGCCCCACCCCCGACCGCATCGTCCCCGATGAGGAGATGCTCCGCAGCGTCACCCTCGCCAACGGCAACGTCGTTGAGGTTTACGTCCTCGAAGCCAGCGCTGACAGGATCACTGTCCGCGCACCCGGCGGCTCCCCCATGGTCCTCTCCCGCCGGTCGGTGCAGGAGATCGACCCGCCGCTGTGAGTGAACAACAGCCAGCCGGCGGCCATGAACACTGGATGCGCGAGGCACTCCGCTTCGCCTCCGAGGCCGCCGGCCGCGGCGAGGTCCCCATCGGAGCCGTCCTCGTCCGCGATAACCACCTGATCGCCGGCGCCCACGACAGCAAGGAACTCACCGGCGACCCCACCGCCCACGCCGAAATACTTGTCATCCGCGAAGCCGCCCGCCAGCAGGGCGACTGGCGCCTCGATGGCACCACCCTCTACGTCACCCTCGAACCCTGCCCCATGTGCGCCGGAGCCATGCTTCAGGCCCGCATCCAAACCCTCGTCTTCGGAGCATCAAACCCCCGCTGGGGCGCCTGCGGTACAGAGTTCAACCTCCTCCGGAACCCCCGCTTCAACCACCGCGTCGAAATCGTCTCCGGCGTCCTCGCCGAACAATGCGGCGCCCTCCTCAGCGAAACATTCCGCCGCTACCGCCTCGCCGAAGGGGGCCCACCCGCCTGACTCACCCGCAAGTGCCCTTGCCCCGCCCTTGCCGCCCGCAGTTCTCATCATAACCCATAACCGGAGTCCCACCGCGTAGCGGCTTCTCTCCGAACCGAAGGGGGACGAAGTGGAGGAAAAAGGACGCATTCTGGTGCTCGACGACGAGGAACGCATGGCAACGCTCCTCGCACGCTCCCTCCAAAGGTCCGGCTACTCCGCCGAACCCGCCACCGACCCCGCAAAGGCCCTCGAACTCCTCAAGGCAGAGCGCTTCGACGTCCTTGTCACCGACCTCCGCATGCCCGGCCTCGACGGCATCGAAATCCTCTCGCGCGCAAAACGCATCGATCCCGATATCGACGTCATCCTCATGACCGCCTACGCCTCGGTCTCCACCGTGCGCGAGGCCCTCAAGCGCGGCGCCGTCGAATACCTTGAAAAGCCCGTCAGCGCCGAAAACGACCTCAAGCCCCTGCTCGAAAAACTCCTCTCAGGCGAAGAAGAACGCCCCGAAAAGGCCGCCCCCGCCCGCATCCCCGGCGCCGCACCCAAAGCCGCCCGCCACGAGTTCCTCTGCCCCAGCCCCCAGATGCAGGAACTCTACCGCAAGGCGCACAAGGTCGCCCGCAGCAACGCATCCGTCCTCCTCCGCGGCGAAAGCGGCACCGGCAAGGAAGTCCTCGCCGACATGATACAGCGCGAAAGCCCCCACGCAAAAGGCCCCTACCTCAAGATCAACTGCGGCGCCCTCCCCGACACACTCCTCGAAAGCGAACTCTTCGGCCACGTCCGCGGCAGCTTCACCGGAGCCACCGGCGACCGCGAAGGCCTCTTCCGCGCCGCCAACAAAGGCACCCTCCTCCTCGACGAAATCGCCGAGGTCTCCCCGGCCCTCCAGGTCAAACTCCTCCGCGTCCTTCAGCAGGGCGAATTCCAGCCCGTCGGCGAATCCCGCACTCACCGCGTCGATGTCCGCATCATCGCCGCCACAAACCGCCACCTCGAAGACCTCGTCGAAAAAGGCGAATTCCGCCAGGACCTCTACTACCGCCTCAACGTCGTCCCCCTCGAAGTCCCACCCCTGCGCGAGCGCCCCGAGGACCTCGAATTCCTCATCCAGGAGTTCCTCCAACACTTCGGCAAAGCCCGGCCCGTCCACTTCGGAGACCAAGCCATGGAAGCCCTCCGCAGCTACCACTGGCCCGGCAACATCCGCGAACTCGAAAACGCCGTCGAGCACGCCCTCGTCCTCGGCGAAGGCGAGGAACTGCAACTCGAGGACCTCCCCGCCGCCGTCCAGGACTTCGCCCGCGGGGGCGCCATCGCCGGCGCCTCAGCCGCCTCGCCAGCCGTCGGCAGCGCCTCCCTCGAAGACATCGAAAAAGCATGCCTCCTCCAGGCGCTCGAAAAAACACGCGGCAACCGCACGCGCGCGGCACGCCTGCTGCAAATCACACGCAGGACCCTCGGATACCGGTTGCGCAAATTCGGCCTCGAAGAAGAAGTTCAGCGCCGATACGGCAACGTACCCGACGACAAACACACCGACACCGAGCACAGGCCCGCAACATGAGCAGGGGAAGCAGACAAAAAGGCCAACCCGGCTCCCCGCCTCCCGGCGGAGAGGAACATAACTCCCTCCATGGCATCGTCCGTGGCCGCGTCCAGGGAGTCGGCTACCGCCTCTTCGCCCGTGAAGCCGCAAACCGCCATGGCGTCACCGGCTGGGTCCGCAACCTCCCCGACGGCCACGTCGAGGTGTACGCCGAAGGCGGCGAAATCGCCCTCATGGAATTCCTCACCGAACTCCACCGCGGCCCCGTCATGGGCCACGTCGCCGACATCGAAGTGGACTGGCGCCACGCCAACCCCAGCCACAAAACCTTCGACATCGTGCGGTGAGCACCAACCCACCCTTGCCTCACCACCCCAACCCCATCCGCCCCACCCTTGGGCCCACCAATCTTGCCACCCCTGGGATCGCCAACCTCCCGATTGGCGCATTTCCCCCGCCTGCACACCAAGCCCATCCCCCGCACCACCACCCCCAACGGGCGCATCTCAGCGTTGTCGCCGGACCTTTCCGCCGGGAGTGCCGCGTACCCCTGGAGTGCGCGCGGCTTGCCGCCGCCTTCGCGCAGCGGGCTTGCCCGCGCGCGTGCTGGCTGGCCAACAGGCATGGGGCGGCAGCAAGCTCCCGCCCCGAGGGCGAAGGCAAGCCTTCGCACTCCATGAGCGACACCGTTCCGGCGAACTCCCTCGTTCCTGCAACGTGGGTAACAGTTTCAAGATACCACCACCCCCAACCACCCCTAATTCCCAATTCCCAATTCTTAATTCCCAATTCCCAACCGGTGCTCGTCCCATGACCATCCCCGGCTTCGTACAGGTGGACGTGGACGGTCTTTGGGCCGTCCGCCAGTGCTACGGCCGCCCGGAAAGCGGCACCTTCCACGAGGACCCATGCTGGGAGGAAGGCGTCCCCCGCCTCGAAGTCCTCTTCCGCCGTGCAGGCATTCCCGCCGGATTCTTCATCGTCGGCCGCGACATGGAACACGACCGCAAGCGCCGCCAGGCCCGCAAACTCGTCTATCGCGGCTACGAAATCGGCAACCACAGCTATACACACCGCATTGGCCTGACCGCCGAGCCCGCCGGCCTCGTCCTCCAGGAAATCCGCCGTACCGACAGGGCCCTCCGCCAGCTCGGCACAGAGCCCGCCGGCTTCCGGGCCCCCGGTTACGACGTGGACAGCCGCATCCACCGCATGCTCCGCCGCACAGGCTATCTATACGATGCTTCCGTCCTCCCCACCTATCTCGGCCCGCTCCTGCGCCTGGCCTCCAGCTACGCCGCCGGCAAATGGCTCTTCTGGCGCCGTCAGTTCGGCCGCATCTCCTACGGCAGGGCTCCCCGCACCCCCTACTTTCCCCGCCGCCACAAAATACGCAAACACGAATGGCCCGAGGAAATCCCCGACCTGCTCGAAATACCCGTCGGCGTCACCCCCGCCCTGCATCTTCCGCTCACCGGCGCTCTGCTCCTGACCATGTCCGCCCCGCGCAGGCGCGACCTTTTCCGGCGCCTTGCCGACAAGCGCCGGCCCGTCCTCCTCCTTCTCCACGCCATCGACGCCGTGGACTGCCGTCAGCCCATCGTGCTCGACAACCGCAGGCCCCGCATGGCTGGCTTTGCCATGAGCGGCGAGAAAAAAGAAACACGCCTCCGCTCCATCCTCGGCGAGTTCTCCCGCTACTTCGACATTCAGCCCGCCGGCGAATTCGCCCGCAAAATGCTCACGGAGGGATAAATGGGCGGCAGCGAACGCCACACATCGCAAACGCCCCCCACCACCGCAGAGTGGGCCGTCTTCGCGGCACTGATGGTCTTCCTTGCCGTCATTTCTGTCGGGACATACTACCACCTCGGTGAGGACGCCTTCATCACCTTCCGCTACGCCGAGAACCTCGCCGCCGGACGCGGCCTCGTCTATAACCCGGGCGAGTGGGTCGAGGGGTACTCCAACCTCCTGTGGGTGCTGCTCCTCGTGCCCGGCGAGTGGATCGGCATTCCGATGCACCTTGCCGCCCGGCTGATCACGCTCGCCTTCCTCACCGCACTCGTCTATACATGCTGGCGGACGGCGCGCGCCCTCTCTCACGCCGGAGGCCCCGGCTGGCTGCTCTGGTGGCTGCCGCTCGCCGCCGTGCTCGAACCGCTCGTGCGCTTCCACGCCGACCGCGGGCTGGAGACCGTGCCCTATATCGCCCTGCTCGGGATGGCGCTCCTCGTTGCCGCGCGTGGTGGCTCCGTCTGGCTGCCGGCAGCGCTCGCCGCCGGAGCAACCCTCATGCGTCCCGAAGGCGTCGGCCTCGCCCTTGCCCTGGCGCCTGCCGTGTGGTTCGCCGCAGCGCCCCTTGGCAATGCGGCCGCCCTCCGCCGGACGTGTCTATACGCTTCCGTGCCCCTTGCCGCCTTCCTTCTGCAACTCGCCTTCCGCCGGGCCGTTTACGGCGAGTGGGTCCCCAACACCATGATCGCCAAGAAGGGCGGCATCGGCGGCGGACCGGCCGAAATCACCGCGTACATTGCCTCTCACGCATTTGTTCCCCTCTTCGCCCTTGCCGGAGCCCTCCTCGGCCTCGCCAGCGAACGCACCCGCCCCCTTGCCGCCGGCACCCTCCTCCTCGCCCTCGCCACCATGGCCTTCCAGACCCGCGCCGGAGCCCTCGTCAGCGAAGGCTTCCGCTACCTCGCCCCGATGGCCGTATGCACACTCGCCGGAGGCTGGCTCCTCCTTGACCGGCTCCGCGAAACACTCGAACGCCATCGCCTCCCCGGCGGCGGAGCCGTCCTTCTCACCGCCGCGGCCGCTCTCCTCGCCCTTCTTGTCTATCTGCCCCGCACCGAAGGTCCCGCAGCCTTCTACTTCCGCGGCAATACGGACGCGCCCCGCTCACGCCTCCACGTCCGCCTCTTCGAGCCCAACACCTGGAACCTCGCGGACCGCGCACGCTGGTTCTTCCACGAGCCAATCTACCTCAACGCCGAAGCCGGCCGCTGGCTTCGCGCAAACCTCCCGGAAGACGCCACGCTCGCCGCAGACCAGATGGGCCAGCTCGGCTACTACGCGGCCCCCACGCAGACCATCATCGACCTGCTCGGCCTCATGGATGCCCACGTCGCTCGCCACGGCATCTCCATGGACTATCTTTCCGAGCGCTCGCCCTCACATGTCGTCATGGAAGTCGCCCTGGACTCGCCCTATTGGCCGCGGGACTGGCGCCTCCGGCCGCACGTCCCCTTCCTCCGCGAGTTCGTCGAGGAAAACGAAGCCGAGTTCTTCTCACGCTACCAGCCGCGCTGGCTGCTACGCCCCAACATCACCGTCATGGAGACCGGCTTCATGGTCTATCAATCTATCGATCTTGACGATGATGCGGAAATGGAGGAAATCCATCTCGGCGTGGACGACGAGCAGTTCGACCGGGCCTGGCGCGTCCTCTGAGCCACCCCGATCAGAGGTGAATCACCGCCGACCACGCCTCCGAACTGCGGAAAAGCGCCAGGCTGATCGGCCGGCCTCCGCCACCGCCGGCAAGCCGCATCTCCCCCTCGCCCGTCCGCTCGAGCTGCCCCCAGCGCTCCGGCTCCACCACACGCGCCAGCATCAACTGCATCGTCTGGAACGTCAGCGCCGGCATCTCCTCATCCAGCGGCCGCAGCGACCGGTCCGCCAGCCGCACCATCGGCGGCCGGCCAATGCTCAGGTGGATGCGCGTCGCCCCGTCCAGCTCCTGGGCCATGTCCACCAGCTCCCAGATGCCCGGCAGGGTATTTTCCGGAGAACCACTCACAGCTCCGGGCTCCCTCCGTTGTTTACATTCCCCGTGGAGCCCGCCAGCGCCTCATGCCGTTCCCGCGCAGGCTCGATCTCCGGATCAACCGAGATCGCCCGCTTGTAGTACTCCCGCGCCTTGTCCGTCTTGCCGATCGCTTCGTATAGCTGCCCGAGGTTCGAGTAAATCTCCGCATCCCGGAACGCCCGCTGCGCCGCACGCTCAAGGTACTCCTGCGCCCTCTCGTAGTCCCCCTGCTGGTAATACACCCAGCCCATCGAATCCAGTATATACGGCGCGTTTGGGTTCACCTCCAGCGCCTTGCGGACAAGGTCCTCCGCCTCGTCCAGCCGCACCCTGTTCTGGGCAAACATATAACCCAGGTTGTTCGCCGACACCTCGAAATACGGGTTCGTTTGCGGGGTCCCCAGCTCCATCAGCCGGCGGTAGTACTTCTCCGCCGTCTCAAGGTCCTCCACCTCCGAAGCCGCAATCGCCACGCGGAACAGCAGCTCCTCCGCCTCCGGATAATCCGCCTCCGCGTCCTGCAGAAGCGCCATCGCCCGCTCCGGCTCCCCCTTGTCGAGCAGCACATTCGCCCGCAGCAGGAGCGTCTCCAATGGCCGCTCCTCCGCGTACTCCCGGATCGTCTCGTCCAGCAGGTCCTCCACCGCGTCCGATTCCCCGAGATGCACAAGCGTCTTCAGCAGCAACTCCCGGAAGTGCATCTCCCCCGGGAAATCCTCCACAAGCCCGGAGACCAGCTCCCGCGCCTCCTCGTACTTGTGCAGCTCAATATAGACGCTCACCAGGTACTCGTCCCGCATGCGCACCAGGATCCGGGATGCACCGATATGCTCCTCCGCCTCCCGGAGCACCTCCACCGCCTCTCCCGGCCTGTCCATCTTGATATACGCCCGCGAAAGGGCCACCCGTGCCCGCAGGTCGTGCGGATTCTCATCCACTGCCCGCTCAAGCGCCGGCACCGAGCGGTCGTAACGCCCGTGGTCCTGCGCCAGCAGTCCGTAGAGCACGCTCCACTCCAGCTTCCTCGGGACCTCCTCCAGCGCCCGCTCCTCGAAATCCAGCAGCGCCTCCTCCGCCCCGGACTCCAGCAGCGCCTCCGCAAGCTCCATCCACGCGTCCATGTCCGAAGGCCCCGCCTGCGTGGCCCGCTTCAGGAACTCCCGCCCGGCCTCTTCATCCCCCTGTTCGAACTGAAGCCGCCCCATCCGCACCAGCAACTCCGCGTTCTCCGGCTGCTCCTCCAGCGCCGACTCCAGCAACGCCAGCGCCGCCTCCCGCTCGCCCTCCTCCAGCTTGATCTCCGCCAGCGCACCCATCGCCCGTGCGTCGGTGGGGGAGAGCAGCAGAATCTGCTCGTAGAGCTGCCGCGCCCGGTGGCGCTGCTCCTCGAACGGCAGGAAAACCTCCGCCATCTCGTGCAGCACCGCCGTGTTCGTCGGCCTCGCCGCCATCGCCCGCTCGTAATACGGCTCCGCCGCCTCGAAGCCATCCTGCACAAGGCGGGCAACCCCGAGGTCCAGCAGCGCCGGGATGTGGTTCCCGTCCCGCTCGAGCGACCTCTCACGCAGCGACACCAGCCGGCCCCAGTCTATACGGTCCGCGCACTCCCGCGGGTCGGGGCATTCCTCCTCCATTAGCAGGTGCCGCGCATAGACGTCGTGCAGCGCAAGCGAGTTCGGGTCCTTCTCCATCAGCCGCTCGTAACCTTCGGTGACCGCCCGCGGCCCGTCGGTCCGTGCCTGAAGCTGCTCCCACAGCTCCCGCGCATCCGAATTCTCCGGATTGAACAGCACCGCGCGCTCCAGGAGCACGATCGCGTCCCGCACCTCGCCCTGCGCGGCCAGCCGGCGCGCATCGTCCACCATCTGGTCCAGGAACATCGGCCGGAACCGCGCAAGCTGCGTGTAGTAATCCGCCGCCCGTTCCGGATCGCCCGTATATGCCGAGGCCTGTGCGTGCCACAGCATCGCGTTCAGGTTCCGGTCGTCGATCAGCAAAATCCGCCCGGAGTACTCCTTCGCCATCTCCAGGTCGCCGTACATCTCGAAGGCCATCTGCGTGATGCCCTGCAGCGCCTCGATGTTCCGCGGCTGAATCTCCAGCACCTCATCGAAAAGCCGGCGCGCCTCGGAAATCCGCCGGCGCATCAGCATCAGGTCCGCCTTGCGCAGCAGCGCCCGGATGTTCTCCGGGTCGTCCTCCAGAATGCCGTCCAGGATATCCGCCGCCCGCGAAAAATCGTTCGCTTGGATCGCCGCATTCGCCATCCGCAGCCGCAGCCACACACTGTCCGGCGAATGCCCCAGCGCCCGCTCGAGCTGCTCCAGCGCCACCGGAGCCTGCCGCTGCCCCAGCGAGAGCACACCCTGCACATACCCGCGCAGCGCCTCCCGGTCCTCCTCGCCGAACTGCGTGCCCGTCCCGGGGAAGTACGTCAGCCCGAGCTGCTCGGCCATGGGACCCTCCCCAAGCAACCGTTCCTCTTCCGGGTCCAGCGGCTCGGCCTCATCCTCGATGATCTCAACGTCCTCCATTTGCTGCAACCGTTCCTGCCAGTAGCGCTGGAAGGCACGCTGCCCCTCCGCCGGCACGGCGGCAAACGCCACCGCGGCCGCAGCCGCAAACGATAGCCATCTGAGGGCACCGGTTATGTGCATGAATCGAGTATCCTGAATCCGTGGGCGGTCGTCCGCCCCGGCGCCGCGCACCGGGCGGGATTGGCACTCCCAATCCAGAAGGCCAGAATCGGACCCGTCAAGTGCGAAGGGGCCGGCCCCAGCCCCCTCTTCCCTCATCATTGGATCGGCAGCTCCAGGCTCTCCCCCTCGTACTCCTCCGGCAGACCCCACATCTCCTGCACCTCTTCGGAGAAAACGACCCGCGGTCCGCCGTCCTCCCGTGCCATCTCGGGGTCCGGGCCCGGGCCGTCGAAAACCATCCACTGCGTCCCGCTCCGCTCCGGCAGGTGTTCCTGCACGAACATCTGCCAGTGCGGGCTTCCGGGGTAAACAAGCTGCGTCAGCGAAGAATCCGCCCACACCCGTGCGAAATCCCGCGCCGCCTCCGCAGGCTCGCTGAAGGCCATCGACACACGCAGCCGCGCCATCGCAGCCTCCTCCGCCACCGGAGACCCACTGTACTCCTCCATGACACGGCCGTAAAGCTCCTTTGCTTGCTCCGGCTCGTGGGACCGTCGGTGGTGCTCCGCGAGAATGATCATCGCGTGGGGCCGCAGCGCCGCATCCGGCGCCTCCTCCACGAGCCTCCTCAGCATCCCCACCTGCTCCTCGCTCGCCACTCGCCGGTCCCCGCGGAACGTCGAACGCATCTGAAAGAACTCGAAAATCGAGTAATCGTCCAGAATCTCCAGCGCCCGCGCGTCGTCCTCCTCCGCCTCTCGCACCGTAATCCGGAAATCGCCGAGCTGCACCTCCTCCTCCCAGCCTTCCGAGCCGTGGCACTTGTGCAGAATGCGCATCTGGTAGG
The DNA here is from genome assembly GCA_007133495.1 of Candidatus Sumerlaeota bacterium. Classification (GTDB taxonomy): domain Bacteria; phylum Sumerlaeota; class Sumerlaeia; order SLMS01; family SLMS01; genus SLMS01. Next base: position 3,562 of record SLMS01000213.1, on the reverse strand, counting down.
TCCCCGGCACGTCAAACGCCGCGCCCGTCACCGTCTCCCGGTCCATCGCCATCCGGAAGTCCAGCCGCATCGTCGTAAACCGGTCGAACGTCACGCTCCCCATCGGTACGTTCGACCCCAGCCGCTGGCCCAGATACTCATAGGACCGCTGGCTGTTCGGCGGTATCAGCAACGCACGGATGCCCGTCCCCCAGGCCAACTGCCCTACAAACTGCGGTTCCAGCTCAGGCCGGTGCGCCCGCAAAAGCAGCCGCAGGTGAAGCGGCTCGCCCACCACGATCTCCGGGTTCAGCACCACCATCTGCCGCTCCACGTCCTCGCACACCACCGGCCGGCCGTAGAGCGGTGTCTGCTCCTGCGAATCCGGCCCGTAGTAACGCACCGTCTCCGGCAGGCCCGAATGCGGCAGCGCACGGCCCACCAGCGGCGCCCCCTCCACCGGGCGGAATGCAAGAATGGCCAGCAGGCAGAGCAGGGCGGCTGTCGCGCGGAATGTCATGGCTTGATTTCGGATTTTCGGTCCCATTCTTCTCGAAGAAGTCTCGCCCGGCCGGGCTGGCGCAGGAAACTCCCGGCCCCGCTCCCGCCGGGTCAATGCGGGAGGGTCCGCAACGTTGGACTGACCCCCCCGGCCCTCCGGTTTGGCACCCTCAAGGATCGAGATGCAGCCGGCGCCGCACCTCCGCCAGCTTCTCCGGCGGCAGACCCTCCTGCTCCAGCCGCTCGCGGAACTTCTCCGCCTGCGGGTGCACCGCACGATAACCGCAGCCCGGCAGGAAGTCCGGCCGCGACTGCCATAACAGCGCCCTCGGGTAGTCCCGGCACATCCCCGGCCGCGACTCGTAGCTGTCGCACCGCCGCGTTTCCCAATCGAAGTGCGTGCACCGGAACACGAACGTCCGCTCCGAACGAATCCGGTCCACCAGCTCGAACCCGTTCACGTGCTTGTGCCACGCCAGAAAAACCCGCCGCAACGTCGGCAGGTACCACACCAGCTTTCCCGTCTGAATCGACGGCGCCTCGCAGCACGCCGCGCATTTCTGGCACGCTCCGCCCAGACGGTACGGCTTCTCTCCCCGCAGCCGCTGCAGCAACCGCGTCCCTCCCAGGTTCACCCGGAAGCACCACCTTGCCACAGCCTTCACGCCTTTGCGGATCGGTCCATCGCGCACGGGCCCATCAAACCTCCGCATGGGACCCTGTCACGCCTCCCGCCCGCTGTCAGCCCCGAACCGCACCCGGCGGGAGACAGGGATCAGGAAGCTCCGTTCTCGACTGCCCTATTCTCTGGCTCGATGGCCCCAGACTTTGGTGTTATCCGCAGATTCTCGCAGATACTGCCTCCCTCGACCCTCGACACCAGACATCAGCCCAAATCGGCGTGAATCGGTGAAATCGGCGGATGATCCCCTACGGCCGCAGCCTGCCAAGTAGTCGAGTAGCAGAACGGAAGCTTCCCGGGGTGCCCCCCAAGTTGTTTCCATTCTTCTCGGGGTGATCTTTCAGGCGCGGCCGGTGCTCGACGCCGCGCTCCATCACGTCACCCGTCCGGTGCGTGCCGCCGGATTTCCCGCTGCCCGATCGTCCGGAACCACTGGGGTTGCTCCTCGCGGCACTGCTGGCGCAACCGCTCGGCCTCCGCCGTGTTGCCCAGCGCCTCCTGCGCAAACGACTCGTACAGCAGCGAATACCCGAACGCGTTGAACGCATCGAACGGGTCCTCCGCGCTGTAACGCTCCCGAATCTCCCGCGCCAGCGCAATACACCGCTCGTAGTCCCCCATCCGGTACGCACCGAGAACCCCCCACGTATGCGCCGTCACAAGCTGCCGGTTGATGTGCCAGTCCACCAGTTCCGGGTTCGCGTCCCGCCACTCCGTCCACTTGTCCACGAACTCCACCGCCAGCTCCGTCATCACCTCGAAATCTTCCTCGTAGTAGAACGTCTGGAGGTACATCGACTCCGCACCCACCCTGTTCTGCCAGTCCACTTCGGGGTCCTCCATCAGGAAGGTGCACTCGATCCGGCACTGCTCGAAAAGGATGGTGCGCTCCTCGTCCCCCACGGCGCCGAAGTCCCCCTTGGCCAGTTCCAGCAGCAGCCCCGAAAGCTGCAACCGCGCGTCCCGCTGCCGGCCCGCGTCCACCGCGTTCTCCACGAGCTGACTATACGCCTCCGCCGCTGCAAAGCCGCTCTCGTTGTGCCTCCTCGCCCGCCGGTGCAGCAGCCGCGCAAACCGGTATGCCGCCTCCTCCACCTGCGCCTGTTCGCCCGGAGCAGCACCCGCCGCCACCCGCGCAAAGTGCGCAATCGCGTCGTCGTCCCGCCCCACGCGCAACGACAAATAACCCATTCGTATGTTCGCATCCGCAAGCGCCATCGGGTGCGACTGCACCCGCAGGTGCGTCAGGTAACGGAAGGCATCCATGGCCGCTTCCGTATCGTCGTTCGCCAGATGGAGATACGCAAGCGCCGCGTAGTATAGATAATGCTCCTCCTCCGGAATTTCGTCGAGCCTTGCCGTGAGGTACTCGATGGCCTCTGCCGGGTCCGCCTCGCCCATCGCCTTTGCCCGCTCCACGTGCTCATTCGTGCGCTCGGGCGGCACGGGGGCGTCCCCGCTCTCTGGAAAACGCAACCGGATGTTCGCCGTGTCTATAACCGGGTGGCTTCTCAGCGGCCGCAGGTTCGTCAGCTCCTGCGTCACGGCGGAGTCATCCGCGTCCGGGACCAGCCCGAAAAGGGACGCCAGTACCCGCCCCCAGTTCTCCTCGAACACTGCCTCCTCGTCCCATTCCGGCAGCACTCCCGGCTGCGGCTCGTAATGACCGAACGGCCCCGCCATGGAGTTGAACACACCGCCGTGCTCCGCCTGCAGGCGCAGGCGGTCGGTCCCGCGCGGAGGGGACTCGCCGGAAAGCTCGAACGCGCCCACTCGTCCCAGCGCCCGCAGATACTCCCCGGCAACATCGCCCGCGAGCGGCCCGCGGCTCAGCAGTATCCGGTAATCATCCATCCGGAACCCCCACGGCTGCGCCTGCCGCCGCCGCTCCTCCAATTCCGCAAGCTCCTCCTCCGTCATCGTGCCCCCAGCGGGGGAGACCCGCTCGCCGGCAAAATACTCAACCGACCACCACACCTCTCCCGTTTCGGGGAACACCGCAAAAACGGGAACAGTTTCGGTAAACACAGCAATAACGCGAGCCGATTCCGGCGTCGCCGAACCCGAACGGTAGTCCACAATCACCGCAATCGCCGCTGGTTCCTCCGTCTCCGGATGCGCCCAGTGGGGAACTTCCCGGCTCATCCCCTGGGACACGGTAATCATCGTAAGCCCCATCGCCTGCGAGCCGGCAACCAACACAATCAGAAAGCCCAGAAAATAACGCGCACTCATCACAAGTCCTCCGCAGAGAAGATTTCAGTAATTTCCGAATACATCGCTTCCGGATCGGGCATATCCCGGCGTTGTTTCCACTCGCGGGGCGGCAGAATCAAATTGCCGAAATTGCACGGCGCATGGAGTGCGAAAGCTCGCTTTCACCCCGTCTTCGTTGGCTGC
>SLMS01000257.1 GCA_007133495.1 Candidatus Sumerlaeota bacterium | reverse complement strand
CTCCTCGCCGGGCCCAACATCCACTACGGCGTCTTCGCGACCTCCGGCTACCAGTGCATCTATACAAAGCGCCAGGCATTTCTCGAACACTTCGCCGTCTCCCTGGAATGGTGGCTCCTCAGCGCCGCGCTGCTCCTGGCGGGCTGGTTCTCCACCCCCGCGCTCGTGGCGGGCCTTGCGGCAGTGGCGCTTTCCCTTTCGATTTCCGGCATCAAGGCATGGAGGAAATTCTCCCGCCGCCGCACGCTCCCCGCTGTCTGGTTTGTGCTTGTCTGGTTCCTCTGGGTTTCCCAGCCCATCGTCCGCACCGCCTCCCGCATGATGGCCCGCACCAGAGGCCGCCGGCCGGACCTGCAGTTCGCCGGACTTCTCGACCGGCTCGAACGCGGCAAACGCCGCAAGCTCCTCGGTAATACCCTCAGGCAATACTGGACCGAAGGCGGTGTGGACCGGCTCCAGTTCCTCAGGAGCATGGTCCGCGAAATGAAAAACATGGGCTGGATGTACACCCCCAACACCGGCTGGGAACCGTGGGATATTTCCGTCGGGGTCACCTGGGCCCACCGCGTCCTGATCGTCACCGCCGCGGAGGACCACGGCGCGGAGAAGATCCTCCTCAAGGTCCGCCTCCGGCTCGTTGCCACCAGCCTTTTTTGGCTGGCGCTCGCGGGCGTGCTGCTGAGCTGCGGCCTGCTCGCCTTCTACGATACCGTCGCCGCGCGCCTCGTGTTCCTCGCTTTCGTCCTCGCCGGATGGTACTTCTACCGCCAGGCGCTTATCCGGCGCGCCGCCATTGGTCTTTGGGTGGATAAAATGGCCTCCGATACCGAATATTTCAATATATCGGAAGAAGAAAAAAAAGAAAAACTGCCCGACACAGCAACCGAACCCGAGCCCGCCGCGGCCTTCGCCACAACAGGCGCGGCGAACCATCACCGGAAAGGAGAGACGCCATGACGGCACCCGCCCACTCCACCGGGACGCGCGGCGCGTTTACCCTCATTGAGCTGCTGATCGTCGTCCTCATTATAGCCATCCTCGCCTCCATTGCCGTTCCCAATCTGCTCCAGGCGCAGATCCGCGCCAGGGTCTCCCGCGCAGAGGCAGACCTCCGCACCATCGCCACCGCACTGGAAACGTACCGGGTGGACGCGAATCACTACCCCCCCACGCCGCTCTGGAGCCTCCCCAGCCGCGACTTCCGCCTCAAACGCCTCACAACACCCGTCGCCTACATGACCTCCCTCCCCCAGGAGGTTTTCTCTCCCGACGGCGAGCAGGAAACCTATCCATACTGGAGCCCGGGCCTGAACGACGCCATGAAATACTCGCCCATATATTTTTATCTCGATGATGAGCGCGAGCGGCGCGGGCGCTGGGCGCTCTTCAGCCGCGGGCCCGATCTTAACTACGAAATGGCCGTCGAGGAAGGCGGCAGCGGCATCCTTGTCCACTACGACCCCACGAACGGCACCATCAGCAATGGTGACATCATGAGGTTCGGCCCGTAAACATGCCCCCGAAGCCCACCGGCGGATTCAGGCATTTCATAGCCCTCCTGAAATATGCGCGGCCCTACCGCCGTGCGGTGGCGCTGCAATTCCTTCTCATGGGAATTGCCGTCGGCTTTGGCCTCTTGAAACCATGGCCGCTCAAGGTGCTTGTCGATAACGTCGCCGGAGACGACCCCTTTTCCATCGCAGGCTGGAGCCCCGAGTTCACCTGGCAGACGTTGCTCCTCGGTGCCTGCCTTGCCCATCTGATTTTTCATGCAGGGGAATCGCTGATTCAGGTCGGGTCCAACTGGGTGGCGACGCTCACCTCCTCCAAAATGATCCGCGACCTGCGCTCCGATCTCCTCTCGCGCCTGCAAATCCTGTCGCTGCGTTTCCACGACAAAAGCCGCATCGGGGACCTCGTCCACCGCGTCACCTGGAACTCCACCGCCGTGGAGACCGCCTTCCAGTCGGGATTTATGGGACTCTCGAAAAGCCTCGTCATGCTCGCCGGCATGTTTACGATCATGATGTTTATGAATCCGGTGCTGACGCTGGTCGCGCTCGCCGTCGTTCCGCTACTCCTGCTCATTATCCGCCAGTACGCCGGGAGAACGCACCGCGTGTCGCTCGAACACCAGACGCAGGAAGGCATGGTGTCCTCCACCCTCCAGGAGATTCTTTCAGGCATCCGGCTCGTCAAGGCGTATAACCGGGAGGAGGTCGAGCGCGGGCGGTTTGGCGATATCTGCACCCGGAGCGTCGCCACCCGTCTCCGCAGCGTCCTCGTCCAGAACCGTTTCAGTTTCCTCACTGCGCTCACGCTCGCGGGCGGCACGGCCCTGCTTTTCTGGGCCGGCATGAGACAGGTCGTGGCGGAAAACCTGACGGTCGGCGAATTCCTCGTCTTCGTGGCCTACCTCGCGATGCTGTACGGGCCGCTCTCCGTTCTCAGCTATACAGCGTCGAGCGTCCAGAGTGCCCTGGGCGGCGGCTCCAGGCTATTCGAGATACTCGAATCCAGCGAGGAAATACCCGAGCCCGAAAACCCGAAGACCCTCCGCACCTTCAGCCAAGGCATCGAATTCGACGCTGTCACCTTCGCCTACGAGCCCGGCAAGCCGGTCCTACACGATATCTCCCTTTCCCTGCGCAAGGGCGAGACCATCGGCGTGGTTGGGGAAACCGGAAGCGGCAAGAGCACCCTGCTCAATCTCATTCTACGATTCTACGATCCGGACAGCGGTACCGTTACCATGGATGGAATCGACCTCCGGCAAATGCGCTCTGCCGAGGTGCGCCGGCATGTCGCCTACGCGCCGCAGGACACGCTGCTCCTGTCCGACACCATCCGCGAAAATATAGCCTACGGCCGGCCCGGAGCCACCGAAGAGGAAATTATAGAGGCTGCCCGGAAAGCCGAGGCGCTCCCCTTCATCGAGCAGTGTGAGGAAGGTTTCGATACCATCGTCGGCGAGCGCGGCATCCGCCTTTCCACAGGCCAGCGCCAGCGCATCGCCCTCGCCAGGGCGTTCCTCAAGGACTCACCCGTTTTGCTGCTCGACGAACCGACTTCCGCCCTCGACGGCGAGACGGAGGCCGCCATTGTCGAACGCGTTGCCCGTCTTCAGGACAAAACCGTTCTCATAATTGCTCACCGCCTTTCGACAATCCGGTTTGCCGACCGGGTTTACGTCATTACGGGCGGAAAGGTTGCCGAAACAGGCACCCACGAACAACTCCTCGCGAGTGGGGGCGCCTACAATCGCCTCTGGCAGGCGCAGCTTACAGCATACGGAGAGGCCGAATAGCATGGGGCTCCGGATAGCGGAAATCGCCACCCTCGGCAGGCCGGTCCCGCCACAGGGCGAAGGGTCGGTGGAGCATCTTGTCTCCATCATTACCGAAGGTCTCGTGCAGCGCGGCCATGAGGTGACACTTTTCGCCCGGGCCGATTCAAAAACCAGTGCCCGCCTCGAATCCCCTGTCCCCACAGGCTACGGCAGCGGCAAGTGGGACTGGCAGCTCTACGAAGGGTTCCAGGTGCGCGAGGCCTTCCGCCGGTGGCGTGAATTCGATATAATTCACTGCCATTCCTACCACCACGCGCTCCTGTTCTGCGATTTTATCCGCATTCCGGTCCTCATGAGCATCCACATCGAGCCAGGGCCGGACTACCGCTTCCTTGCCATCAACTCCACGAACCGGCACCTGCACTTTTCCTCCAGCTTTCAGGCCCGAGAATTCGAAGACATCCAGCAAAAGTCCATAATTCCCTTCGGGCTTCCCGTGCCGGAGAAAATGAACGGCGACTGGGGCCGCGGCGATTATCTGGCGTTTCTTGGCAGATTCCACCCCGACAAGGGAGTGCTGGACGCCATCCGCATAGCCCGGAAGGCCGGGCGCAAACTCATCCTCGCCGCGCCCGAGAATGACTATTTCCGCGAGGATATCCTCCCCGAGATCGATGGCAAGAGCGTGATCTACGCTGGCGAACTCTCCGGCCACGAAAAGTATCGCTTTCTGGCGCGCTCTGCGGGCCTGCTCTACCCCAACACCCGCGGAGAGCCCTTCGGGCTTGTTCTCGCCGAAGCCCTGCTCTCCGGCACTCCCGTCCTGGCCCGCGATATCGGCGCCGTATCCGAAATCGTGGACCACGGAGCCACCGGATGGCTTGCGAAGACCGACGAGGACTTCCTTGAAGGTATAGACGCTGCTCCAATCCTATCCCGCCCCCTTATCAGGGACACCGCCGTTGCGCGTTTCTCCGAGGAAAGAATGCTCAACGATATCGAAGGCCTGCTCACCCGTCTGGCAGGGGAGTTGCGCGGCCGTGGCTGATTTCCGAACGCCTAAAGCCCGATACATCGGGTATGTCAAGGACACCGAAAACCACGGTGACGAGGCGCTCATCTGGATCATACGCGACCTGCTTGCACCCGAGGTGGAGGTCTCCGTGGACGCGGAGGACTTCGACATTGCGTTGCTCGGCGGCGGCACCCTCATCAACCAGTCTCCGTGGTTAATAGACGTGTTTGGAGACAACCTTGCCCGTGCCCGGCACGGTCTTGTTTTCGGAACGGGAGTGGGCGACCCCCTTTTCTGGGGCGACACTTTTTCCCGATGGACGCCGCTTCTCAAGCGCTGCATCCGTGTCGGCGTCCGCGGCCCGCACTCGGCGGAATTGCTCGCCGATCACGGATTTCCCAACGCCGAAATGACCGGTGATCCCTACCTCGCGCTGCATACACCCATGGATTGGCGCCCCGCCCCGAAACGCCTCGCCATAAATTTCGGTACCGCCAATGGAGCGATTTTCGGAGGCGACGAGGAAGGATTTATCGACTTCATCAGCAACCTGCTGGCCTCCCTTCGCAAGGACGGGTGGACCTTCGTGTGGGTTTCCGTGTGGTCCCGTGATCTCGAAATTATGCGCCGCGTCCGCGACTCCACCGTGCCGGGGAGTGGCCCCCTTTTCGATGCGCGCAGCCAGACGCTCGAGACACTTTCCGCAATCTCCGGCTGCACCGCTTTCCTCGGCGAGAAACTTCACGCCCTTGCAATGGCCGCCGTGGCCGGCACGCCGTTCCTTGCCTGGGAATACCAGCCGAAGGTGCTCGATTTCTGCGCCTCCCTTGGTATGGAGGACCATATCATATCCACAAGGGAGCGGGATATACAAAGCACGAAACACCGGCTTGACCGCCTCGCCGCCGATGCCCCCTCCGTGGCAGAGAAACTCCGCCTCTCAACCATCGCCCGGCGCGCGGCCGTGCTTGATTTTGCCTCCGGCATCCGCCGGTGGGCCAGTAGAATGGAGAGAAAGTAATGCGTATCGTTTTTGCAGGAATCATTGGCCGCTACCCCTGGGGAGGCGTTGCATGGTGCAGCCTGATGTATCTGCTCGGCCTTCGGAAGCTCGGCCACGATGTATATTACCTCGAGGATACCTGCGAGTGCAATTACGACCCGGAAGAGAACGCCATCGCCACCAACCCGGCCTACGCTCTTCGCCATATAGACGATACGCTCCGCCCCTTCGATCTGGGTGACTCCTGGTGCTACGTTGACTACACGGGGAAGCATCACGGCATCGGTGCCGCCAAAATGGAAGAGATTTGCCGCTCCGCCGATCTCTTCCTTGTCCTCTCTGGGGGCTGCTGGGTCTGGCGCGATCACTACCTGGCCATTCCCCGCAAAGCGTTCATCGACAGCGACCCCGCATTCACCCAGCTCGCGATCCACGAAGCGCGCAACCAGTCTTATGTAGACGAGAAGAAGGGCTGGTACGTCGAGTTCTTCAACACCTACGACGCCCTTTTCACCTTTGGCTCCGGCATTGCGCGCGGCACCGCCGACGTCCCCACGCACCACCAATGGCTCCCGACCTGGCAGCCGGTGGACACTTCCATCTGGCAGCCAAAGAAATCCTCTCTCCCCACGCGGGACGTCTTCACCACCGTCATGACTTGGCGATTTGAAAGTTTCCAGGATATCGGCGGCAACAAGGACCACGAGTTCCTGAAAGTCATCGACCTTCCGTCAAAATTAAGGAAGAACGGCCCTCTCAGGTTCGAGCTGGCCGTTTCCGGACCAATGCACCTGCTTCGGGACAGAGGCTGGGAATGCGTGGATGCGTTTTCCGTCTCCTCCGATATCTGGCGATACCACAATTATATTTCCGGCAGCCTCGGGGAGTTCAGCGTGGCGAAAGGAACCTACGTTTCCACCCGCTCCGGCTGGTTCAGCGACCGCACTATATGCTACCTTTCCGCCGGCCGGCCCGCCGTTGTGCAGGAAACCGGTTTTTCCGACGTCCTCCCCACAGGCGAAGGACTTTTCGCCTGGCGCTCGCAAAGCGAAGCGCTCCGCTACCTGGAAGAAATCCACGGAAACTACGACTTCCACTCCCGCCGGGCCCGCGAAATTGCAGGAGAGCACTTCCGCGACGAAACCGTGCTCACGCGGCTTCTCGGCTCCATTTCCTGACCGGGAGACTTGTCCCTTCCCGGCCGGGTCTTTTGCTTACCAATAGAGCTGCCACGGTTCCACCGTTGTTGGGGAGTCCGCGAGGAGCGTCACATCGTCCACATGCACACTCAGCGTCGCCGGGGAAATCACCGGCCCCGCGATAAAGAAGAAATCCAGAAACCGCGTCTGCTCCAGCAACTCCTCCACTGTGTACCCTTCCGGGTTGTCCAGGATCGTCCCCGGATCGTGGAGATCGAGCACTGTTTCCTCGAACGCTGTTCCCTCCACCGGCGTATAGCTCCAGAGCAACTTGGGGAACGTGCCATCCGGATTCTCCGGGTAGCACTCCAGGATGACATTGAAGTTAACGTCCGTATCCTGTGTGCCTCCGCTTAGCTGGTAACAGTGAACGAACCGGAGATACTGGAACCCGGCAATATTCCCGGGGTCACCTCCAGCATCCGGGTCTGTCGAGACACCGGGAGTTCCCGGCATGGGAATGCCGAAATCTCCAAAGGCGGAAGGGTCCTCATCCTCAATAAAGGCGAAATCGTCCGGGAAATCCGCGTGCATGGCGCCGACAGGTGTTTGCCCGGGTGCAAGCGTGAGTCCCTTTCCATCCAGCTCCAAATCGTCCGGCGTCTGTACGATGACGGAGACGAGCCAGTCACGCTCCAGAGTCTCGGATGTCAGCGTCAGATCCTCAAAATCATCAATGACAAAGCTACCCTCCGCCGGCGTCTGCCCACCGATCTGGGCCGCGGCAGGTACCGGCAGGAAAGGCATCGCAAGCATCAGAGCAATTGCAGGCAAACATTTCGGATAGCACGGCATCGGGAGCACTCCTTTCTTTTCCTTCTCGTTTTGTGGCGCCACAGCGCGGTATGCATCGAAACAGGCCTGCGTCCAGTTGTCAAGCGCCTTTCACCCCTTCCGCCGTCCCTGATTTTCCCCTTCCCGCAACCCCCACACACCCGGTTTGGGGAAATGCGGAGCGGCTTCCGTGCGGAGCCGGCAAATTCGTTTCTCCGGCAATGCCCATGTCACCCATCACATCCGGGACGGCCCGTCGAATCGCTCCCTCCCGCAGGACACCATCTATACAACACCCCTGCCCGGCCGAGGGCTCCTCCGGCTCCCGCGCCCTCCTGTTCGGGATGAGACCGGCCCCTCCCGGACGGGGTACGGGGTTGCGTCCGCGCCCCCATCCGCCCAAATTGACCCCGCCGCGCCGGGAAGAACCCACCGGCGCCATCCCCGCACACGGTGCCAGGCAAGCACGATGGGACTTCGTATCGTCATTCTGGGAGCAGGCGTCTGCGGCCTTGCCGCGGCTCACCGCCTTCTGCAGAACGATCCCTCCCTGGACGTCACGATCCTGGAGAGCGAAGACCGCCCCGGCGGCCTCGCCCGCTCGCTCACCGTGGACGGCCAGGTCACCGACCTCGGGCCCCACCGCATTTTCACCGAGCTGCCCGACGTCCAGGCATTCCTCGAAGACCTCGTGGGCGACGAGCTCGAAACCGTCCGGCGCCGCTCGAAAATGTGGCTCCAGGGCGGCTGGATCGAGTACCCGCCGAAACCGGCCGAAATCGCCCGCCACCTCGGCATCGGAGAGGTCGCCCGCGCCGGACTCAGCTATCTCGGCCACAAGGCCGCCCGCATGGCCTCCACCTCCTTCCGCGGCGAGGAGAGCTTCGAATCGCTCATGAAGGAGGCCTTCGGCCCCGAACTCTACCGGCTGCTGATCGGCCCCTACGCCCGCAAAGTCTGGAAGCTCCCCCCCTCCGAACTCCACGCCGACATCGCCCGCATCCGTGTTTCCGCCGGCGGCCTCGACCAGATGGTGCGCAAGCTCCTCCTCCGGCAAGAGGACAAACGCCCCACCGCCGTGAAGCAATTCTACTATATCGCCGGGGGCGTGGAGCGGCTGGTCGGAAAACTCCGGGAAGGCGTCGAAGCCCGCGGAGGGCGCATCCTGCTCGGCCGCACGGCCCGCTCCCTCATCCGCAAGGACGGCGGCTCATGGCAGGTCAACGCCGAGGGCCCGCGCGGAGGCAATGCTATCTATACGGCGGATGTGGTCATCTCCACCGTCCCCGTCGGCGACCTGCTGGCCATGCTCCTGCCGCTCCGTCCCGATCCCCGCGTCGAGCGTGCACGCGGCGAACTCCGCTTTATCGAAAACTTTCTTGTCTGTTTCGTCGCCAACCGCCCCCGCGTCACCGACGCGCAATGGCTCTACTTTCCCGAAAAGGACACCCTCTTCAATCGCGGGTACGAACCGAAAAACTTCCACCAAAGCATGGGGGAGGCCCGCTCCGGCATGATCGTCCTCGAAGTGACATGCCACCCCGGCAGCAAAATCTGGCGCGCCACGGACCGGCAGCTCGTCCGCCGCTGCCTTCAGGGACTCGAACGCACCGGCATCCTCCGGCCGGACGAGGTCCGCAGCACCCTCGTCCACCGCATACGCAACACCTACCCGCTCTACGATCTTGAGTACCGCGACCGGCTCGCCCGCATCTGGAGCTACCTGCGCGAATTCCCCTCCATTATCAGCACCGGCCGGCAGGGGCTTTTCCTGCACAACAACATGGACCACTCCATCCACATGGGCTTCCGCGCCGCAGAACGCATCGCCGAACGGCCATCCAGCCCCGCCCCCGCATTCTATAACGAGATCAGCCGCTTCCAAAGCTTCCGCATCGTGGACTGAATCAATACATCCTCCACGTCGGCCCGTCAGTGCCGGCGGCGCGGAGCGTGATCGTGGCTTCCACCGGCTCCGCCTCCGGCCCCGGTTGGAATCGTGCGGTGAACGTCTCGCCGCTCCGGCCGTCCAGCAGCCCGTTGCCCGGAACGGGTTCCCCGATCGCAAGAGAAACAGGGGATTCGTATATACCGGCAAAACGCTGAAACAATGTAAACGTCTCCACGTCGCCTGATTCGCCCGTGACCTCCACCGTGACCGTGCTCGTATCAATACCCGGATGGAGAAGATAGAGTTGGGCCGAGCGGTTCGCCGGCACGTCCCCCGGCGCGAAGAGCAGCACCGGTCCGGACGCCGGAGAATAAATCCCGCCGCTCGCTGCCAGCGCAAACCCCTGCGGGGCGTTGCGCGGCTCCACAAAAGCCCCGTCCACCACGATTTGATAGAGGCCCGTCTGCGGTGCCGGCAGGTGAATCTGCTCCACGTTATTCAGCGGATCGTGGGTGCTCCCCGTCACGGAGCGCCGGTTTTCGAAGACATTACCCCGGTAGAAAACGCCATCCGGGCCGATCACCTGAAGGTCCAGGTCGTTGACCACGGTCGATTCCGCAGCCCGCGAGACAGGCGGGTCGTCCCATGTCAGGGTCACTCGGAGTGGCTCGTCCCGGCGCTTGACAAGGACGGGAACACTCCGGCTCTGGCCCGTGCGCATGCCATGCCCGAAGGAGGCCCGGTGATCCTCAACGTATAGACGCCGGGAGCCCTCCGGACCGGTGGGCAGTGCACGGTCAAGCTGCACGCGGCCCCAGCCCTGTGCCTGCGAAGGATAGTCCTCCTCCGCCACAAGGTCCTGTGCCGCATTCAAGAGTACTGCCTTCAGCAACGCGCCAGACGGCGTGAAGGCCGCTCCCCCGCCCGGATCGCCCGTGGGATACCGGCCCGTTTGAAAATACTCCCGCACGAGGGCCGCCGCACCGGACACCGCCGCCGTCGCCATGCTCGTCCCGGAAAGCCCCCCCGTGCTGCACATGCCCGAAAAGGCACTCTCCACCAAATGCCCGGGCGCGTATAGATCGGGTTTCATGCGCCCGTCGAACGTTGGTCCCACCCCGCCGGAAAGCTTCACGTCCTTGTCCGGATACCGGCGCGAGGCACCGACCGCCAGGACGTTCCGCGCGTTTTCCGGCGTGCGCAGCGTCGCCTCGTTGCTTGCTGCAAAAACGACGAGCGTCTCCTCGTGCAGAAAAACAAACAGGTCCGCTGCGGCAGCGAGGTATGTATAGTTTGTCCGCTCGTCGTCCCCCCACGAATTCGAGTGAATGGCCGCCCCGTCCCCGCGTGCCAGGTTCAACAGCCCGTACAGACTATTGAAATTTTGCGGCACGTCCAGGTCCGCGTGCGGAATCAGTTCACGATAATTCGCATGGCTGAGCCGCGCAGCCGGAGCAATGCCCGCCTTGTCCAGGTCGCCATTCATCCGCCATCCGGCGATCGTGGCCGCGGTATGTGAACCGTGTGTCGTTGGATTCGTGGCCCCCGCGGTGCGAAGAAGCTTCCTGTGGTCCGGCCCCGGCGGAATACCGGCCGGATCGGCAAAAAAACAGCCGAGCGCGTTCAACGTCGAATCTATATGCCCCACCACCTGCCCCGCTCCGAAAAGACCCGAATTGCGGAACGGACGCATTTCCGGCGTCCCACTTTCCACCATTGCTCCCGTCAGGTCGTTCCGCAGTGTAATCGTGGAGACCGGTTCGATCCATTCGATTTCGGGAAGTGCCGCCAGCTCCTGCACAGCCGCCGCGGGAACCTCCGCTGTCAGAAAGGGCTGCCCGGCAACATCCGCGCGGCCGGTCACCTCGCCCCCGTTGTCTTCGATGGACTGGACAGCCCGGCCCGCGTCCTCCTCTGGCCACAACGTGACCGCCACGGCCAGCAGGGCATCGTCCGCCGCCTTCGCGGCCGCCTCCCCGGTCTCCGGAGCGACTCGGTTGTCCGGCCCGAGTATAAAAAACCGCCGCACCTCGTCCACTGGGAGCTGCGCCGCCGCCTTCGCCCCGTCCATCGTTCGAAAAATGTACGCGTTGTTCGGAACGTAGCGGACCGGCTCCAGCCCCGCCTGCACCAGCTCCTCCAGCCACTCCTCCGTTACGGTTTCCGTGCCCTGCACCAGCGTATAGACAAACCCGGCGGCTGAATCCCTGCTGCCGGCAAAATCCCACGCCCCCGCGTCCTTCGCACCGGCAGGCACGCCCTGGAACAGCAACGCCTCCGGATCGCGTGCACGCCCGGCAAAATCGTCCGCCGCAGCCGGCACACCACCGGCCACCCAGCAAAACAGCAGGAACGCCAACGCGGGCACCCCTCCGAAACGCCCCGCCGGCAAAAGCCAAACGGCCGCACCGCCCCCCCGCACCCGGAACCCGGAACCCGAAGCCCGCCTCCCCCTCATCCGACCGTCCTTCCCCCGTCCACTGCGATCGTCTCGCCGCAGATGAAATCCGACTCCAGCAGGAACACCAGCGCCTTCGCCACGTCCTCCGGTCTCCCCCACCGCCTGAGGGGAATCTTCGCCAGCACCTTTTCCCGTTCCTCATCACCGAGGTCCGGCGGTTCCAGTACGGGCCCCGGAGCGATCGCGTTCACAAGGACATCCGGCGCCAGCTCCCGCGCCAGGGCCCGCGTCACCGCATCCAGTCCGCCCTTGGCCGCCATATAGTGCGAGTAGAACCGGTAGGGCCGCGCCACCGCCCAGTCCGTCACGTTGATCAGCCGGCCCGGCCGCGCCTTCCGCAGCAACGGAAGCGCCGCCTGTGCGCACAGGTACGGCCCCCAGAGGTTCGTCCGCACGATGGAGAAGAAATCCTCCTCGCTCACGTCCTCGAACCTTGCCCGCGGGAAGGCCGCCGCCGAGTTCACCAACGCCGTCAGCGCGCCGAAATGCGCCCGGATTTCCTCCACCATCCGCGGCACGTCCTCCGCGCTGGCGTGATCGCCCTGCACCAGCATCGCCCGCCGGCCGAGGGCTTCCACTTCGCGGAGCGCCTCCTCGCCCTCCTTCCGCGAACTCCGGCAGTGCACCACGATGTCCGCTCCTTCCGCCGCGCACGCAAGCGCGCACACCTTCCCCACTCGCTTCGCCGAACCCGTGATCCAGACGATTTGTCCCTTGAGCCGCATCATTTACCCCCAGTGTTGTGTTGCCCGGGCGGGACGGGTCAGTCCCATGCCGCCCCGGCAGAGTTCCGGTTGAGCTTCGGCCGCGCAAGCCGCACCTTCGGATCGTGCGGCACCACAGCGTGCGTGTCCAGCGGCCCGTTTCCGCACCGCCGCTCCCCACTCCTGATCGGGAAATCCGTCCAGCGCCATGGCGCTTTTCGTAGCCGTCAAATTCTCCCAGGAAGAAATGCCCCGGATATACGACCCGGGGGCACTGCACGACCTGCGTCCGGAGGAGTTCGTCGTCGTTCCCCGTCATGAGAACGAGGACGTGGCCTTCATCTCCGGCCTGGAATACAAATCCTCGCAGCAGCTCAAACTCCACCGCGAGCCCTACCCCCGGGTCCTGCGCCGCGCGACCGAAAAGGAAGTCGAGGCATGGTGGGACCGCAAGCTCCAGGAGCGCCGCGCCCTCGTCCTCGGCAAGGAGAAGGTCACCGAACTGCGCATGGACATCAAGATCAGCCACGTGCGCATCGACCCCAAGGACAACAAGGCCGTCTATCACTTCACCAGCGACCAGCGCGTGGACTTCCGCCAGCTCGTCAAGGAGTTGAGCACTCTCCTCAAAATGCGCATCGAACTCTGGCAGGTCGGTGTCCGCGATGAGGCACGCTTCATCGACGGATACGGCATCTGCGGCCTCCAGACCTGCTGCTCCTCATGGCTCAAGGAATTCCGCCCCATCACCATCCGCATGGCGAAGGACCAGGATATCAACCTCCCGCCGACAAAGCTCTCCGGCCAGTGTGGCCGCCTGCTCTGCTGCCTCTCCTACGAGGTGGACCAGTACAGGGAAATGTCCCGTAACGCCCTGCCCAAGGGCGCCACCGTCCGCCACGAGGACAAGGACCTCGTCATCGTGGACCGAAACCTCATCGCCGGCACCTATCTCGTCTCCGACGGCGCCGCGCTCCGCACCATCAAGGCCGGGGAGCTCGACCCCTCGCAGGCCAAGGTGCCCGAGCAGCTCAAGCGCTTTGGCAAGAAAATGCGCCACAAAGTGGACAAGCAGGAGCGCAAGGCTGCCGCCCTGGAAGACGCCCCCGCTCCCAAACCCCCGGAAGAGCCCTCCGTTTCCACCGAATCCTCCGCCACAGAGCCCAAACCCACCGGACGCCCCGGCAAGAAACGCCGCCGCGGTGGCCGGCGCAGGGGGGACGCCTCCGCCAAACCGGACGCGTCCGCCGGGCCCACCCGGCAGCCGCAAAAGGGTGGCGAGGACAGCGCTCCCGACACACAGGGCCCCGGCAAGTCAGGCAAACCGAAGGGACGCCGTCCCAAGAAACGCCGCAAGCGCCCGTAAAGGCCCAAGGCTTGTCCAGACCTTCCAGGCCGACATCACGGAGCCATGCCGAAGGGATGCTCTCAAGCAGTGGATCAGCGAGAAAATCGCCAGCTCGCCGCCAGGGACCGCTGGGCCAGCGGGGAAGCCGAGCAAACCGTCGAATCGAACGGCGGCACCATGACCGATTTCCTCTAAGATGAGATGGAAGCCGACGACGAACTCCAATAACAGGTCCAGCACTTCCACGAAACCGGATGGTTTCACTTTGCCTCCGGCATCCCCAAGGACCGTGAATTCTTCAACACCGGCGAAGGCCGCGAATTCGCTTGGTACTGCTTTGGCGGATACGCCTGTACCCTCTTCCCCATCGTGGCCGGCGAGGAGGGCTAAGGCGCGCGGTGACAGCGCGGCCGGTGACGGTTGCCCCGCGCTGCCCGCCGGCAAAAGGTGCCCCACGGCGGCCACCAACCACCGGTCAATGGCCACCGGCCACTGGCCATTTCCAGAGGGGTAGCTTGGCGCTCGAAGTCCGTGACACGCTCAAGGGAAGACGCGCCGCCGTCCTTGGCAGCGGCTTGGCCGGCTTGGCCGCCGCAGTCTCCCTCGCGGTCCGCGGCGCCCGCGTCCTCGTCCTGGAGGAGGGCACCTCCCCCGCGCCCGAGATGGACGAGGAACGCCTCGGCGCTTTCCGCTTCCCCGCATCCCCCCTTGTCTGGTCCGGCCCCGAAGTCCTGGCCGAGCTGTACGCCTCCGCCGGCCATCGCATCACCGACTTCCTCACGCTCCGCCGCCTTCCCTACTCCTTCCGGCTCTTCCGCCAGGACGAGGAGCCCCTTGATCTGCCCCCCTCCCCGGAAGAATTCACAGAGGCCCTGCGCATCCTTCCCGGCGTGGACGCACGCACCGCCCGGCGCTTCGCCCGTCAGGCAGAAGTCTTCGGCCGGCGCCTCCGCCGCTACCGCCAGGGAGCCCTGCGCGACGGCCGCGGCTCCGTCCTCTCCCCCCAGGGCGGACTCGGCAGGCTCGGCGCCCCCGGAACGACCGGGCTCGGTAGGCGCGAACCCGTCCTCGACCCACTCCTCGCCGCCTGCCGTCCGCTCCACCGGGCGGCACCGGGCGGCACCGGCATGGCCCACGGCCTCTTCTGGGAGTTCCTCCGCTCGGGCGGCTGGTCCGCGGAGGGCGGTGGTGCCGCACTCCGCCAGGGCCTCCTCCGCCTCTGCCAGCTTCTCCGCGTCCGGTTCGCCTTCGGCGTGCGCATCGAGCGCATCGAACTCCAGTCCGGCCGCGT
>SLMS01000226.1 GCA_007133495.1 Candidatus Sumerlaeota bacterium | reverse complement strand
GGCTCTTGATCAGGACGCGGCAGCCTAGCCGTTCCATCAGTCGCTCCTGCAAACTCACAGTGTCAAGCTGTTCGGAGCCGGGAGACAACTCTTTCCGCCGCCGCTTGTGCGACGTGGGAGAACCTGATTTTATGTAACTTACGGCCAGTTTCTCCGCCTCGCGCACAGAAAGCCCCTTCTCCACCACCTCCCGCCGCAACTTCTGCCGGTAGAACGGCTCCTCCACCGAAAGCAGCGCCCGGGCGTGCCCCGCCGTGAGCCGGCCCGCCTCCAGGTCCTCCAGCGCCTCGTTTCCCAACTTCAGCAGCCTCAGTGCATTGGCAACCGTGGAGCGCTTCTTCCCCACCCGCTGCGCGATCTGCTCCTGCGTGTATCCGAACTCGTAAAGCAGCCGGCGGTAGGCCCGCGCCTCCTCCACCGGGTTCAGGTCGTCGCGCTGCACGTTCTCCACCAGCGCGATCTCCAGCATCTCGTCCTTGGTGACCTCGGAGATCAGCGCCGGAATGTCCCGCAGCTTCGCCAACTCCGCGGCCCGGAAGCGTCTCTCCCCCGCCAGCAGCGTGTACCCCGGCTTTCCCTTGTTCGGGGTCAGCAGCACCGGCTGGAGCACCCCGTGCGTGATGATGGATTCGGCGAGTTCCTCGAGGGACTCCCGCGCGAAGTGGCTGCGCGGCTGCGCCGGGTTGGGCGAAATCTCCGTGAGCGGGATGAAGCGCACCTCCCGCGCGCCCGGTCCGCCGGGCCGGGGAGCCTCCTCAGCGAGAGCCGTGGAGGACTGGCGTTTCTCACTTTGTGGTAGGTCCATCCGGACGGGAGGGGTGCCGAGGAGCGCCCCAAGCCCCCGCCCCAGAGCCTTCTTGCGGCTGCTCATTCGCTGCCTCCCTTCTTGCCCGCCGGGGCGATTCCCAGCCGCTCGGCCACCTCGTTCGAAAGCGCCTCATAGGCCCTCGCGCCGGAGCCCCACCGCTCGTAATCGAAGATGGTCCGGCCGTGCGAGGGGCACTCCGACAGCCGGATCGTCCGTGGAATCAGGGTGCGGAGCACCTTGTCGCCAAGGTGCTCGCGCATGTCCCGGATCACGTCCTGGCTCAGCTTCGTGCGCAGGTCCACCATGGTGAGCACGCAGCCCAGCATCTCCAGCTCGGCGTTCTGGTCGTTGCGGATTTCCTCAATCGTGTCGAGCAGCATGGTGAGCCCTTCGAGAGCGAGGTACTCACACTGAACGGGAACGAGAGCGTAGCGCGCCGCGAGCAGGATGTTGAGCGTCAGCAGGCCCAGGGAGGGCGGCGCGTCGAAGAGGATGACATCGTGAGGAAATTCGCGTGATTCCAGGACCTTGCGGAGTGCGTGCTGGCGCTCCTCACCAAGGTGGTAGAGGTCCATCTCCGCGCGGACGAGGGAGATGTTGGCGGGGTAGAGGTCGAGGTTGTCGTAGCGGGTGACGCTCCAGTGCGGAGCGCTGGTTTCGGAGAAGAGCAGCTCGTAGGAGGAGGGGCTTGTGGTGAACTTCTCCACCCCGAGCGCTGTCGTCGCGTTTCCCTGCGGGTCCAGGTCGATCAGCAGCACCCGGAGCCCCTGCAGGGCCAGCCCGTGGGCCAGATTCACCGCGGTCGTGGTCTTCCCCACGCCCCCCTTCTGATTGATCACCGCCACCCGGGCCCGGGGGCGTGTTTCACGTGAAACGTGTGGGGAGGAGTGCGTCTCGGGAGAAGAAAATGCCATAAGCCCACCGCGGTCGTTGCGATTTCCCCTTACATGCCTCCAAACACCGGGGAGTTGTCAACAGCATTTTGCAGAACTCAAACTAAGTCGGCCCAAAACCAGACACTCAAACCGCCCAAACCACCGCGCGTCAACCCTCCGCGAAAATGAAAAACAGAAAAAAAGCCCGGCGGGGGAGTGCCCCGCCAGGCAGAAAACCGGCCGAAAAACCGCTGAATAAGCCGGCAAAACGCCGCTACGCGACGATCAGGCGCGACTTCAGCCGGATCGCGTTCGCAATGTTGAAGCGGTTCGGCGAAGTCGCCACCACCGCCTCATGAATCCGCTCGAACTGCTCCCGCGTGCCGTTGCCCCGGATGTACACGCGGTAGGCCATCTCGTCGTAGCCCGGCTTCACCTCGGGGTCCAGGCCGAAGAAACCGCGCAGGTCGATGTCGCCCTCGGTCTCGATCCGGACCTCCTCCAGCTCGATGCCTTCGAGCGAGCAGAGGGCGACGTAACCCACCATCATGCAGGCGTTCAGCGCCGCCATGAGGTACTCCTGCGGGTTGGCAAACCTGTTGGTGCCGCAAAGCTCCAGCGGCTCGTCGATCTTCACCGTGAAGTCCTTCTCCACGGTCTTTCCACCGATGGTGAAGTTGCTCACCTTCGTGTCGGAGCGGAAGCCGCCCTTCCAGTGCGTGCGCACGTTCCAAGTGGTCATGCCGAGCGCCGGGTCCTGCGCCACGGCTTCGATGGCGCCCTTTAGCGCCGGGGTATCAACCCCGTTCAGGGTTGTGGGGGTGGGGGTTGTGGGGGTGATGGACTGCATTGGCGTAACTCCTTGATTGGAGGGGATTTTCCGCCGCCATTGGGCGATGCGGTGACCTCCCCATGCGCACAAACCCCGCCAGTGCCTGAGAAACATATAACATGTTTATTTTCAGTGTTTTGTGGCTCCAATTCCCCCGTGGAGCCTCTTGCGGAATCCCGCGATTCGCGAACTCTCGCGACTCCCCCACGCGAGAGTTCGTGCCTATCCCGCCGGCCTTCCCGGTGGGCGGATTCCAAGCGCCTTCATCCGCGAGGCCACCGTGGATGGCGCCAGCCCGAGCAGCCGCGCCGCACCCTCTCCACCTGCCACCCGCCACCTGCACGCCTCCAGCGCCCGCAGCAGGTTCCCCCGCTCCAGACCCCGCATCTCCCGCTCCGTCAGGATTGGTTGCTCCCCCGGGTCATTCCGGTCCTCCGGCGGTGGGGGAGAAGAGGGTGCAGCCCCTTCCGGCATTGCCCGAACCAAGTCGAGTCGTGCTCCACGCGCCAGGATAATCGCCCTTTCGACAACGTTCTGCAGCTCCCGCACGTTCCCCGGCCAGTGATATGACTTCAGCCGGTGGACGTCCTCCGGACCCAAGGGGTCCACCTGCCGGCCCATTTGCCGGGCGATGCGTTGCGCGATCGAGCCCGCCAGCACCACCACGTCGTTGCCCCGCTCGCGAAGGGGCGGCAGGCGCACCGGGAAGACCCCCAGCCGGTAGTAAAGGTCCTCGCGAAACGTCCCCTCCCGCACCATCCCGGCAAGGTCCCGGTTTGTGGCGGCTACCACCCGCACGTTCACCTTCGTCGTGCGCGAGCTTCCCAGCGGCTCAAACTCCCCCTCCTGCAGGACCCGGAGGAACTTCGCCTGAAGGTCAAGAGGCAGCTCCCCCACTTCATCCAGGAAGATCGTCCCGCCGTCCGCCACGGAGAAACGGCCCTCCCGCCGCTGGGTCGCCCCCGTGAAGGCGCCCCGCTCATGGCCGAAAAACTCGCTTTCCATCAGGTTGTGGGGCACCGCCGCGCAGTTCACCCGCACCAGCCGGCGCGTGGCACGCCTGCTCGACTGGTGGATCGCCCGCGCCACCAGCTCCTTCCCCGTCCCTGTCTCTCCTTCGATCAGGACCGTTGTCTCCGCGGGAGCCACCCGGGCGATCGCGTCGAACACCCGCAGCATTGCCGGACTCCGCCCAAGCATCTCCCCCCGCTCGGCCACCTCCCGCACCGCCTCGCGCAGGTACTCCGCCTCCTGTGCCAACTCCTCCATGCGGCGCTCCACCTCGATGCGCTCGCGCAAGTCCCGCAGAATCAGTGTGTAGCGTGGCGCTCCGCCCGAGTCGAAACGCGAGAGCGTGGCTTCGGCGCGGAACTGCCGCCCCGTTCCGGAGTTCGCTTCAAGGAGCCCGGGGACCCAGAGCCGGCGGCGCCTTCCAGGCAGGTCCTCAATCCTCTCCATTGCCGCCCGCAACAGCCGCAGACTCTCGTCTGAAAGCGCCTGCTCAGGCCCGGCGCCCCCCAGGAGCTCCTCCGCCGCCGGGTTCGCCCTGTGCACCTCAAGGGCCGGGTCAAACACCAGAATGGCG
>SLMS01000225.1 GCA_007133495.1 Candidatus Sumerlaeota bacterium | reverse complement strand
CGTTGATCAGCCCGAAGTGGGACAGCCCCGTGTACTGCAGGACGACCTGGTAGGTTTTCCAGACGCCGAAGGCAGCCGTCTCCAGGAACCGGGGAATGAGGATCATCCCGGCGATGGAGACAAGGAACGTGGTAATGGTCCCGCCGGAGAGCCATGCGGCGTCGGCGAGGACCTTACTTGGGGCGCGCTTGAACCGCTGGAGATTCAACCGGAACGGCCTCGGCGTGCGGGAATAGGGGTGGGACCCGGCGGAGCGGGGCAGGCATCACCCCTCACAGTGCCGTCAGTTGTACGACCCCTCCTCGATCGCGACCTGGACCATCGTGCGGTAGTTCTCCACCTTGACGTACTCCGGGATGGAGTTCGAGGAGCCCAGTGCGTAACCACCACCCGGGCCAACGTCCCGGATGCGCCGGCGGACCAGATCGGCCACCTGATCGGGAGTCCCGCGGGCCAGCAGGTCAACGTCGATGTTGCCGCACAGGCAGAGCTTCCCGGCCATCTCGCGCTTGAACTCCACGATGTCGATGGAGAGCGGCTCGATCGGGTGCAGGGCGCTCACCCCCGCGCCGAGGATGTCGTCCATCACCGTCTTCAGCACCCCGTCGGTGTGGTAGAGGAACGGCTTGCCCGCCTTGCGGGCGAACTCCCCGATGC
Organism: Candidatus Sumerlaeota bacterium; assembly: GCA_007133495.1. Classification (GTDB taxonomy): domain Bacteria; phylum Sumerlaeota; class Sumerlaeia; order SLMS01; family SLMS01; genus SLMS01. The sequence goes on along the minus strand of SLMS01000225.1, from coordinate 14,475 downwards.
GGCCCAGCCGCGGGAAGAAGTGCTGCCGGAGGACCTGCGGGCTTACCAGCAGCCCGCCCGTGTACGCGATGTCGTCGCTGTACCACATGGCCCCCACCACCTCCATGTCCGCCATCGTCTCGAACATGGAGAGCACAAGGTCCCCCACCCGGGTGAAGATGGCTTCCACCAGCTCGGGGTCCTCGTAGAGCGCCAGCGAGAACTCCTCGAAACCCATCAGCTCCCACGTCGTGGTAAAGATGTCGCCATACTGGCCGATGACGCCGAGGCCTTCGGGCAGGAGCGGGACGATTTTCTCGAACCCGGAGTAGTCGATGTCCTCCTTTTTCGGCCAGGGATAGGCCTCGAAGCTCTCCCAGTCCGTGACGATGCCCTCACCCTCGGACGCCCAGGCGCGGTCCACCTGCTTGGAACCTTCGGTGGGCCCCGAAGCGGCGGTCTTGCGCTGGGCAGCCATGGGGAATCGCGGCTGGAGCTTCACGTAGTCGTAGCCCATTGTCTGGGCGAACTCCACGTCGTCGGCGAGACCGGCCCACTGGCGGCCGAGAATCTCGCCCTTGATGACCGGGTGGACACCAAGCTCGATCACCGGAATGGCGTCCGCCTGTCCGCATCGGAGCGTGGTGAGAAGCCGGTTGAAATCGGGTTTGCGCACGGGCGGTGTGCCTCCTTGCAGGGGTGCAGAATCCATGTGATCGGGGGCGTTTCGGACCGAGTGGTAGGCTTTATCAATTCCCGGGGCAATTGAAGTTCGCGCGCCCATCATTCACGTTGACCCGCTGGTCATTTATAGACGGCAATTGCTTCGCACCGGGGGGACGCCACCGTCCCTCTCCCCGCTTCCAAAATTGCCAGTCCGCGGCGGCCTTCCGTCTCCCCCGCCGCCGGTGCCGGGTTCCCGCCTCAGGGGATAAAGGCCGGGATGTGGGATCAACACGCCCATCAACTTCTCCCAAGGAGGAATGCATGATACGCAACTCCAGGTTCACCGTCGCCCTTCTGGCGGCAACAGCCCTGGCCTGGGCACCCCTGGCGGCGCAGCAACAGCCGGAGGAGGCCCGCAACGCCCAGGACGAAGTCATCAACATCAACCGCGAAGTCCCGACCGACGTCTCCCGCTTTACCGTCTTCCGCTCCGGCGACAAGGCGGAGATCAACCACTACATCAGCCATGTCGTCGAGTTGGAGCACGCCCCCGGCATCGAGGTCCTCCCTTATGTCAGCCGCGCCGTTGCCCTGGAGAAAGGCTCCGCCCGCCCGCTCCGGTACACCGACCCCGAAACGGGCGAAATGCGTCAATTCCTTCACATCATCACCACCGAACAGCAGATGCCCTCGATCATCGAGTCCATCCGGGTCATGGACCTGCCGGAGATGCGCCATACGACGGGGCTGATGCAGTACCACTACCGGATGCGCTACCGCCGCGCTTCGGAGGTCGCCGCCATCCTGGAGCAGACGATCCTCATGCCCGAGTCCAAGGCCACCGCCGACGACGTGTCGAACACCCTGTATATCGCCGACACAAGAGGCTACGCCCCCAGGAACATCGCCACGGCACAGTTCTACGACGTGCCACCGCCGCAGGTGGAGTTCGAAGTCCTCGCCGTCGAGATCGAGGAGGACAAGTCCGACAAACTCGGCCTCGACTGGGACGCCTGGAAGGAAAGCATCGGCGGGCAGTTCGGCCTCACCGCCAGCAGCTTCGAGGGCGGCGATCACTTTGCCCGGCTCGATTCGCTTGTGACGATCGACGCCGCCGCGCTCGCCTCCTTCCTCAACTACACGGTCCGCACCGGCACCGGCCAGACGGTCACCCGCAGCAAGGTCACCGCGAGCAATCTCCGCCCCGGCGTCGTCTCCTCGCTCCAGCGCATCTCCTCGCCCGGCTATACAACCGTGCTGAGCGACCCAAAGGTCGTCCGCGAAGAAACCACCGGCGTGCGCACAACCCGCGGCGACCACGCCGACGCGGCCCGCACCGCGGCCATCTCCCCGCCCACGCGCTCCTTCCTTGAAGAGCAGAGCGCCGGCACCGCAAGGCCCGGAGCGACCGCCCGCGACCCCTCCCTGTTCGACGGCGAAAAGTCCGAAGGCATCTATCTCGAAATCCTGCCCACCATCGGCACGGACATGGTCACGGCGGACCTCCGCGTCGTCGTCAACAGCCTGGCCGGCTATACAAAGCTCGACCAGCCCATCATCGCCGAGCGGCTGATAGACACCGCCATCACGCTCAAGAACGGCGAGCCCTTCGCCATCGGCGGGCTCGACAAGGAAACCCGCGTGGAGCAGCGCAGCGGCGTCCCCCTGCTCAAGGACATCCCCGGCGTCAGGTACCTCTTCAGCACCAAGACCGACAGGGCACGAAAATCAAAGGTCTTCCTGGTGATTACGCCCAAGTTCAACAGCCAGGTCATCTATACATCGCGCAGCCTGGACGGGTCGCGCCTCGAAGCCGACCCCTCCCACATCCTCAACCCGGACGTACCCATCGCCCAGTACCAGGACCTCCTGTTCGACTGAGCACCGTCTGAGAGGAGGCGGGCCGCCGCCTGCGGGGAAATCAATCCTCCAGCAGCGTGCCCGCCTCCTCGAAGCTGTAATACCGCCCTTCACCCACAATGACGTGGTCCAGGACCGGAATGCCGATCACCCGCCCGGCCTCCACGAGCCGGCGCGTCACTGCCCGGTCGTTCCGCGAGGGCGCCGGATCGCCGCTCGGGTGATTGTGCACCAAAATGACCGCCGCCGCCCCGTCCTTCACCGCCTCCTGGAACGCCTCCCGCGGGTGCATCAGTGTCTGATTCAGGATGCCCTCGCTGACCACGACCTCGCGCTGCACCCGGTTCTTGGCGTTAAGGAGGAGGACGAGAAACGTCTCCCTGCGCGCGTTGAGAAAACGCCCGCGCACGAGTTCGTACACGGTCCTCCCGCAGGCGACCGCCGGGAGCTGCGGCTCCTCGTCGCGCGGGGCCAGCCGGCGAGCAAGCTCCAGTGCCGCCTTGATGGTCACCGCCTTCACCGGCCCGAGCCCCCGCAGCCGCGTCAGCTCTGCGATGCTGTAACGTGAAAGCTGCCCGAGCGAACCCGCCTGCCGCAGGACGGCTCCGGCCAGCTCCACCGCGTGCTGCCGGCCATTGCCCGTCCGGACAAGAATCGCCAGCAGCTCCGCGTCGGTGAGCCCTTCGGCCCCCGCGCGCATCAGCTTCTCCCTCGGCATGTCCGCCTCGGGCATCGCCTCGCGCAGCCGGCGGGAGCCATTGCCCTCCTCATGTACCGAGGCTGCCGAAAGGCTCATTGCCGTGGCGTAGGAGCAGTTCTCCCGTGCCGGACAGCGCCCGCACCGGGGGTTCCGTCCGCAGAGGGACACCGCTTCACCGTGTCCCTCCGCGCCGGTGAAGACCCCGGCCACCCGGTCGATCTCCCACAGCGGCATGTCCGCCTGAACCGACAGGGCCACGAGGAATCGCAGTCCCTCGTCGCGGGCCCGGGCGTGGGACTTCTCCGCCGGGTCGATCCAGCCGAGCCGGCGCAGCCAGCGCACCCTCGGCCCGTCCATCACGAATGCCGGAAAAGCGAGGAAGGCAAGAAACCGGCTCGCACGGGGGCCTTTCAGGGCGGGGCACCTCCGATTCACGAGCCGGAGCGCAGGGAGTGGCCCAGGGGAGGTCCTCAACTCATACACAAACGAAGAGCTGCAAATCCAGTGAAGTGAGTGTCTCAGCCCCTCGGCATTCCGTGGTGGCAAGCCGGAGGACCCGCCGGGGGAAGCCACCTCCCCGGACAGGAGCGACTCCGCCACGGTGCGCGCCCTGCGGCGGTTTGCGGGGACCGCCGGGTTGAGACCCTGCCAGGCACAAACAGCGAGTGCCGCACGCTCCACTACAGGATGGTCCACCCACGAAATCGCGCGAAGCTCCTCCAGCGCCGCCGCCACTTCCGGCGCCTCCGCCAGGACGTGCGCCCGGATCGCCTCCATGGTCTCGGTGGCGCGCAGCGCGGGGGTGCCCTGCGGGATCATGATCGCACAGGAAAGTGCCTGGGATCGACCTGCCCCGCCACGCTGGCCGAGACGAGTTGCTCGCGCTGGTCCACGACCGGCCGGAACTTGCCCGCCGCGCCGGGATCAAGGTCCGGCGCCCAGTACTCTGCCATGTAGATCGTCCCGGCGTAGCCGGTCTCCTGACAGTAGCCGCAGCCGGCCGCCTCGTAGAACGCTGTGTCCAGTGAGCGCGCCCAACCCGGGAGGGTCCGGCTGCCCGTGATCGGCCGGCAGCACTGCTGGCACAGCCTCGGCGCCACGTGGATGTGCAGGTTTCCGATGAAACCGCGGACAATGTTCACTGGATCAACTCGCGCCGCGGCGATGCTCGCCCGCGCTGCCTCCGAGCTGGGAGCCCGCAACGTTGCCACCACTGTGGTGCCCTGTACCGCGACATTGATGGCACGGTTGAACACCGTCCCGTTCTCGACCTGCTCGATCCCGAGCACGTCCGGCACCATGAAGGCGGCGTTGGACAGGCTGGCGAGGCGGACGCCTTCGATCGGGCAGTTTAGGCTGACGACCCCCGGCAGCCGGCGCTCCGCCCGGCGCTCCAGCGAAAGCACGTCCCGCATCCCCCGCTGCGTGAGGCTCCGCAGCAGGCTGTGATAGACTAGCTGGAGCGCCCGCAGGTCTGGACTGGTGAGCAGCAGTAACCCACCGCCTTTCCCGGCAAGGCGCCCATTCAGCTCTTCGGCCAGCTCCGCCGGCAGGCCGACGCCGCTCAGCGGCCGGCCAAGCAGAGGCATATTCTCCGCCAGCCGCAGGAGCACCCGCGCGCCCCGGGCGGCGGTCTGCTCCACAAAAAGCACGGCAAGAAGGTCCCCCCTGCCGGGGCAGTCCACCAGTAGCTGCCGGTCCACCGGTTCATCTCCTCCGGCGTCGCTCTCCAGACCCGCCATCTCCAGGAGTGCCTCCACCACCGGGCCATGCAGCTCCGCGGGGTAGCCCGGCGCTTCGTGCCAGAGGCCGCGGATGCGGTGGCGTACGCGGCTATTCGTCCTGCCCGGCAGCAGTTCCAACTCAGCGGCGCGCGACTCCATCGCCCGCTCGAAGAGCTGCCGGAGCGTCTGGCCGCCCTCCCCGGAGGGAAACGAAACGGCCTGCCGCTCCGAGCCGTCCCCAGCCACCTCGTAGGCTCCGAGCGCCCGCCGGCGCTCCTCCACCTCGTTTAGCGTGTCCGTCGAGCTTTCTTCAAATCGGGCAGTCTGCGCCTGGGAGATACTCTCCGGCAGTGGTGTTTCACCGGTGTGGGCGGCTTCGCGAAGGGCGTGCTCGACCGCCGAGGCGGGGACGCGCTGGCTGCTGGAGCTGCGGGGCGCTCCTGCCGGGGCCGGAACCGGCCGCGGGCCGTAGTACCGCATCAGCCGCTCCTCCAACTCCTCGCGCGGGGCGACAACCATCCGGACCGCCCGCCTCAACCGCAGCCGCAACGAGTCCTGGGAGAGCACGTCGCTCGGGTCCCCCATTGCAAGCACCAGAGTCTCCCCCTCCAACGCCACTGGGAACACGCGCGAGTCGAGCGCCATCTGCGAGGGAATCTGGGCGAGCAACCCCTCCTCCGGCTCGAAGCCGTGGAGATCGAAGAACTCGAACCCGTTGACCTCAGCCTCTGCGCGGCATACGGCTTCGGGACCGGCGAATCCGCGCTGAAGAAGAAACGCCGCGAAGGAGCCGCTGCCCCCATACTCCGAGAGCGCCCGTTGCAGGTCCGCCTCGGAAAGCTCCCCAAGGGCGAGCAATCGGGCCGCAATGCGCTTGTCGATTGCCTTCACGGTGTCACTCCGTGTGCTTGCCGGTGGTTTCGCAGATAGGGCTTTGAACCTGACTGGCAGGGAACGGGCGCCACGGCGCTGGGTCCAGTGAAATGTTCAGCCGCAGGGCCGCGGCACCATCCCCCGGGCATTCTGGTGTTGCATCGGGCGGAAACGTTCTCTGACGGTTTGCGGCGTCAATGCTGGGAGGGTGCTCCCGAAGCCACCTCCCGCAAGAAGTCTGCAGGAAACGGATTATGATTCTACTTCGCGCAACCAAAACGGCCTGCACGGCATTCCTTGTCGCTGGAGCAACGCTCCTCTCCGGGTGTATCGAGCAGCGCTCGGCGGAGGAGCTGAAGGACAGCTTGGTCTTCGGCTTCGAGGGCACCTTCCACACCTTCGATCCCGCCCGGCAGGTGTACGCGCAGGAAACCCAGATCATGGCGCAGGTCCTCGAAGGGCTCGTGCGTTGGAACCGGGACCTGGAGATCGAGCCCGCTCTGGCTGAAAGCTGGGAGCTTTCCGAGGACGCGATGCAGTGGCGCTTCATCCTCCGCGAGGGCGTCGAGTTCCACGACGGCACCCCCTTCGACGCCCATGCCGTGAAGTGGCACTTTGAGCGGATCATGGACCCCGAAACCGCCTCCACGCGCCGCACACAGCTCGATGGCGTGGACAACATTGAGCTGGTCAACGACTATGAGATCGTGTTCAACCTCAATGAGCCCGACGCCACCCTGATATACAGGCTCGGCAGCGCCTTCGCCTCCATCCCCAGCCCCACCGCCTACGAAAGGATGGGTTCCGGGATCGGCACCAACCCGGTCGGCACCGGGCCGTTCGAGTTTGTCGAATGGCGGCCCGACGTGCATATCCGCTTCAAGCGCAACGAGAACTACTGGGAGCCCGATGAGTACCTGCTCGAACGCCTCGAGCTTCGGCCCGTGCGGGAGAATACGACGCGGCTCATCCTCCTCGAGCAGGGTGTCCTCGACATTGCCCACGTCGCCTTCCCTCACGTGCAGGTGGCGGACGAGAGCGACGAAGTGCGCCTCCAGACCACGCCGGCCCTCAACATCCGCTATATCGGCATGAACACCGGCAAGCCGCCCTTCGACGACGTGCGCGTGCGTCAGGCCGCCAACTACGCCATCAACAAGGAAGACATGATCGAGTACAGCTTCTTTGGCGTGGGCGAGCCCGCACGGGGGCCTGTCCCCTCGGTCGTTGATGGCCACAATCCCGACACTCACCCCTACACCTACGATCCCGAGCGCGCCCGGGAGCTTCTTGCCGAGGCAGGTTATCCGGATGGGGTGGACGTCGTCATGTGGACGCACGAAAGCGGCCTTTACCGGACAGCCGCCGATGCGGTGGCCGACTACCTCCGCCGCGTGGGCATCCGCGTCAGCATCCGCCTATACGACAACGCCGCCTATTCCAGCAAGTTCGATGAGTATATCACCCGTGGCGGCGATCGCTACCCGACCCGCGACGGTGTCTTCGACATGTTCCTCGGCGGCTGGTCCGGCGGCGAAACAGCCTTCGGTTATCTGGACTACCTTTTCCGCTCCGATTCCTACAGCAACAACACCTTCTATGCGAATTCCGAAGTGGACCGGCTCCTGCAGGGGTCCCGCGCCGTGGTCGATACCGAAGAGCGCAACGAGTACTACCGCCGCGTCCAGGAAATCGTGGTGGAGGAAGCACCGTGGATTTTCGCTTTCCACGGCCAGGAAAACATCGGCTACAACAGCCGCGTCAAGAACTACCAGATACACCCGGCAGGGCGTATCATGCTACAGGGCGTGTACGTCGAAGACAACGAGGAGTGATTGAATGTCCACAGCGGTATTGCGCCGGCTGATCGACCTGATCCCCACCCTCATCGGGGTGACTCTCGTCACATTTATCCTCATGCGCACAACGGGCGATCCGGCATCCCTTATGGCGGGGCCGGAGGCGACCGAGGAGGACGTCGAGCGCATCCGTCAGGACATGGGGCTGGACCGTGCCCTTCCCGTGCAGTTCGGCATGTACCTGTGGGACCTTGTCCGCGGGGACCTGGGCGAATCGATCACCACCAACCGGCCGGTCGTGGTGGAGATCGGCTCCCGGCTCGGGGCCTCCTTCGAGCTGGCCTTTTTCTCCATGGTTTTTGCCATCGCAACGGGCCTGCTCGTCGGTGTGCTGTCGGCCATCTACCCAAGAACTCTGCTGGATAGCTCTATCCGGTTCTTTGTGTTTGTGTTCCTTGCGATGCCGAGTTTCTGGCTCGGGCTGGAGCTGATTATGCTCTTATCCCGGCAATTACCGCTTTTCCCGCCCGCGGGCAGGGGGCAACCATGGACGCCCTCCATGTTCGGCCACGTGACGTTGCCCGCCGTAACCCTCGGGGTCAGTATCGGCGCCTTCCTCTGCCGGATTCTCCGCTCCTCGATGCTCCAGGTGATGAGTCAGGACTACGTGCGCACTGCGCGGGCAAAGGGCCTCAATGAGACGAAGGTCATCATGAAGCACACGCTCAAGAACGCGATGATCCCGTTTGTGACCGTTGCCGGCCTGGCGACCGGCGCACTCCTCGGCGGCTCTGTCATCGTCGAGCAGGTCTTCAACTGGCCCGGCATCGGCAAGCTGCTCATCGACTCGATTCACGAGCGCAACTTCCCCGTCACCATGGGTTGCGTGCTGGTGTTCGCGGTTGTATTCGTACTGGTGAATCTGGCCGTGGACCTTATTTACGTGCTGCTTGACCCGCGCATCAGGCTGGAAACGACGGCACAGTGATTCAGTTCATGCTCAGATAGACAGAGCCGAAGGAGTCCACCCCTCCGTCGGCGCGAAGCCCAACCTCGATATGGTAAACGGCCGAGGGGTCGTAATCCTCCAGGTTCAGGCGGTACACGTTGTTCCAGTGCTCGAACCCCGTCCACCCTTCATGGCGGTCGGTGGAGATGATCTCCCCGTCCTTGTATAGATGCGCCCACTCGGCCACCGTGGCGTTGCGGCCGCGGTCGTACTCCACGAGCACCTCGACCGTCCCCGCCGACCGTATAAACCGCGACACGTCGTATAGCTGCGGCTGTGTCTGGAGCGAAATCGTGCCCGGGTCCCATGTCCCGATCCGGATATTCCGCAGGACGCGGCGCATTTCGAGGATGAAGATATTGTCCGAATCCGAACCGATCTCCACACTTCCGGATTCGCCCCGCCACCTGCCGTCCTCCGACGTGAAGGTGACCCGGTAGTTGCCTCCCATCAGGTGCACGGTGCGGCGGGCCTCCTGGTCCATGCGCACACGGATGAAACCGTACCGACGGTGCCGCTCCTCCGGTGCTATCATCGCCAGGCCGGGCTGGAAATCCTGCTCGGTGGGGAAGACAAGAACGATGTCCGCCTCCGTATAGTCGATCTTGACGTCCCGGCGCTGTTCCGGCGGCGATTCATCGACAGTGATGCGCTGGCCTTCGCCCCTGATGTCCCGCCCGGGAGCCTGTGCCGTAACGGAGTAGCGCCCCGGCCTCAGGCGCACCTCATATTCCATTGTCTCCGGCACGACGGAGGCCGTGGCCGTGTTGCCCCCCTCGGCCGGATTGAAAACAAGAGAGAGGAGCCCGGTGGCCGGCGGCTCACGGCCCGGCATCTCGACTTCACCGTACACCGTGATCAGGTTGTAGAAGTCGAAATCGACACGTTTCTGCTCCCCGAAATCGACCGTCACCCCCCGCCGGTCACCGTCTATGCCTTCCCGGTCGTCCTCAAGAATCAGGGTGTGCGGGCCACCCAAAAGCCCTTCTATACGGAAATTACCATCTGCGTTCGCCGTGTATTCAGTGCGTTTCCATTCAGTATAGTTGAAATTTGGGGCCGAATGAGTGAGACGAGCCCCCGCCACGGAGTCGCCGTGCCGGTCAATTACCTGCCCGTGCAAGGCCGCTCCGCGTTCGATATCGATTTCCACGAACTCCGGCTCATCACCGGCGTAAACCCGCACGTCCACAGGGCGGCGGTTCCGGTAGGCACCCCTCCTTACCGAGAGCGTGTGGTCCCCGGCGGTCAGGCCCGTTATCTCGAAATGACCGGAGGAATCAGTATAGACGGGGTCTATATGACGCTCGGCCGCCTGGGGCTGTGACCAGAAGTGCACCGGATCGTGCTGCGCCGGAGGCACCACCTCCACGAGGGCGTTCGCCACCGGCTGCCAGGTGTCCGCCTGCCGGACCACCCCCTCGATGGAGAGTTGGTCGGTCAGCAGCACCTCCACCGGCTCGGCGCCATCGGGACTGCCGGCGACTTCGAACTCCGTGGCGCCCCGCACCGCCGTCGGTTCCCCCGACTCGGTCAGATGCACCGCCTCAACGCGCCACTCGCCCTCGGAAAGCCCGGTGATCATCGTCCTCCCGTCATCGGACTCCACCACCTGGTTGCCCCGTTGCACGTCTATATCGAACTGGTTCCACCCCTTCCGCAGCATGATATAGCTGAAATGAGTCACGGGGGAGCGGTCCTCCGCCCAACGCACCACCAGCTCGCGGTTGTGCAGCGGAGAGAGCCGAAAGACCTGCTCGCCGTCCAGCGGCGATACGTCCTGCCGGAAACTATAATCGAATTCAGGGTGATTGACGCCAATAAGCGATACACGCCCCCCGGGCGGAATGCCCTTAATGGTGTGCCGGCCGGATTCGTCCGTCTGTACATCTCGGGCCGGCATTCCGGCGATCTCCACCCGCAGTGACGCCCCCTGCACGGGGTTCTCCGTGTACGCGGAGATCACCCGCACGGGCAGCTCGTCGCCCTCCTGCAACTCGAGCAGCAGCCCACTCTTCGTCTCCGCGGCCTCCAGCGCAAGGCTCATCGGCTCACTCTCGAAAGCACGGCTGTCTTCCGGCGGGGCCGCCGTCACCTCCACATGCCCCTCCGGCACCCGCTCTATAACGAAATATCCGTCCTCATCCGATTCTGTTGTGCGTGAGATGCTGCCGCCGGGTGCCGTCTCAGACACCGCCGTCACGGCGGCACCGGAGACATCCTCCCCCGCGGGGTCAACGACGCGGCCTTCCACCGTGCCGAATTTTGTCAGGACCAGCACCATTTCGGGGTGGCCGCCCTCACCCGGCATGCGAAAACCGGAGCGCGCCACGCCCTCGGGGCCTTCCGCCCGTAAATGGCCAATGGAATTGGGAGGGAGACGGATTTCGAAGCGCCCCTCCTCATCCGTCTCTGTCTCAGCCTGGTAGGAGTGCTCCGACCCCGCGGAGGTGGAGGCATGAACCGTTACGCCCGAAGCTGGAGTGGAGGCGTCCGGCTCAAGGACCCGCCCGGCCAACGGCGACCCGGCGCGGAACGGCAGATCAAGCCGCAGTTCCCCCTCCTGCAGGGCCACGCGCGTCATCCGCATTCCGCCGGGGAGCAGGCTGGCAGGGCCCGTATAGACAAATCCGCCACCCGGACATTCGATCTCGAACATGACCGAGACGCGGGCGTTCCGCGATACCGGCGCCTGAACGGGCACTTCCTTGTGGAAACGGCCCTCGGAATCGGTCGTCACTTCGATGGGTGAGGTGCCGAGGAAAAAGCGCGACCCTTCGCCGCCGAAAATGGTCATCCGGATGCAGACCTCCGGGACGCCCTCCTCAGTGTCGCGGTCGTAGGCCCGCCCGGCGAGGACCACCGGGCCGACTTGCGGGTCCGCGGGGGTTGGCTCGGGAATCGTGCCCGGCGGCGGGAAGGGCAGGGCCGGTGTGGCGCCCTCGCGCGTTACCAGCGGCACGGTGGGGAACAGGAGGCTCGCCTGTGGAGGCTCCTCCGCTCCGGGCTCGCCGCCGGGGGGGGCGGGTTCCGGTTCAGGCTCCGGTGCGGTTGGCTCTTCGGCCGGGCCGGGTTCCGCAACCGCCGGGTCTTCCAGCGGCGGATCACCTTCCCCGCCGGAATAGAGGAGCAGCGAGACCCCAACCACAAGGGCCCCCAGCATCGCCACGAGCAACCAAAGTGGCGCGCGGCCAGCCTTCGGACCCTGGGTTTTGACCGCTCTCACCGGCAAAATGCGCCCCTTTCCGCCAAAGATTCCATATCCACGATCCTTGTCGCCCAGCAGCGGCAAGTCCGTCAACGACGAATGGAGGTCCCCCGAGGTGCGTTTTCGGGGTCCACCCAACCCATTGCAATCAGCGTACCCCCGCATTCCTGGCCGATGGACCAGGCTCGGGGCTGTTCAGTTTGTGCTCAGATAGACCGAACCGTGGGAGTCCGTGCCGCCGTCCGCCCGCAGCCCCACCTCCACGTGATAGGCCGCAGCCGGATCGTAGCCGGAAAGCTCCAGCCGGTAGCGATTATTCCACTTCTCGTAACCGCTCCAACCCTCGCGCCGGTCGCTGGAGACCTCCACTCCGTTTTCGTAGAGCGTTGCCCACAGCGTCGCGGCGGCATTCCGGCCTCTGTCATACTCCAGCAGGATGTCCACCGTGCCGGACGAACGTATATACTCCGTCACGTCGTACCGGTGCGGCGTCGGCTGAAGTGTGATCGTGGACGGGCCCCACGTCCCGATGCGGATGTTCCGTTGGACCCGTTTCATTTCCAGCACAAACATGTTCTCCTGGCCATGACCGAGTTCCACCGGACCCGCCTCGCCCCGCCACATGCCGTCCTCGGACATGAACGTCGCCTGATAGGTGCCGCCCATCAGCGTCACGCTCGCCCGCGCTTCGTTCTGCATCCGCTGGCGGATGAACCCGTACCGCACGTGCCGGTTTTCCGGCGCGATCATGACCAGCCCGGGCTCCATGTCCTCGTCGGTGGGAAAGACGAGAACGATGTCGGCCTCCACCACGTCCAGCTCGATGTCATGCTGCTGTTCGGCGGGCTCGGAAGGGACCTCGATGAACTGCCCTTCGCCCTGAGCGTAAATGTAGTGAAGCTGCGCCGAAACGCGATACGTGCCGGGCGCAAGCCGCGCCTCGTAGGTCATCGGCTCACCCTGCTGGATGGGCACCTCGGCATCGGCGCCCTCCTCGCCCGGGTGAAACCGCAGGGCCGCGGGAGTCGTCGCGTGTGTCAGCGGCGCCGTGGTCCGGACAGCGCCATGCACGCGGATGCGGTTGTGGAAGTCGAAATCAACGCGGCGCTCCTCGCCGGAATCGAGGTCGATGTCGCGGCTGGCTCCCTCGCTGATTTGCGGGCCGGGAGCGAGCGCGAGCGAATGCGGCCCTCCCGCAAGCCCCTCGATCCGGTAATTGCCGTCGTCGTCAGTGGTGTGCTGCGTGCGCGGCCAATTCGTATAGTTCGGACGTGGCGCAGTGTGGACAATGTCCGCGCCGGAAATCGGCTGGCCGTCGTCCGCGATGACCTGACCGTACAAGACGCCCCCCGCTTCAAGCGCCACTTCAACGACCGCCGGTTCCTCAGGCGATTCAAGCCGCACCTCCACAGGCTGGCGCGTCCGGTACCTGCCCGCGACGGCCGTCAGCGTATAGTCTCCCGGCCCCTCGGCCTCCATTTCGAAGCGCCCGGCCCCGTCGGTCCGCACCTCTTCGGGCTGCTCGGTGCCACCCATCCGCCCGCGTGCCATCGCCACCGGATCAAAACCCGCCCGGATCGGTGCCTCCAGCTCCACCAGGGCATCCGGTACCGGCTCGCCTGTTTCCGCGAGCACGACCGTCCCCTCAACCCGGTAACCCGCGCCCACAAGCACCTCGATCGCATCGGCCGGAGGGTTGGCCGGGTCGATGGAGAACTCCGCTGCGCCGCGTTGGTGGGTGAGTTCTCCGCCCTCATCCACCGGCACCACGTCCACCCGCCAATCCCCCGCAACCACCTGCCAGACAGTCCCTCTGCCCTCCGGCGAGCGCACCTCCACACCCGTGCCGAGAGTCGCCGGCATGTAGCTCGTCCAGTCCTTCCGGTACAGAAAGTAACGGTAGTTGGTAACAGGAGAGCGGTCCTCCGCCCACAACGCCACAATTTCCTGCGCCGCGTAGGGCTCTAGGCGGAAGACCTGCTCGCCGTGCACCGGAAACACCTGCCGGCGGGTGGACGCCTGATAGCCCTCCCGCCGCGCGGTGATCTGCTCCGCCCAGCCGTCATAGGGAACGCCCTCGATGACATAGCGGCCCTCCTCGTCCGTTTCGCCCTGGACAGACTCACGCCGCTGCTCGCCGGAGGTCTCCTGCGAGGTGAGCAGGGCGACAATCTGCGCCGCGGCGATCGGTTCGCCATCACGCGTTTCCACGCGCACCGGAATGGTCTCCGCGCCCCGGAGTTCCAGCACGATGCCACGCTTTTCCTCTCCCACCGCGAGTTCCATATCGACCGGCTCGCCCGCGAAGTACTCGCCTTCCGCCGCCGGCCGTGCGCGCAATTCCACCTCCCCGGCGGGAACGTGCGGAAGCAGGAAACGCCCCCACTCGTCCGCCTCTCCCTCGGTCAGGACCTCTCCACTGCCCTCGGTCTGCGAGACCGCCGCCACGCGCGCCCGGGCCGCGGGGCCGCCCTGCGGGGTCACCACCTGGCCCGCCAGCGAGCCGAACTCCGTCAGGATCAACACCACTTCCGAGTGCGCTCCCTCGGGGGGCATGCGGAAGCCCATCTCCGCCGCGCCCGTTTCGCTCCGCGCCACGACCGAGCCAATAGAACCGCCGGGGAGTTCCAACGCGAACCGGCCTTCCTCGTCGGTCT
>SLMS01000241.1 GCA_007133495.1 Candidatus Sumerlaeota bacterium | reverse complement strand
GTTGGACCGTGCTTGTAATCGGTTACAATCACGGAGGATTCCCATGAAAGAGCCCGCCAGCATCCACAAGGCCCCTACCATCGCCGCAACCACCGCCGGAGCCCTGCTCGCCCTCTCCGCCGCCGCTGCCGAAGTCCCCAACCGCGCCGTCGTCGATTGGACACGCGGCGACGAGCGGATAAACCGAGGCCTCTTCAGCACCCAGGGCTTCATGCAGGTCTATGTGGAGCCCAATCCGCTCGTGATGGAGACCTTCAAGCTCACCAACCCCAAGGGCACCCACACGCGGCTCGAAACCTACATCCACAAGATGGAGCCGGAAAACGACGACGACGATCCGGAGAACTTCAACTGGGACCGCTTCCATCCAGACCGCATGATCCGGTTCATCACGGACCGGGGGGCCTTCGAGGAGGTCGTGGATGACCTCGGGATGGAGAGGCTTTCGCTCCTTTGCTACAACGTGGACTGGCTGAAGTCCGACGACCCGGACGTGGAGGTGGCCGACGTGGACGAGTGGGCGGAGTTCGCCGCCGCCGTGGTCCACACCTACAACATGGAGGATGGCGAGTACTCGCCCAACCTCCGCTATACGCAAATCTGGAATGAGCCAAACATGCCCATGTTCTACGGCGGGAACATGGAGTCCTACTTCGAGCTTTTCGAGGCCGCAGCACAACGCATCCACCGCGACTATCCGGGGGTGCTGGTCGGCGGGCCGACGATCTCCCACGCCTGGCACACCGAGCCACAGGAATGGATGGACGCGTTCCTCGAGCGCAGCGCCAAGTACGCCGATTACATCTCCTGGCATCACTACGGGCCCATGGGCGAGGGAACGGATATCCTGATAGACGACGTGGTGGACCGGGTCGGCCGCTTCCGCGAAATCCCCGGCAAGGAAAAGGGCCGCGCGATGATCACCGAGACGGACGCGTGGTTCGTCGGCTGGGAGAAGATGCAGTTCCTGATGGAGAGGCAATTCCGCTTTCTCGACATTTCGGACCTGCTCATCGCCGTCCACCATTTCTCCTGCATGGCGTACAACGAGTCGGGGAACTATACGTTCGGGCTGGTCGGCCGGAACGGTGATGTCATTCCGGGAAACTTCTGGCCGTACTGGCTCTTCCGCAACCTGATCGGCACCGAAGCCCACACGCTGCGGCAGGGTCCGCGCCAGGGCGACGTCTTCCTGGCCGGATCATTCCACGAAAACGACGCCGGGCACTTCCTCGGCAATGCGATGCTCATGAACAGGAGCGAGGAGGACCTGGCGTTGGACCTGGAGCTGTACTTCCCGCCGGTGGACGAGCCGCGCGTGCTCGTGACCGAGGCGCTGCAGGAGGACTTCCAGGGCGTCGTGGCTATACAGCAGGTGGCGGGCGGAACGAGCAGCCTCACCGTCCCGATGGAGATGGCTCCGGGCGAGAGCTACTCCCTGCGCCTGCAGGAACCCGGCACCCGGCACTTCCACTTCCGGGACATCAACAGCCAGGAGGAGCCGTGGGTGGGGCTGCGTACAAACAAGTCCACGCTCACGTTCGAGGAGGAGCTGGGCCTGACCGTCACCGTCGCCAATACGCTCCCGGAGCCCATCAGCGGCGGCATACGCTGGGAGCAGGTGCCGGAAGGCTGGACCATCGAACCCGCCGGCGAGGACACCCGTATCGAGAAACTCGCCCCCGGAGAAATCCTCTCCCTGTCCTTCACCCTTCACGCCGGTGCCCTGTTGGCGGGCGAGATCGCCTCGCCCTATGCGGTGTTCGACGGTCACACGGCCGACAACCCCGTGGGCCATCCCTATGCGATCCCACTGCGGCTGGAGTTCGACTCACCGATCCGCACCACCATGCTTCCCCAGCCGGTTTACGCCGTGGCGGGAGAGCGAAACTCGGTCACGCTCCAGATCGCCAACAAATCTGGCGAGGAGCTTGCCGGTATCCTGCGGCCGGAACTCCCGGGGTTCGCCGCCGAGCAGCAGCGCGACCAGTGGTCCTACGCAGTCCAACCCGGTGCGGTTGAACGGTTCCACCGCACGCTGTTCATTGACGAGAATGCCCCCGCCGGCACTCACGAGGCCGCCGTCGCCCTCGAATTCCGGGGTGTGGAGACGCACCTGCCCTTCACCATCGAGTTGGTCGAACCCTTCGCCGAGGGCGAACCGGTGACGGCGGACCTGTCCGAGGCCCTCAACTTCGATCCGGTCGCCTTCTGGGAGGACCTCGATGGCTACGACAAGGACGTGATGGGCGGATTCTCCTACCCGGGGGACTTCACCCCCTCGGGCATGGTGCAGCGCACCCGCGGCATTCCGTTCCTGATGCCGGACCTGCACGCGGAAGGCCCCACTGCCATCCGCGCGGAGGGCCAGACCATCGAGCTGCCCGCGGGCAACTACTCCACGGTGGTCTTCCTCGGCTTCGGGCACGACGGCAAGCACCACGGCGAGTGGGTGCTGCACTACGCGGACGGAAGCAGCGAGACCGTCGAGTCGCAAATCCCCGAGTGGTGCAGCCCCACACCAGAAGGCTTCGCCCGCGCCTTCACCGCGCCGCACCGCTACACACCCCACGGCATGGCGCAGCCCGCCTGCGAGCTTTGGATGGGCACTTGGCCCGCAGACCCGCAGCGCGAGCTGACCGCGGTCGAGTTTCCAGCCTTGCGTAGCGCCTACGTGTTTGCCATTACACTCTTGGAGTGACACCCAAGCACCTTCCGGAGGAGTGAGCGAGGCTGTATGACTTCAGTCGAGAAACGAGGTTTCACACTCATCGAGCTGTTGATTGTCGTGGCAATCATCTCCATCCTGGCGGCACTGGCCGTCCCGAACTTCCTGGCAGCGCGGACGCGTTCGCAGGTCTCCCGTGCGCGGGCGGACATGCGCACCATCGTGACGGCGCTGGAGTCCTATCGCGTGGACAACATGGACTACCCGACGTATCACTACGCGGACGTGGATCAGGCGGCGCTTGAGTTCCACATCGGCGGCCGCGTCCCGGCGTTCAACGTGCCCGACCCGGACTGGGATGGCCGCAACCCCCTCACCACACCCATCGCCTACCTGACCAGCTTCCCTCAGGACCCCTTCGCGCGGCTTCGCGAGGGGCCGCCGGAGGTGCGCCAGTACCTTTACGTAAACTGGCGTTACGCCATCGAGCGCGTCGGCCGGCCGCAGTTCGTGCTGATGAGGCAGGCCTACGGCGACTTCCGGCTCCACAGCCGCGGGCCGAACCAGTACGGCCCCGAGCCCGGCGTCCCCTACGACCCGACCAACGGGACGATCAGCGACGGCGACATCACCTACGGCCCCAACACGGGCTTCGACAAGTTCGTGCCGCTGCCCTTCTGAGGCACCAGCGCCGAAAATTCACAACGGCCTGCCGAGTCCCCTCACGCCGTGGGGGGACTTTTTCGTTTACCCGCCCGGGCGGGTCCGAACGATGGGCCGGGCACGTCAGACTCTCAGGGAAAGGACCGGGTATGAGTCCGCTCCGGCTGTTCAACCCGCGAAGGGGCGCCATGGCGCCGAGCCTTTTGCTGCCGCTGATCCTTGTTCTTGCCGGAATCATGGCAACGGGATGCGGCAACGGAGCCGAACCACCCGAAAGAATCCCGACCATCGACCCGGAGAACGTCCGCGGCGCGCGCAGCCAGACCGTGGACACGGCGGTCGCTGTCTCCTACCTGCCGGCGGGAATGGTCACGGCAACCTGGACAATGGATTTCCGCCGCGATGACGTGAGGAACGTCCGCATGCGTCCCGGCGTCGCCATGCCGACCGGAACAGGGACGCAGGTCATTCAGGACGAGGAGAACCCCAACCGGTACACGTTCATTGTGGAGGTGCCGGAAGGCGAGGAACTGCCCAGAGCAGGCCAGATCGCCCAGATTCGCAAGCAGCTCCCCGGCAAAATTGTTCACCGCACGACCCTGCCCGTCGAGGACGGCAGGGTGATCGCCCCGGACGGAACCGAGCGGCGTGTCAGCGTGGGTACGACGAGTCTGGCCGTCTCCCTGGTCTTTGAGCCCGCGATGCTGTTTGCGGTTCTGGCGGCCGTTGTTGCGGGGATTTACATGGTTGCCCAATGGGCCCCGCTGGGGGGATTCTTCCGAATCTTCCCGCCGCTTATCTGGATGTATTTCGTGCCCATGTTCCTGACGACGGGGGGCATCACGCC
>SLMS01000171.1 GCA_007133495.1 Candidatus Sumerlaeota bacterium | reverse complement strand
GACCCCGGCGCGGGCATGATGGGCACGCAGCAATTCAACTCCGCCACATTCTATCGTTACGCCAACGTTCACCTCCACCAACTGGCGGAAAATCTGCACGGTGACAATGATCTGGCCCGCGAGGCAGCCTTGGCCTTCGTTCACTCCTTCATAACTGCCATCCCTGCCGCGAAACAGAACTCCCACGCGGCGCTCAATCCGCCGGACGCCGTTCTGGCTGTCGTCCGCCGCAAGGGACAGCCCATCTCCCTCGCCAACGCCTTCGTGAAGCCGGTGGGAAAGAATGTCCGCTCTGGCCTGGTCGCCGAATCCGCCGAGCGCCTTGCCGATTACTGGGCCCGCATTCGCAACGCGTACTTCGTCGAGCTTCCCGCCGGAGCACCGTATTACAGTGTTCCCAGCGAGCTGGACAGCATGGAGATTGACGGAGGCGAGCGCGTCTCTGGCCTGGCCCAGTTGCTTGATAGAGTCCGTGAGGCGCTAAAGAAGAGTGAAGAGGAGGACGCGCAATGAAGGCCCTCCTGATCACCCTGGCAGGCCCCATGCAGGCCTGGGGCACCCGGAGCCGCTTTTCCGTGCGGGACACTCAGTTGGAACCCTCAAAGAGCGGCGTCATCGGCCTCATTGCCGCCGCGCTCGGCAGGCGGCGCCACGAACCGCTCGATGACCTGACGGCACTCCGGATGGGTGTCCGAGTGGATCGGGAAGGCCGGAGGATGCGCGACTACCACACCGTCGGCGGTGGAACCATCCCCCGGCATCTCCTCGCCCCTTACGGCGTGAAGACCTACGGCGTCTCCCGAGCAAACCGCAGCGGCACCGAGCCGGCAGTGACCGAACGTCACTATCTTGCCGACGCCCGGTTTCTTGTGGCCCTCGCGGGCGAGAAGGCATTGCTACTGCGGCTCATTCGGGCACTTCGGGAGCCCGTGTTCCCACTGTTCCTGGGCCGCAAGTCCTTCGTTCCCTCAGAGCCCGTCGTTCCCAGCAGCGGAGAGGAGCTCGCTGAAAACGACAGCTTGGAGGGCATCCTCTCCGAGGCTCCGTGGGAGCCGGCACCTTCCGACCTGAAATACAACCGTGCAACCGAGCGCCATGAGCCTCCTCCGGGGCACCAGCTCCGCCTTGTCCTCGAAGTGGCGGACCGCACAACCGGCGATACCGGGGAACTCATCGCCAGCCGGCCTGATCAACCCCTTTCCTTCCTCAAGCACAACCGCCAGTTCCGCGAACGCAATGTGCGCACAACATTCACCGCCCGCCCAGTTCAGAACTGGCTCGAACGCCAGCCGCCGAAGGAGGTGAAGACATGACGACAGCAACTGCCACCTTGTACCTTTCGCGGATCGTTCCCGACCTGAGATCCCGGAAGGCCCGTTACATGCTCGGCAGGCCGGGCCAGCTATACGCAGGCCTGCTCGAGGCGTTTGCCCCCCACTCCATCCCCCACCATGACACGGCCACAGAGGCCGGTGTGGAACGAGGGCTGCTCTACCGGGTCGAGCAATCACGCAGCGGCCCGCAGACTTCCATACTGGTGCAATCAAATACCGAACCGGATTGGCTGCGCTTTGCGGGCATCCATCCGGAGACACTGGCCCCGGAGCATCCGCCTGAATCGAAGGAGTTCTCACCAGACCTCCTCCGGGGAGACCGTCTGCGGTTCCGCCTGCGCGCCAACCCCACGAAGTCCCTGCCCGGGAAGGAAATTGCGCCGGGCAAGCGGTCGCGAGGCCGGGTCATCGCCATCCAGGAAGAACACGCACAACTGAAGTGGCTGGAGGCGAAACTGGAAGGGGCACTCAACATGGAGTCTGCCCGGGTTATTGACGAAGGAAGGCGTTGCAGGATAATGCCCAGCAACGGCCAAGGCACGCAACTGCGCTCCGCCCTCTTCGACGGGTTCGGCAGTGTGGAAAACCCCGAACGCCTCCGCCACCTCCTCGCCAGCGGGGTCGGACGCGGACGAGCCTACGGCTTCGGCCTGCTCTCGCTGGCCAGAACCTGAGCCGGCGGCACCAAAAGGGGTCCTCCCTTCGCAGGAAGAGGCCGGACCCCCTATGCGCTCTTTGACATTCCTGTATAGACGCTGCCAAGTGCCGCGAGGGCCGGAGGGTCCCGGTCTTCGCGGCTCCCGGCGCCAGCAGCCTGCCGCCTCTTACCCCACACCGTGAAGGAGGTCAGAATGGCGAAAGACTATCACGAACTCCCCAGGCTGGAAGACAGCCTCAGCTACCTCTACCTCGAACAATGCCGGATCGAACAGGACGACCTTGCCATTGCCGCATGGGACCTCACCGGCGTCACCCACATCCCCATCGCCTCGCTCAACTGCCTGCTCCTTGGGCCCGGAACCGTCGTCACCCACGCCGCCATGCGCGCCATCGGGGAGAACGGATGCAACGTTGTCTGGGTGGGGGAGCGCGGCGTCCGTATGTACGCCAGCGCCACCGGCGAGACCCGCTCCTCGCGTCACCTCCTGCGTCAGGCCATGCTCGCCACGCGCGAGTCCCTCCGCCTGCGCGTCGTCGCCCGGATGTACCGCATGCGGTTCGCAGGAGAAAAACTCCCCTCCACCCTCACGCTCCAGCAAATCCGCGGACGGGAAGGTGCCCGGGTGCGGGACGCCTACGCAGCCGCCGCCCGCGAACACAACATCCCCTGGGACCGCAGGCAATACAACCGCGATAACTGGGACGACCAGAGCGACATCAACAAGGCCCTCTCCGCCGCCACCGCCTGTCTATACGGAGTCTGCCATGCCGCAATTGTCGCCATGGGGTACTCTCCGGGGCTCGGCTTCATCCATACCGGAAAGCAACTCTCCTTCGTGTATGACATCGCCGACCTCTACCGCATCGAACTCGCCGTACCCACCGCCTTCGCTTCCGTCGCCGAGCACGTCGAAGAACGGCTCTCCGGCGGCACGGCCCCCAAAGAGCGCCTGCAACTCGAACAACGTACCCGCTACGCCATGCGACAGGCCTTCGTGCGCGAAAAACTCCTCCAGCGCATCCCCAAGGACATTGCCAACTGCCTCAACATCCCCGTCAACCTCTCCGAACTAGATCCCTACGCCGACGACCCCGCACGCCCCTCCGAACTCTGGACCCCCGCCAGCGGCGAACAGACCCCGATCGGAGACGACGAAGAACCCAGCCAGGAGGCCATCAGCCCATGATCGTCCTCATACTCGAAAAAGCACCGCCACGCCTCAGAGGCGAACTCACCCGCTGGCTCCACGAACCGCGCACCAACATATTCGTCGGCAGGGTCAGCGCCCTCGTCCGGCGGAAACTCTGGGAGAAAGTCCGGAGGGAACTTGGCCCCCAAGCCGGGGCCCTGCTCGTGCACCACTCCGGCGACGAGCCGGGGTTCCGCCTCCACGCCCACGGAGACACCACCCGGCGCATCCCCGAATTCGACGGGCTCCAGCTTATTCAGCGCGACCACCCCAACCCCGAGCGGGCACGCCGGAAACTCGCCGCCCGCCTGCCCACCGGCGAACGCCGGCAATTCGACTGGTCTTGCCCACCCGGCCGGCGGCAAGATGATCAAGACGCTACCAAGGAGGGCCCTCCATGCGATCACGCGTCAAGCCCCAGAGCATGACGAGACCTCCCAAGGGTTTTGGCGCGTATGTCCAATGAAAAGCAGTACCTGCCCCGCACACGCGGGGGTGAACCGTTGTCGACAGCACTCACGATCCACCCCTCCGAACCTGCCCCGCACACGCGGGCGTGAACCGGACACTGCGGCTCTTGGCCTGTGACTTCGCCGACCTGCCCCGCACACGCGGGGGTGAACCGATCGCGGTTCCTTCTGTGATTTCTCGTGGGACACCTGCCCCGCACACGCGGGGGTGAACCGTTTGCGGAGAGGTGCCAGCGCCTGGGTGTGCCACCTGCCCCGCACACGCGGGGGTGAACCGGAGTCGAAGTCGTCGAGGAGGCGGATCGATGGACCTGCCCCGCACACGCGGGGGTGAACCGGACCTGTTTGGTGCACGTGACAACCATCGTGGACCTGCCCCGCACACGCGGGGGTGAACCGGACGCGGAGGAGGCCGGGAGTGTCATTCGCCAGATAGTCTGACCCGGGCGTGCTCAGAAGTCTGACCCACCTATGGTCAGAAGTCTGACCCGCCCATGGCCATAAGTTTGACCCGCTCCACGGGGGTGGTGTGGGGCATG
>SLMS01000292.1 GCA_007133495.1 Candidatus Sumerlaeota bacterium | reverse complement strand
GAAGGATCGAGGCACCGAGCCCCTCCTTCCAGGGCACTGTCCCCCCTGAGAACGCCTTCGGCAACGGCACAACGCCCTGCCCGGCCGCACATCCATCCGTGTTCATCCCCTTCATCCGTGGCTGTTTCAAACCACAGATAGACAGGATAAACACAGATTCGAAGGATCGAGGCACCGAGCCCCTCCTTCCAGGGCACTGTCCCCCCTGAGAACGCCTTCGGCAACGGCACAACGCCCTGCCCGGCCGCACATCCATCCGTGTTCATTCCCTTCATCCGTGGCTGTTTCAAACCACCAATGAAGGGAATAAACGCGGATTCAGCCAGTGGATGCACACCTATTCCCCCTTGCAGAGGCGGGGCGGTGGGGGGACGTTCCGGGCGGCGTGTGAGCGCCGGAGCGTGTAATGGACGATCAACGGGGCGATATACTCGAATTCGGGAAGGTACTCGAAATCCTGGCGCGGGAAGCCGCGTCGGGGCTCGGGCGTGATTTTGTGCTGGCGCTGCGGCCGCTCGGGTCGTTCGAGGACGCGGAGGAGCGCCGTGCGCTTGTCCGCGAGTTGATCCGTCTGCACGAAGAGGACCGGCCGCTCGCGCTGGCCGGACTGTTCGACGCGGGGGAATTCCTGCGCTACGCGCGCGTGGAGGGCTCGGTACTGGAGGAGGACCACTGGCCGCGGCTGCGGGCGTTGCTGCAACTGGGCGCGGAGCTCACCGCCTTCCGGGAGACCTCCGGCGGGGACTTTCCCGCGATTGCCGGGCTGCTGGCCGGAGTGGCCGAATGCCCCGAATTGCTCAAGCGGCTGGAGCGCACCTTCGACGAGGACGGGGCGCTGCGCGATGACGCCACGCAGGAGCTGTTCACGCTCCGCCGGCGCCTGCGCGACGCAGAGCGCAACGTGTCCCGCACCGCCGCGCGCCTTGCCGCGGACCACCACGGCCGCGGCGACCTGCAGGACAATTTCGTCACGCTGCGCAACGGCCGGCAGGTCCTTCCGGTCAAAGCAGGTCACCGCGGGCGGGTGAAGGGGCTGCTGCACGGCAGTTCCTCCTCCGGCGAGACTGTCTATATGGAGCCGTTCGAGCTGGTCGAGGCTGGCAACGAGGTGGAGGAGCTGCGGAACGAGGAGCGGCGGGAGGTCCACCGCATCCTGCGTTCGCTGACTGCGGAGCTGCGCGGGCACGCCGAGGAGCTTGCGGCGTCGCTGCCGTTTCTGGCCGAACTGGACGGGCTGCAATCGGTGGCACGCAAGTCGGCGCGGGCGGGCTGGCACCTGCCATCGCTCGTGCGGAAGGGACCGCTCCGGCTGTTCCAGGCGCACCACCCGCTGCTGCAACTGCGCACGGACGGGCAAAGCATCCCGCTGACGATCATCCTCGAACGCGAGGACCGCTGCGTGGTGCTCTCCGGTCCGAACGCCGGCGGCAAGACGACGGCGATGAAGATGATCGGGCTGAACGCACTGCTCGGGCGGTGTGGCTGCCCGGTGCCGGCGTTTCCCGATTCGCAACTGCCGTTCTTTTCGGCGGTGCTGGCGGACATCGGCGATCCGCAGGACTTGGAGGAGGGCGTGTCCACGTTCTCCGGTCACATGAGCCGCATTGCAGACCTTTGGCGCGGGGCGGACGGCGAGGCGCTCGTCCTGTTGGACGAGCTGGGCACCGGCACGGACCCGGTGGAGGGCGGCGCGCTGGCGGTGGCGCTGCTGGAGGGCTTCCTTGGCCGCGCCGCGCTGACCGTGACGACGAGTCACCTGGCGCCGGTGAAATCCTGGGCGGAGCAGACTCCCGGGGTGCGCAACGCCTCCTTCTCGCTCGACCCACGCACCCACGAACCGACCTTCCGGCTGCGGCTGGATGTACCCGGCGCGAGCGAGGCGCTGCACATTGCCGAACGCGAAGGGCTGGCCGGGAGCATCCTCGGCCGGGCCCGCGAGCTGGTGGGCGAACCGCAGCTCAAGATGGGCGAGATGCTTCGCCGGCTGGAGGAGCGCGAGCAGGAGCTGGCCGCGGCGTTGCGCGAGGCCGAGGCGCGGGCGAAGACGCTGGGCGAGCAGGAGCAATTGCTCCGGGCGCGGGCGGACCTGCTGCGCACCGAACGTCGTGAGTTGCGGGCGAAGGTGCTCCAAGAGCAGGGCACCGAGGCGAAGGAACTGCGCGAGCGGCTCGAGCGCCTGATCGCCGAGCTGCCAAGCGAGGAGGACGCTCGCCGGCGCAAGGAGGCGCTGGTGCAGGCGCGGGAGGAGGTCCTCCGGGCGCAGGAGCTGAACGCGGCCGAGCGGCGCCGGCTGGCCGAGGAGCAGGTGGAGCGGGGCGAGCTGACGGCCGGGCAGCGGGTGTTCGTGCGCTCGCTCGGGCAGTGGGGGGAATTGACGGCGCTGGAGGGCGGCGGCGAGGACGCGCGGGTGGCAGTCGGGCAGATGGAGGTGCGCACGCGCCGGGAGGACCTGCTGGCGCACGACCCGCGCGAGCGGCGCGAGGAGCAGCGCGAGCAGTCCGAAGACCTTGAGTGGGCGGTCACCGGCGGCAAGAAACGGAAGCGGCCCAAGAAGGGCCGCCGGCTGAAGAAGGCGTTGCGGGAGGCGGAAGAGTACAGTCCCGCGGCCTACCTCCTGCGCCGGCCAGGGTCGCAGGGGCAGCCGGCGGGCGGCGCCGCAGGGAGGGTGGCCCTTCCGGCTTCCATGCTGCTGGACCTGCACGGCTTCCGGGTGGACGAGGCGCTGGCGGAACTGGACAAATTCCTCGACCGGGCACTGCTGGCGGACTTCCCCTACGTCAAGATTTGCCATGGCACGGGCACCGGCCGGCTGTACAAGGCGGTGCACGAGTACTTGCGCACCCACCCCGCAGCGAGGAAATACCGTTTTGCCACGCCGGACGAAGGCGGCGGCGGCGTCACCATCGTGGAGTTCTGACAACCACGCGGCCCACGGGCGAAAAGCCCGTGCCGGCACTCCCCCACCGGAGCACCCGATACGAAATGCACATTGTTGCAGATGAAGAAATCCCCTGCGCCCGCGAGGCGTTCTCCCCCTATGGGGAGGTGACGTTGCGGCCGGGCCGGCTGCTCCGGCGCGAGGACCTCACCAGGGCGGACGCGCTGGTTGTCCGCTCGGTGACGCCGGTGGGCGCGGAACTGCTGACGGGCACGCCGGTGCGGTTCGTCGGGACGGCGACAATCGGCACGGACCACCTGGACCTGCCCTGGCTCGAAGGCGCCGGCATCGAGTGGACTTCGGCCAAGGGATGCAACGCCCGCAGCGTGGTCGAGTGGGTGCTGGCGGCCCTTGCCGAATGGTGCGTGAGCGAGAACGTGACGTGGGACCGGCTGACACTCGGGGTGGTGGGGTGCGGAACGATCGGGTCCAAGCTGGCGCGCGTGGCCAAGCGCCTCGGCCTGCGGGTGCTGGTGAACGACCCCCCGCTGCAGGCACGCGGGGCGCTCCCCCCGCAGCACGAGGCCAACGCGGTGCCGCTGGAGGTGCTGCTGGAGGAGAGCGATTTCGTGTCGCTTCATGTGCCCCTTGATCGCAATGGCCAGTGGCCCACCTGGCACCTGGTCGGGGCGGATGAGCTGCACCTGATGAGGCCGTCGGCGGTGCTGGCGAACTCCTCACGCGGGCCGGTGCTGGACAACGAGGCGGCGGTGCAGTTCGCCAAGGCGGGGCTTGTCACCTTCGTGCTGGACGTGTTCGAGAACGAGCCCACCCCGAACCGGGACCTCGTGAAGCGCTGCTTCCTTGCCACGCCTCATGTTGCGGGCTATTCGCTCGACGGGAAGGTGAACGGCACCCGGCTGATCGCCGAGGCGCTGGGCCGGTTCACCGGTGAGCCGGCGCCATGGACGGTGAAGCTGCCGCCCGCGGACGCGGCACCGGTGCAGCTCCCCGACGCCTCACCCGTCCGGCAGGTGCACGCCGCCTTCCGGGCCGTTTACCCCATCCGGGGGGACGACGAGCGGCTGCGCGAGGGGCTCCCGCTTGAGGACGATGCGGACTGGGCGGCGCACTTCGATGGGCTCAGGAAGAACTACCCCGTGCGGCGCGAGGCGCCCAACTACGCGCTGGCGGCGCCCTCCGGCAACGAGCAGGTGGACCGCTGGCTGCTGGAAGTGCTTGGCTTCGGCGCGGGGTGGCACGAAGCTCCCGTTGGGCCACGGGATAGCGGTCCAACCGGCTGAGTTGGGTAACTTTGAGCGCGAGGAGCGAACGATTTGGCGTCGGCACTGCGGGAAATCGTCCGGACCTATAAACGCCGGAGGCTGGAGAACCGCCTGAGGGTGGCGCGCGGCGAGGAGGTCAAGCTGGCAAACGCCGAGCTGAACTGGCGCGAGTTCTGGCACGGACGCACGCACCTGCGCTCGCGCCCACGCCAGGTCCACGTGGGCACGAACTGGACCTGCAACCTGAAGTGCAACTTCTGCCGGCTAACGCTGGACAGTACCCAGCAGGTGCTGAAGGCGCTCCCTCCCCGCGAACTGGAGATCAGCCCCCGCGTCTTTGAGGCCGTAAAGGACCTCATGCCCTACCCCGAATTGATCACGCTCACGCCGCTGGGTGAGCCGATACTCTACAGCAAATTCGGCAAGCTGCTCGAACACCATCGGCACATCGGCAGCAAGAATCTGAGCATGACCACCAACGCCAACCTGATAGACGACGACAGGGCGCGCATGCTGGTCGAAGGCGGCATGAATCACATGTTCGTCAGCATCGACTCCAGCGACCCGGACGTTTACGCCGGAATGCGTGTGCGGGGGGACCTGGCCAAAGTGGAGGCGGCGCTGGAGGCAATCAACCGCTGGAAGGACAAGCTTCAAAGCACGACGCCGGTCATGACACTTTGCGCCACGTTCATGGAGCGCAACGTCCGCCAGATGCCCGACCTTCTTGACTTCGCCGCGCGGCATCGTTTCGACACCTACGGCATTCAGCTCATGGAGACCGAAAACCAGAGCCTGGAGAGCGAGTTCCTTGGCCACCACATCCCGCTGGCGAAGGAGATGCTCATGGAGACGCTCCGCCGGGCCGGAAACCACCCGCAGGTGCGCCTGGAGGTCAACATCCCCATGCGCAACCTGCTTTCCAGACACCTCAGCCAGGACGACTGGCGCGCCATCGCGGCCGTCACCGCCCCGAGCGAGACCGAGCCAACGGCGCAGCAGCAGAACGGCAACGGGACAAACCCGAAGGAGGGGCGGCAGTTCTCCACCAAGGGCATGAGTCTTGTCCAGAAGTGCCAATTCCCGTGGTACTATCTGCTGATAGACACCAACGGCGACAGCCGGCCGTGCTGCTGGGCGGGGGCCAGTTACGGGAATCTGAACAATCTCGATTTCGACGAGATATGGAACGGCGCCAGCGCCGTTTCCATACGGCGCGATTTCCTCGCCAATCACATCCCGAAGTCCTGCCAGGGGAAGCACTGCCGGGTTGACCTGGACCATTCCGGAACAATGGAAAAATAGGCACACGGTGAAGCACCGGCTCCCGTTTCGAAACGTCTTCCATCCCGTCGCCCTCCGGATTCGGGAGGAAGGCGAGCCGGAGAAGATTGATGTCTATCACCTGTCCACGCCGGCGCACCTGGGGATTTTTCTGGAGAACTTCCTCGGGGAGCACCCCGGCCTGACGGCGCTCGTACGCTCTCATCTGCTCGAGCGCGACCTCGCCGAAGCGGAGCCTGTCCTCCTCCGGTTGGAGGAGGAGGGCCGCCTTGTCTTCCGCCAGCCGGGGAACTTCGGGGGTGAAATTCCCGCGGCTGCCATCATGCTTCATTCGCGCCGGGCGCAGGCGACACGACTCTCCGCCGCGAAACTCCGGCTGGAGTTCCACTTCGCGCGCGCCCGGCATAAGTACATCATTGGCGGGGATGGAGCGGTCTGGAACGCCAGCCTCCGGGCCACCGCCTTGCGCAGGATATCCGCTCCATTCCGCCGTCTATACTTTTCGTGGCAGCGCAACTCCCACCGCCGTGCCGTGGAGGCGGGGCTGGAGCGGCTCGGGAGGGAACTCGCTCTCCACCATTCCGGGACGGGCGGGAAAAAGCCTCCCGGAAGAATACCCGTTGCCAGCAGGCCGATGCTACTGTGGGCGGATGCGGAGACCGGATCGCTCCACCGGGACCCCGGCATGAGTCCGGAAGAAGAGCAGGAAATGTACGATTCAGCCTACCATGGCCGTGTCTATATAGACGAACGCCGCGATTGGGATGGCCTGCTCCGCGAATATCAGAACAGAAGGTGGCACAATATCGCCGCAGTCGTCCCGCCCGGGAGGCTTGACCGGAGGGGCGATGCCCTGGACATCGGCTGCGGAACGGGCGGACTCTGTGATCTGCTGCGCCAGCGGGGCTATTCCGTCACCGGGATAGAGCGCTCCCCGCAAATGATAGACACGTGCCTGCACAATTTCCCGCAGGGCATCGAGTTCCGGGCTGTGAGGATGGAAACACTCGCCGAAGAGGGGCGCCGTTTCAATCTCGTGACGCTCTCCCATGTCCTCGAACACATCGAGGATGCAGCCGGTTTCCTGAGAAACGCCGGCCGCCTGCTGGCCCGGCAAGGTGTACTCTACGTGGAAGTGCCGCTCTTCGTCAACGACCCGGAAATCATGGCGATGCGGCCGGATTGGATATGGCAGCGCGACCATTACCACGAGTTTACCCGGGCAGGGCTCGCGGCCGTGGCCGAGCGCGCCGGCCTGCGCATCCTCCAGCACAGGGACTCCCTGAAAGCGCCCGGCAACGAACCCTACCAGTTCCTTGCCGCCACCAGCCCCCAGTCCTCCCCATAGACTCTCCATGGAGCTCGTCCCCCTGAGTCTGTGTCTGTTCTATGCATCAGTGGTCTGAATGGAGCCACAGATGAAGGGGATGAACACCGATGGAGGGGTGGAGGTGTCCCGCTGTCATGGTGCTTGGCGCGAGATCACCTTGAGCCGGCGGAAGCCGCTCTTCCCGAGTCTTTCTTGACGTGTCTGTATCGTCAAGCCATGCGATCGTCAGCATCAAATACCAATTCCCGCCGGAGGGTCCTGCTCCTCCGGCGGGAACTGCCTTCAGGCTTGCCGGCCCTGAAGACCTCTGGAAGACCGCCGTGCTGGATACCACAGCGGTGTCTATTATTCTGTCGGTGCGAGTGGGGGTCTCACCGTTGCGGACGGGCTTCGTCCTGCGCATGGGCCTCGTCCGTGCAGTTCGCCCGGCTGGCCATCAGCCACTGGCCACTAATCACTCGCCAATCGCTACTCGCTGCTCAGTTCATCCTCCTTCGCGGGCGGTCCGCTCGATGATCGATTCGAAGACCCCTTCGATGAGCCCCGTCAGCATCGCGGACATGCTGATGCCGAGTTCGGCCGCGCCCTGAGGCAGGAGCGAGGTGGAGGTCATCCCGGGGATGGTGTTCAATTCGAGGAAGACGGGCACGCCGTCCTCCGGGACAATCATGTCGGTGCGGGACATGCCGAAGCACCCGAGCAGGTCGTGCGCCTTTTCGGCCAGAGTCTGAATGCGGTGGAGCACCGGTTCGGGAAGGCGCGCGGGGGTGATTTCCTCCGCGCCGCCGGGGCGGTACTTGTTGTCGAAGTCGAAAAGCGTTCCGGAGGTGGGGTGAATTTCCGTCGGGGGGCAGACCAGCCGGCCGCCGTAGCTCTCCGCCATGTCGAAGACGGCGCAGGTGACCTCGGTGCCGGGGATGAACTCCTCGAGGAGCACCTCGTCGTCCACTTCGAAGGCGCGTGTGGCGCCGCGATAGAGTTCTTCGGGGCTCCTGGCGATCGTGGTGGCGATGCTGGAGCCGCAATGGCACGGCTTGACGATCAGCGGCCAGCCGAGCATTTCCCCGGCTCCGGCGAGCTGGTCATCGCGGTGCGCGCGGGGCGCTCCCGCCCGCAGGACCATGTGGCGCGGGACGCGGACGCCGTGGGCGCCGAGGAAGCTGGAGGTGCGGCGCTTGTCCATGGCAAGGGCGCTGGCCAGAACGCCGCTGCCAGCGTAGGGAATGCAGAGGAAATCGAGCAGGCCCTGAATGCGGCCGTCCTCGCCGAAGGCGCCGTGCATGATGGGCAGGGCAACGTGGGGTTCCCACTCGCAGAGGCGGCGGAGACCTTCGCCCGGGGTGCGGATTTTGAAGAAGCCGCTGGGGCAGTACTCGGGGTTGTCCAGCAGATCGAAGAGTTTCTCGATGCGCGAGGGGTAGGTGGCGGCTGTCCACTCGTCCTCCGGGCAGACCCAGTTGCCGTCCTCCTGAATGCAGAAGACACGGACGCGGTAGCGGTGCCGGTCCAGCGCATGAGCCACGCAACGGGCGGAGGTGAGCGAGACAACATACTCCGCGGACGGGCCGCCGCAGAGCAGTGCCACCTTTCGCTGGAATGCCGCCGTCATGTGCTGTCCCCCGGGCCGGAGTGTTTGTTCGAGCAAACCGGGGGCAGACACACACCGGCAAGATAAAAATCACGCCCATTTCAGGGTTTTCCACAGGTGAGGCCCGGGGCCAAATAAAGTGCCGGCTGCACGGTAAAGCAGGGGACTTTATCGTACAAAAACAGTGTTACAACAGCCGGGCCCGGTGTTTCGCGAACGGTCTGCCCAGGCAGGGTGCGGAGTGAAAACCGCTCGTCATTGACTTTCATTGCTCCCATGCAACTGGGTCACTTTCAACACTCTGCACAACGGCCTGCGTGACTCCTGAGCCTGCTGATGAGGTGCCCCTCCGGTGATACCCCCCCCGGCGATGAGAGCTTCGCGGGTGCGTCCCGGTCTCCAAGGCCTCATGCGGTCCATCTGTATCCGGGTGGACTTGCAGTGTTGTCGTTCTGCCCTTTCAGGGCGTCACGCCTCACGGGACCAGGTTTCCCCGGGCGTTGCCCGGGGCTGTCATCTTTTGGCCCGTTGGGCCGTTCAATGCGAGCCGAGGTGATGCTCTTCGGCCCTCTCCAGAGGGGCGGCCGGCCGACGGGTGCCGTGACGTTGCCGACGGGGGATCGGCACAGCTCCTCCATCGGCGGCAGGCCACCGGGAGAAGCCCCAATGGGGCGCGAGATGGCAGCCCAGGGCAACGCCCTGGGTAGAAGCG
Organism: Candidatus Sumerlaeota bacterium; assembly: GCA_007133495.1. Taxonomy (GTDB): domain Bacteria; phylum Sumerlaeota; class Sumerlaeia; order SLMS01; family SLMS01; genus SLMS01. The sequence goes on along the minus strand of SLMS01000292.1, from coordinate 6,267 downwards.
TCCGAAAAGCACCGAAGCCCTGAAAGGGCGGAACAGACCGCAACCACCACGCCGCGACTTCGTGAGATGCGCCCAAAAGTTTCCCATCCCAGCCTTCCCTTTTGACATGGTGGGCGGGGGTGGGTTCTGTCGGGCGCCGTGATTCCGGTATGCGGAGATTGCAAGGATGGCTTGGCGTTCGGTTTTGATCATGATGATGGTGTGGTGCGCCGGGGTGGCGTGGGGCGCTCCGCGGTTCGAGGGACTGAAGGAGGCGCTGCCCGCTCCGGGGGCGGCGGTGTTGCGCTGGGACCGGTCGCCCGACGACAACAAGCGTGGATCGGTGCACTACAACGTCTATCAGTCCATCGACGGGCAGTGGAGCTTCGGCCGGCCGGCCGCGCGGGTGGAAGGGAACGAGTGGGCCATTACGGGCCTGCCGCCAGGCCGGGAGGTGGCGTTTATCGTGCGCGCGGCGTCCTCGCGCGGCGAGGATCAGAACCGCCGCATCGTCCGCGTGCGTCCGGGGGGACAGCTCCCCGGCGCGGAATGGCGCGGGGTGTGGTGGACGCGCTTCGAGTGGGCCGGCGGCAACCGCGCGGCCATCGAGCAGCGCCTCCGCGAGGGCATGGAGGCGCTCGGGCGGGGGAACTTCAACGCGGTGGTTTTCCAGGTACGCGGGCAGGGGGATACGCTGTACCCGTCCGAGGAGGAGCCGTGGTCGCCGATGCTTTCGGGCGACGCGCGGTCGTTCGACCCGGTGGCGTTTGCGCTCGCCGAGGCGAAGCGCCACGGGCTCGAGTTCCATGCGTACATGAACCTGAGCGTCATCTGGCAGTCGGGCGCAAAACGCCCGCCGGAGGACCGCTCGCACCCGTTCTACCGTTTCGCGGACGCGAGCAACCCACAGCGCCGGCTCGGCCTTATCCATGACGGACAGGGCCGCCCGCGCCAGTGGGGAGAGGACGATTACGTCTGGCTGACCCACGGAAACCCGGAGGTGAACGCCTACCTGCGCCGGCAGGTGATGGCTTTCGTGCGCAAGTACGGTGTGGACGGGTTGCATTGGGACGACCGGACGGGCAACCCCAACGGCGCGTCCCGCGACCCGGTTTCGGTGCGGCGTTTCGAGGGCCGCGGCAATCCGCATCGCCTCCGGGACTTCGAGGCCTGGCAGCGTGATCAGCTCACCCGGTTCCTGTCCGATCTATACGTGGAAATCAAGGCGCACGACCCCTCGCTGCTGGTGTCGGTGTCGCCGTTCGGCATCGCGGACAGGCGGCGGGTGCCCGGCTACGGGAACTTCAACGACGCGGCCGGGTTCGGCGTGGAGCCGGAAAAATGGCTCCGTTACGGCGTGGTGGACGTGCTGATGCCGCAGATATACTGGGACCTGCCCGACCCGGAGCCGAACTACGGCACGCTGGTGCGTGACTGGAAGCGCAACAACCGCAGCGGCCGGCCGATCTGGCCGGGCTCGGCGCTCGGCAAGTACGGCCGGGACGTGCAGCCGCTCGACCCCATGCAGGTGCGGTACGTGGCGATCCAGCGGGCGCTTGGGATGGGAGGAAACACGTTCTTCAGCTTCTCGGAGGCCTCCCCGCGTGAGTGGGCCGCGGCTGGGCGGTCGCTCTACCCCACCCGCGCGCGTGTGCCGGTTCCCGCCCACATGCGCGCCCCGCGGCACGGGCACGTGGCCGGGAAGGTTTACGGCCCGGACGGCCGGCCCTTCGTGGACGGGTGGATTCGCGTCGAGGGGCAAGAGCGCATTCACCTTTCCGGGGCGGACGGGTTCTTTGCGATCCCGAATGTCCCCGCCGGCGAGCATGTCATCCAGGCCCGGATGGGCGGGGATCGCACGCGCAGCCAGCGGATTTCCGTTTCCCCGGGACGGGTGGCAGGGGTGACCTTCCGCTTTGGAGAATGACCCCCGAAGCGGGACCCAGGGCCAGTGCCTTTGCCAGACAACCTCCGCAAGTGGATGCCCCGTACGGCCGCGCTGGCCGTGCTGCTGCTGGTCGCCCTGCCGGCAGCGGAGTTCTTCTGGATTTCACTGAACCGCATGGCCCACCCCTTCGAGCTGGAGTGGATGGAGGGGGAGATGGCGCTGGCGTCGATGCGCTGGGTGGAGGAGGGCTCGGTGCAGGCGCTCTACCCGCCGTTTGGGGAGACGGACTTCGTGCCCCACCTTTACCCGCCACTTTACCCGATGGCGGTGGGCACGCTCTGGCAGTGGTTCGGCACGGGCGAGGGAGCGATCCCGCTGTGGTGGGGCCGGGCGGTGTCGCTGCTGGCCGTACTGGCGGTGCTGGGTGCGGTGGCGCTGATCGTGCGCGAGGGGACGCGTTCCTGGGTGGCGGGGTTCGCCGGAGCGTGCGCCTATCTGGCCTTCTACCGCATGTCGGGCTACTGGTACGATCTGTATAGGGTGGATTCGGCGGCGAATGCGCTGGCGATGTGGTCCGTCTATTTTGCTGTACGCAGGGGGAGCGGCTTTGGCCTGCTCATGGTGTCGTTCGTGCTGGCGCTGGCGGCCGGTTTCGCGAAGCAGACGGCGCTCCTGCTGCCGATGCTGGCGTGGGGAGCACGGGCTGTGTGGGAGGTGGTGGAGTTTGCCCTGCGCCGGCGGAACCCGGAAGCCGGGCTGCTTCCGCGCGGCGGGGTGATGGTACACCGGCCGCTGGCCCTGCCACTGGCGGTGCTGGCCGCGGGCATCGTGTCGGCGAACCTGATGCTCGTGTTCTCCGGCCCGGCGTGGCAGGGAGTGTTGTTCTACCTGTTGGACATGCCGGCCGGCGCCAGCGTCATCCCGGAGAATCTATACAACCGCAGCGTCCAGGACGTGTGGCAGCACCTCGGCTTCCCGCTGCTCATCCCGGCGGTGGGAGCGTGGGCGTACCTTGGGTCACGGAGCTGGCGCTCGCGGCGGGAACTGCTCCTGGCCGCGGGCGGATCGGCGGTGGCTGCGCTCGCCGTCTGGCTCGTCCTGGTATCTATACACCTGCACGCGGAAGCCTTTCTTCCTGAAGGCGGTGTGGTGCGCGGCGGCCTTCTGAGCCTGGACATGGTGCTCCTTGCCGTGGGGACGTGGTCCGGCGGGGTGCGCGTGGCGGCGGCGCTGCTCGCCGGAGCGCTGGTGCTGCTGGCCGTGCGCTGGGCCCGCCACCGGACGGTCCTGCCGGGGGCGTGGTGGCTGGCGGTCCTGCTGCTGGCGCAGCACGTCATCGTCCTGAGCTGGGTGAAGGTGGGTGGCTACGTGAACAACCTGCTGCCGCTGCTGCCGCTGTTGGCGATTGCAGTGGGGATTGGCTTCGCGTGGTTTTGCGACGCGGCCGGGCGGGTGCTCGGTCCTAAGTGGCGATGTGCCGGCGGCCTGGCTTTCCTCCTGATTGCTGCACCGGGCTGGTTCGGGACGCGGGAGTTGGCGCTCCGCCTCAGTCCCGGCAACGAGTTGCTGTACCGCCCCGCCGCGAACCTCACCACCGAGCAGGCCCGCGCCCTGCCGTGGTGGGTCACCGACGGTCTGCGCGCCCACCGCACGGTCACCTGGGTTGCCGTGCGTGACGGCGAGCGGCGCGCCAACCGCGTCCGCATCCCGTTCGGGAATCAGATTCCTCCCGCCGAGGCGGTGGAGTGGGGCGAGCGGCTGCTCGACCGCATTGGCGATCTCGCCCGCGAGGGGGAAGTGTACCTCCCCAAGCAAAACTACCTGGCCACCCGCGCCGGACTGCCCCCCCGGCCGTCCGCCTCCGCCATCCGTGAAGCCAATTACCTCGGCCCGGAGACCCCGGAGCGCTACCTCCAGCCGCTGCGCGAGGGGGCCTACCGCTACGTCGTCACCATGCACCGCGTGGGCGGGGGGGATAGCTGGTTGCCGGACGGAATGGACGAGGTGATCGCAGAGCACTACACCCTCCGCGGGCCGCTCTTTGCCGAACAGCCGGGCAACGCAGCCCTCCCCGTGACCGGCGCGCGGGTGAGGCCCACTTTCGTGTATGAGTACCAGAACAATGGAGAGGAGCCGGACGGCGGGGGCTGAGTGCGCTCCCCGCTTGCCCGCCAAGCCCGGGGACAGGAGAAGGAAGTCATGAGTGAATCCCCGCTTCCCGCCAAGCAGACGGCCGTCCTCCTCACCGGCCCGGAGGAGCTTGAGTTCACCAGCGCCAAGGACGTCCCGCGCCCCGGCCCTCACCAGGTACTCCTCAAGGTCGAGGCGGTTGGGCTTTGCTTCTCCGACCTCAAGCTGCTCAAGCAGTTTTCCTCCCACGCCCGCAAGAGCAGCGTGGTGGAGGGACTGCTGGCCGAGGAACTCCGGGAGATTCCCAGCTACGTTCCCGGTGAGCGGCCGACGGTGCTCGGGCACGAGGTGGCCGGGCGCATTGTGGCCGTCGGCGAGAAGGTGGAAAGCTACAAGCCTGACCAGCGCGTGCTCGTGCTGCCGGATTTCCGGGAGGTGGCGACGGAAAAGTCCAACGCCGCGTTCGGCTATAATTTCGAGGGTGGCCTGCAGGAGTATGTCCTGCTGGACGAACGCGTCGTGGTGGGGCGCAAGACGGGTGAGCTCTATCTGATTCCCGTGGATGCGGAGCTGGGCGCGTCGCAGGTGGCGCTCGTGGAGCCGTGGTCGTGTGTGGAGGATTCCTACGTGACGGCCGAGCGGCAGACGATCAAGCCGGCCGGCCGGCTGCTGGTCGTTGCCGAACCCGGGCACCAAGTGCGCGGCCTGACGGAGTCGCTCTCCCCGGAAGGCAGGCCGGCGGAGGTGATTGCGATACTCCCTGAACCCGCGCAACGGGAGGCACTGGCGGCGGCAGGACTGTCCGGGGGGGAGGCTGCCGGCGCGGGGGAACTGCCGGAGGAGGGCTTCGACGATGTTGTCTATTTCGGCGCGTCGAAGCAGGGGGTTGAAGCGCTGAATGGCAAGCTGGCGCGCGAGGGAATTCTGAATATAGTCACTGGCGGCAGGAGCTTCGGCGCACCCGTTTCTACCGGCGTGGGCCGCATACATTACGGACTCACCCGCTGGGTAGGCACGCCTGGACACAGCGCCGCAGAGGGTTACGCCACGATTCCTCCGAACGGCGAAATCCGCGATGGGGACAATATCATGGTCATCGGTGCCGGAGGACCGATGGGCCAGATGCATGTAATACGGTCCATTTTCTCCGGCAGGAAGGACCTCCGCATTCTGGCGACCGACAACCACGAGTCGCGCCTCCAGGCGTTGCGCAAGAAAACACTCCCGCTGGCGCGCACTGCCGGCGTCCGGTTGGACCTGGCCAAGCCAGAGGAGATCCCGGCCGGCGAAGAGTTCAGCTATTTCGCCCTGATGGCACCGGTGCCGGAGCTTGTGGAGGAATCCATACAGCGTTCCGCTCCGGGCGCGATTATCAATCTCTTCGCGGGCATCCCCTCGCCCGTCCGCCACGAGCTGGACATTGACCACTACCTGAAGCAGCGCTGTTTCCTCTACGGGACGAGCGGTTCCAACATCCGGGACATGAAGATCGTGCTGGACAAGGTCACCCGCGGAGCGCTCGATACCGACGCGTCCGTGGATGCCGTTTCCGGAATGGCCGGGGCAATCGAAGGGCTGAACGCCATGAAGGAACGTACCCTTGCCGGAAAAATCGTCGTTTACCCCCAGCTTGGGAACATGGGATTGATCCCGTTGGGAAAAATGCACGATCATTACCCCACCGTTGCCGAAAAAATGGAGGACGGACAGTGGTGCAGGAAAGCGGAAGCCGAATTGCTGCACGTGGCGGGCCAATCATGAACGACGAACGGCTCCTTGAGCGCGCCAGGCATTTCATCACACTGGAATCGCAGGCGGTGGCCGACCTGGCAGAGGTGCTGGACGAATCGTTCCTGCGCACTGTGGAACTCTGCCGCGAATGCCCGGGCCGCGTTATTACAACCGGCATGGGCAAGGCAGGCCTGATCGCACGCAAGGTGGCGGCGACCCTCTCCTCCACCGGCACGCCGTCTATTTTCCTGCATCCCGCCGAGGCATTCCATGGAGACCTCGGGATGGTGACGTCCAATGACGTGGCAATTGCCTTCTCGCACCGCGGACAGACGGAGGAGGTGCTGCGGATTATTCCCTTTTTCAAGCACCTTAAAGTGCCGCTCATTGCCGTAAGCTCCAACGGCGAGTCGGAACTTGTGCGCCATTCGGACGTGGCGCTGCTCCTGCGCGTGGAGCGGGAAGCCTGCCCGATGAACCTGGCGCCGACCTCCAGCACGACGGCGATGCTGGCGCTGGGCGATACGCTCGCGCTCGTG
>SLMS01000059.1 GCA_007133495.1 Candidatus Sumerlaeota bacterium | reverse complement strand
TCCGTCTTCCTGCCCGTCAATCCCGCGTCAAAACGGGGTAACCGCAGGCTTGACGCTCTCCAAAAGGCAGCAAGCACACGGCGAATCACGTCGCGCAAGAGGCTCCCTGCCGGGGTCGTTCTTGGTTGCGTCCGTCTGCCTCCGTCAGATTTTATGATTCCTCGTTGGGTTCTACTGCGGGAGAGTCCAACGACATGTTTGAGGACGGCTGGAGGCGTAGTCTAAGCGGGCGGGCACGCCCGATCACACCTTGGCAGATCCGAGCAGGCTTGCGACCTGATCATGCACGGATTTTCCTTAGACCCGAATTTTATTGGAACACGCATGGGGCCGGTGGCGGCTCACGTGGCGCACATCCGACATCTTGCACGGCCGTCAGCACTGAAAGAACTCCTGGAAAGAAGACATGGGGTGAAGGCAGCGGAGTCCCGAGAGCGCGCGCAAAAAGTTGGCCCATTCCTCGACCAAGCATTATCTTTTCACGATGTCAGCCGTTCTGCGCCCTTACGTGTCCGCCCTGTCCTTCAATACTACACCTATCTGAACCTCGCCGTGGCACTGGTTCTGATTTATCAGCCACTTGGGTGGGAACAGTATAGGAAACACGGGGTAGAGGATACAACAAGAGAACTAAATAGAATATTGTTGTCTTCTGAGGTTGTCAGAGTTCGGAAAGGGGCACTGGCGTTGTTCCACGCGATCATTTCCGAATCCACTCTCTCAAAGAAAAAGGTGAGTCTGCAAGACCTTCTCGTTGCGATTCCCATGCTGGGTGGCGAACTCAGCCACAATTTTCAGATACAACCCCAACTGCTTGAAGTCTTGCCTGATGTCAGGGTAATAAAGGAGGGAAAAACGCTGCTCGCCAGGTCGCAATTCACCTTCCGTCTTCATCGTCGGAGGGAAGGCACAAGGTGCAGAAAGGGACGTAGCGGGTTTCCCTTGAGGCGATTATACACGGCGATGCCATCACTTCAGACACGCTACCAGCTTGTTGGCCAGGGAGAAGCGGAACGAACTTTTCTGTCGCGAGACAAATGGAGTTCCGGGTACAAAGCACGCGCGGAGAGATTTCACAGCGAGATGGCCCTGAAGTTCGTCAACTTTGGTGGTCAGCAATTCTCCGATGAGCAGTCCCCCAACCCGATCTACGGACAGAGCAAAATCATATATGGTTGGCGCCTTGGCGACACGAGCTTGCTGCCAACACTGACAGCGGGATTGCTTTTGTCGTTTAGCTTGGCGTCGCTTTGCCGTTACCGTGCAAGTCTACTTGACCGTATCGAAGGTTCGCGGATCAATCTTCTCTTGGAGGTGTTCTCCGGCGAGGCGGATGGATTCATCATTCCAGCGATGCGAAACCTCCTCTATGCCGAGACACTGTACATCCATCCTTCGAAGCATACCTAGGATTTCCCATCCGCCAGAGTTCCTCGATCTCGGTTTATTCCATCTATTTGTCTCGGAGGCTTGCAATCCGCATGGGCGCTTGCCTCCCCTCCGCCACGCGGAAGTCCGGCCGCGGCGAACTGCCTGGCCCGGCGGCCATGGCTTCCTCGACCGTGCAGTAGCCCTTCGCCACCGCTGAGCAGGTGCGTAGCATGCGCAGTTCCGCCATCATGCAGTCGCCATGATGCTCGGCAAGTGTGCGGTCAAAGAGTTCGCGCATTTGGGTCTCGCTGAAGCCCGCCTCGGCTCCGGCGGAAGGGAAGTCGAAATACTCGTGCGCAATCATGGATCACAGCTCCGGCGGTGCCAGAATTTCGATGGCTGGATAACCCAGTGCGGCGTTCACTGCAAGGACCATGCTTCGCCGCAGGCCACCCAAACGACCCCGCCCCCATTCACCCCTTGAGCCCTGCCCCTCCTCCGGCGAGCCTTCCCCGGCCCTTGTGCCCGCGCCAGACCGCCTCCCCTACGCGAAGAGTTGCCGATGAAAAAAGACACCCTCCCGCCGCTCGGATCGCACATGAGCATCGCCGGCGGCGTGGACAGGGCACCCGCGCGCGCCGCCTCCGTCGGCTGCACCGCCATGCAGATATTCGTGAAGAACAACAACCGCTGGGAAGGCCCGCCCATCACCGGCGAGCAGGCGCGCCGATTCCCGGAAGAACTCGCAGCCGCGGGGCTCCGGCTGGAGCACGTCTTTGCGCATACGGGCTACCTCATCAACCTCGCCTCGCCGAAAGAGGACGTGGCGCGAAAGAGCATCGCCGCGCTGGAGGACGAGCTGCGGCGCTGCCAACAACTCCACCTCCCCGGCATCGTGCTGCATCCGGGGGCCCACCTCGGCACCGGGCGCGATGCCGCCATCGAAACCATCGCCAAACGCGCCCACCGCATCTTCTCCCGCCTGCCGGATGGGCCGACGCGCCTGCTGCTCGAAACAACCGCCGGCACCGGCACCAACCTCGGCGGCCCGTTCGAGGACCTTCGCGACCTGCTCGCCGCCATCGACCTGCCCGGCCGCATGGGCGTGTGCCTCGACACCTGCCATATCTTCGCCGCGGGGTACGACATCCGCACCCCCGAAGCCTACCGCAAGACCATGACCCAGTTCGGCAGGATCGTCGGCTTCAAGAACCTCCGCGCCGTGCACCTCAACGATTCGAAACACCCGCTCGGCTCCCACAAGGACCGGCACGAACACATCGGCCAGGGTCACCTTGGCGGCGAGGCCTTCCGCTCGCTCCTCACCGACCGCCGCATGAGGAAGGTCCCCATGTCCCTCGAAACCGAAAAGGACAAGGAGATGACCGAAGACCGCATCAACCTTGAGCGCCTGCGCCGGCTCGCCCGGAGGAACGCCCGGTGATCGTCCGCAAGGCCGGAGACTGGATATACGTGATCCCGCAGGTGGAGCACGCCCGGCATTCCGCCATCCTGGTGTCGTACCTTCGCGGCGAATTCCTCGGTCCGCCCGTTGTGCACGACCAGGTCGTTGCCGCCACGCGCCATCACGACGACGGCTGGGAGCGTTGGGAGCGCAGACCCGCCCGCGGCGAGGACGGCTGGCCCCTCAACTTCGACAACATTGAAGGCACCGAGCACCTCCGCATCTGGGAACGCTCCGTCGCCGAGGCCTGCGCCCGCGCAGGCGCCGGAGCCGCCGCCATGGTCGCCCGCCACGCCGCCCACCTACTGAGCCTCCACGACCAGGGCACCGCCGCCACCTTCCACGCCATGGCCAACGCCTTCCGCCGGCAGGCATGGCCCGGGATGGACCGGGAAGACTCCCGCACCTGTCTCGTGCAATCCTTCCGCGCCCTCTTTTTCAGCGACGCCGCCTCCCTCCTCGCCCTCGTCGGCTGGGAGGAGCCTCTGGACCTTTGCCTTTACGGCCCCGGCGAAACCCCGCACCCTGTCCACGGTTGCCGCACCGGTGAATGGGAAGTCGAAATCGCCCCTTGGCCCTTCGCCACCGAAGAACTACCCCCCGTTCCCGTAAGGACTTACCGCTTCCCATCCGATTCCGACCCCGACAAAGTCCTGCACGACGGATGGCAGCATCGCGGAGAAATGATCACCCTTGGCACGAAAGTGACCCAAAAATCAAACGAAAGCAATGTGGAGCACTTGACATGATAACCAAGACCCTCGGAGTCCTCCTCGCCGTCACCCTGCTCGCCGGCCTTCAGGCCTGCGCTCAGGAACCGCCGCCCGAACCGCCCGACCCCCTCACTGACGTCGAGCCCGAGGAGGTCCCCGAGCAGGACCCCCCGGCCCCTCCAGGGCCCGAGGCACCTGAACTGCCCGAAGAACCCATCGAGGAGCCCGACGCCGAAAACGGCCTCGTGGACCTCGGTGACGGCCTCAGCTACGAAATCCTCACCGAAGGCGAGGGCGCCGAGGTCATCGAACCCGGCAGCCAGGCCGTCATCGACACTGTCCTCACCCTGCCTGACGGCACCCACGTCTGGTCCGGCGACTTCCGCCTCGTCGTTGGCTCCGGTCAGGCCATCGAAGGCTACGACCGCGGCATCCGCGGCATGAGGCTCGGCGAGGAACGCCGCATCCACGTCCCCTGGCAGCTTGGCTACGGAGCCCGCGGCAACCCGCCCACCATCCCCGGCGAACAGGACCTCGTCTTCACCGTCATCCTTACCTCACTCCAGAACCCATGAGCACTTCCCCCCACGAAGCGCCTGCCACCGGCGAATACATCCACATCGAATCACCCGGCGGGCTTGCCGAATACTGCCGGGGCCTGCGCGAGGCCGAGCGCCTC
>SLMS01000161.1 GCA_007133495.1 Candidatus Sumerlaeota bacterium | reverse complement strand
TCAGAGGCAGGCCTGTCCTCTGCTCCGAGGACCCCGCCAAGGGGTCCAAGATGGTAGCCGGTGGTTGAGCGAAGCGACACCACCGGTAACTGGAACCCACGACCCCGGCAGGCGGTCGCAGCCAATTGGACGACCGGAATCGGAGAACGGAAACGTCCTCCTTGTACCCGCCACTTCCGCTTGACCGTACCGCCCCCGTGTCCCACCTTGGCCACAATCCATTGGCTCCGGCACGGAGGTCGGAAAATGCGCAATCCCCTCTTTCCACACAGCGGCTGGCTGGGCTGCATCGTAGCCCTGTTCGTGCTGATTTCGGCCCCGGTGCCCCACCTCGCAGCAGAACGCGACCCCGCAACCGGCGACGCGAACGCGGAATGGAGCCGCTGGCTCCCCGACCCCGACACCGTCACCATCCGCACCGTAACGCGCGAAGGCCGCACCCGCGCCCACGTCACCGTCATGGCCCCCTCAAGCAATCACCATATCCGCGATTGGGGCCGCCCGGGGCTCCGGGTTGATGCAAAGTCCATCGTGTATCATGGGCCGGGTCTCCCCGTCGTCACCCCCCGTGAACACACCTACGATCTCGGGCATCTTCGCCCCGGCGACTACCGCTTCACCTTCGCCTGCTGGGGAAAGGACATCAAAACACACCGGTTCCACGTCCCCCGGCCACCGGACGATGATGGCGAGCCGGCCTGGAGCCGCTGGCTGCCCCGCCGGGACGCCGTGACCATACGCGTCGAAACCCGCGACGGCCATGCCCGCGCTCACGTCACCGTCATGGCGCCCTCCAGCAACCACAAGGTACGTGACTGGGGCCGCCCGGGACTCGAGGTGGACGCCAAGACAGTCCTCCTTCACGGCCCCGGCCTCCCTGTCCTGACGCCCCGCGAACACACCTACGACCTCGGCCAGTTCCGTCCCGGCGACTATCGCTTCGTCTTCCGCTGCTGGGGCCAGACCGTCCAGGTTCAGGAGTTCACCATCCCCGGCCCCGAACCATCCCCCGGCCCCCGTCCCGAACCATCTCCCGGCGACCTCACCCGCAACGGCTGCGTCGGCATGGAGGACTTCATTCACGTCCTCGAAAACTGGGGCCTGGTGGACAAGGACACCGGAGAAACCATCGGCCATTCACACCTCATGGACGTCCTCACCCACTGGGGAAGCGGCTGCTGATTCCCCTTTACGACTCCGCGGCTGTCCGCCACTCATTTGCCGCCCCCGGGCCGAACCCGCCCACCACCGTGCCGGACGCGATCCACACGGCCAGCGGTGGCGGAATGCACTGCGGCTAGCCTGTTTGCCCAAGAATGTCTCGCTTTTGACACGGTCCGCAAGTTGCTCATTTCGGCTCGGGCAACAAACTACCGAGAGGGAAATCGGAAACTATGGCGAACGAGCAGAACCACGAAAGCGCCGGCAAGTGCCCCGTCACCGGACACACAACCGCAGTGAAGAAAATGTCCAACCTCGACTGGTGGCCCGACCAGTTGGACCTCAGCATCCTCCACCAACACTCCTCAAAATCCGACCCCATGGGCGAGGACTTCGACTACGCCGAGGAATTCAAGAGCCTCGATATCGAAGCCGTCAGGAAAGACCTCCATGACCTGATGACCAACTCGCAGGACTGGTGGCCCGCCGACTACGGCCACTACGGCCCGCTCATGATCCGCATGGCGTGGCACAGCGCCGGCACCTACCGCATTTCCGACGGTCGCGGTGGCGGCTCCACCGGGGCGCAGCGATTCGCCCCCCTCAATAGCTGGCCCGACAACGCAAACCTCGACAAGGCGCGCCGCCTCCTCTGGCCCATCAAACAGAAGTACGGCCGCAAGCTCTCCTGGGCCGACCTCATGATCCTGGCCGGCAACGCCGCCCTCGAATCCATGGGCTTCAAGACCTTCGGCTTTGGCGGCGGACGCGAGGACGTATGGGAACCCCTGGAGGACATTGACTGGGGTCCCGAGGCAGAATGGCTTGGGGACAAGCGCTACAGCGGCGACCGCGAACTCGCCAACCCCCTCGCCGCCGTCCAGATGGGCCTCATCTACGTGAACCCCGAAGGCCCCAACGGCAACCCCGACCCCATCGCCGCCGCACGCGATATCCGGGAGACCTTCTCCCGCATGGCCATGAACGACGAGGAAACCGTCGCCCTCATCGCCGGGGGGCACACCTTCGGCAAGACCCACGGCGCCGCTGACCCCGCCCACGTTGGCCCGGAACCCGAAGCCGCCGGCCACGAAGAGCAGGGCCTCGGCTGGAAGAGCACCTACGGCAGCGGCAAAGGCTCCGACACCATCACCAGCGGCCTCGAAGGCGCATGGACCCCCACGCCCACAAAATGGGACCACAGCTTCTTCGACACCCTCTTCGGCTACGAATGGGAACTCACCAAGAGCCCCGCAGGCGCCTATCAGTGGAAGCCCAAAGGCGGCGCCGGAGAGGGCACTGTCCCCGACGCCCACGACCCCTCCAAGAAGCACGCCCCCATGATGGCCACCACCGACATCTCCCTGAAGGTCGACCCCATATACGCCCCCATCTCCAAGCGCTTCCACGAAAACCCCGATGAATTCGCGGACGCCTTCGCCAGGGCGTGGTACAAGCTCACCCACCGCGACATGGGGCCGAAGGTGCGCTACCTCGGGCCGCTCGTCCCCGAAGAAACCCTTATCTGGCAGGACCCCGTCCCCGAGGTCGACCACAAGTTGATCGACGAGAAGGACATCGCCGCCCTCAAAGGGAGGATACTCGACTCCGGGCTCTCCATCGCCCAGCTTGTCTCCACCGCCTGGGCATCCGCTTCGACCTTCCGTGGCAGCGACAAGCGCGGCGGCGCCAACGGGGCCCGCATCCGCCTCGCCCCGCAACGGTACTGGGAAGCCAACGACCCCGCCGAACTCGACAAGGCCCTCCAGAAACTCGAAGCCGTCCAGCAAGACTTCAACAAATCGCTCGGCGACGGCAAAAAGGTCTCCCTCGCCGACGTCATCGTCCTTGGCGGATGCGCCGCCGTCGAGCAGGCCGCGAAAAAGGCCGGGCATGACGTCAAGGTGCCCTTTGCCCCTGGCCGCACCGACGCAACGCAGGAGCAGACCGACGTCGAATCCTTCACCCCGCTCGAACCGGCAGCAGACGGCTTCCGCAACTACGTCCGCAGGGGAGTCAAGAAACGCCCCGAACACCTGCTCGTGGACCGGGCGCAGCTCCTCACCCTCACCGCGCCCGAAATGACCGCCCTCGTCGGTGGCCTGCGCGTCCTCAACGCCAACACCGGCCGGCTCAAGCACGGCGTCTTCACCGACCGGCCGGAGACCCTCACCAACGACTTCTTCCGCAACCTGCTCGACCTGGACATCGAGTGGACAGCACCCACGGCGCCTGAGCAGCCCTACGAGGGGAAGGACAGCAAGACCGGCGAAACCAAGTGGACAGCCACCCCCGTGGACCTCGTCTTCGGCTCCAACTCCCAGCTCCGCGCCCTCTGCGAGGTCTATGCATGCGACGACGCCAAGGAAAAGTTCGTCCAAGACTTCGTCGCCGCATGGGCCAAGGTCATGAACCTCGATCGCTTTGACCTCGACTGACCCCGTCAGCCGGCCCACCTTGGCCGCCTGACAACCACCCGCAGCACAACCCAACCCCGGCCGTGGCCCACACACCACCGCCGGGGTTTTTCATAACCCCTGGGAGCGCCGATCTCCCGATCGGCATTGCCGGGGTTGGCTGGCCGCCCCGTCTTTGGCTGGGTGGTTGCGGTCTTTTGTGACGCGGCTGCGGTCAGGTGGTGCGGTCTCGTCCACCTCTGTGGACGGTGTGGACACCGTGGACTGGGTGGACGTTGTGGACCGAGCGGACGTGGTTTGCATTGTGGGCGGCGTGCGTGGCGTGGATCGGGTGGACGGTGTACATGGCGTGGACTGGGCTCGTGGTGGGCATGGCTGGCCGTGCGTAGTTGCTGTGTTTGCCCGGATGCTCTCCCCCTGGGAGCGCCGATCTCCTGATCGGCATTGCCGGGGCTGCTCTCCCGTCCCGTTTTCCGCTGCGCCCTCCCGCCCCGCCCGCCGCTGGCCACCAACCACTGGCCACTCCTCATGCCCCTCCACTTCGCCCTTGACGGCGGGTGTGTCTCTGGGGCTTATCGCGCGCCGCTGCGGCGGTGCGGCTCTGTTTGGTGTTTGGGGCTGGCTGTTTTGCGGCGGGATTGGTTCCGAAAAAAAAGCCTG
>SLMS01000087.1 GCA_007133495.1 Candidatus Sumerlaeota bacterium | reverse complement strand
CGCGTCGCCACGTTGCCCAGTGAAATGGACCGCGCCTCCTCCTCCCGTCCGATCCGGAGAAGGAGGTGCACCCGGTAGCTCCTCAAGCGCGAGGCCAGCAGCAGGTTCCCCGCGCCCAGGCAATGGCCCTCCAGCGCGCGCAAATCCGAGGCCACTGCCACCGGGTCCGGGTCCACGTGCATCCGGGCCATATACAGGGCGTGTTGCATGCCGGTCGCGCCCACGCGCAGATCGTCCGGCGGAATTGCCGCCACCTCGCCTTTCAACCGCTCCGCGATTCCCCTTATCCCCGCCAGGTCCCCCGCACGGTAACGCTCGGAGATTTCACGGTGCAAAACCCAGGTCTCGAGCTGGCGGGCATCCTCCAGCCTCCCCCTCTCCCGGAACCGCTCCCCCGTCGCGCGGATTGTCCCGGCAAGGTCGCCTATGCGTGGCACCAGGTGGCAGCTCGCCCGAAGTGACGCTTTCCAGAGCCGGAATGCCGCCTCGGCATTGAAGGGGGGTGGCCGCCTGATCCGTGGAACGTCCAGACGTTCGATCATCCTGGAAAGGCCCACCGAGTTGAGCGTCTGGGCACGCATGGCTATGGCAGCCTTCATCCCCGGCGCTTTCTTCTGAAGGTAAGCCATCGCCGGCGTCAGAGTCCGCAGCACGTCCTCCGCCATGCCGCGCCGGACCAGCCGGTCCGACCGCCAGTCGTGAAGTCCTTCGGTGGCCTGGCGAGCGGGGCACAGCGGCGGCAGTACCCCCAACAGGAAATCCATCAGGCTCTCCGCCCGCTCCCGCGAGTCGATCCCGCCCTCCACAAAGCGCGCCATCATCACCTCACCGCAGGCCAGCACGTGTGGGTTGTGCTCGAGAAGAACTCCAGGGCGGACGCCCATTGAGAGGCGGAAAACACCGCCCTCGGTCCGAAGCCTTGGAAAAGCCGGCCAGCCCAGCCCGAGGCGATTGTACTCGTCGAGGGCGCGGCGCAGGCTCACAAGCGTCTGCCGATACGAGTCGTGTCGCCGCCGCCTTGCTGTTTCACGATCGCCACTTTTCTCGAGCCAGACTTTTTCCTGCAGGCGCGCGGGGTCCGCCCCCAAGTCCCCTGTTTTCAATACTTCAGACACGAGTTCGCGCGGCGCGGTGAGCCGTGGCCTCTCTCTTTCCAACCAGGCCAGAAATCTTGTCCATGCGTCGTAAGTTCTTTTCTTTGAGGTATTCACGGCGCTCTCTTTGGTAAGTGAGTGCTTCCCTACCGCTCACTGGTACTCACACGCTTTCCGCGAAAAGGTATTGGCGCTGCAAGCACTTCGTGCGCAAACAGATAGCTACTTATCGGCTGTCTGGAGGGGTGCGGACAGGGTCACTGGCGTGATCCCTCCGCTCCTCCCAACTACCGGGAGGGATACATGGCCAGCCAAGCTGGCCGCACAATCAAGGGCCCGGGGAGCACTCCCCGGGCCTTTCACATGACCGTAAACGAACACAATCGCCGACCTCCGGCGAGCCCCGCTTGCCCTTCCGGTCCGGGCCGGCGGATGGATTCCTCGCCGGGCGGGGGCAGGGTGGTTGATCTTCCCGTGACCTGCCAGGACGAGAGGAGGCGCCCATGCGGGTGCTCATCGCGCCGGACAGTTTCAAAGGTTCCCTCACCGCGCCGCAGGCCGCCGAGGCCCTCTCCCGCGGGTGGCAACGCGCCCGTCCCGGGGATGAGATCACCGCCCTGCCCCTCGCCGACGGCGGCGAGGGCACCGTCGAAGCCCTCATGGCGGCGCTCGGCGGCGAATGGCGCACCACCCGCGTTGCCGGGCCCCTTGGCAGCCCCGTGGAGGCCCGTTGGGCTCTCCTCGGCGGGGGAGACACCGCCCTTGTCGAAATGGCCGCCGCCTCCGGCCTCATGCTTGTCCCCGAAGACCGGCGCAACCCCCTGCACACCAGCACCTTCGGCACCGGGGAACTCCTCCGTGCCGCCCTGGAAGCTGGCGCGCGCACGATCCTGCTCGGCATCGGCGGCTCCGCCACCAACGACGGGGGCGCCGGAATGGCCCAGGCGCTCGGGTTTCGCCTCCTGCGCCGGGATGGCAGCGTGTTCGCCACTCCCGCCAGTGGCCAGGACCTTGAGAATATCGCCCGCGTGGACGGGACGGCGGTCCACCCGGCCTTGCGCGAGGCGCGCATCCGCGTCGCCTGCGACGTGGACAACCCTCTCACCGGCCCGGAAGGCGCCGCGCACGTGTACGGCCCGCAGAAGGGCGCCACGCCGGACATCGTTCGGCGTCTCGACGCCGGGCTCCATACTTGGGCGCGCGCGGTCGAAGCGGCCGTCGGGCAGGACTACTCCACCGTCCCCGGCGCCGGAGCGGCCGGCGGACTCGGGTTCGCCCTGCAAACGCTCTGCGGGGCGGAGCTGGTCTCCGGAATCAACCTTGTTCTGGACGCCCTCCGCTTCTCCGAAAGGACCCGCGAAGCCAGCCTCGTCCTCACCGGAGAAGGCAGGATAGACAGCCAGACCATGCGCGGCAAAACCATCGCCGGGGTCGTCCGCCGCGCCGGTGAGGCCGGCGTACCCGTCTGGGCCTTCGCGGGAAAATCGGAGGTGGAACGGCTCGACGGCATCGAGCGTCTATACGAAATCCGCAGCCTTTGCGATTCGGACCGCGAGGCCATGGACCGCGCTCGCGAACTCCTGGAGCAGCTCGCCGCCCGCGCCGCAGAGGGCCTCTAGGCGGGCGCATCTCAGCCTTGTTACCGGGCCTTCCCGCCGGGAGTGCCCCTTACTCTTGGAGTGCGCGCGGCTTGCCACCGCTTTCGCGCCGCGGGCTTGCCCGCGCGCCCTCTCCGGCTGGCCAACAGGCATGGGGCGGCAGCAAGCTCCCGCCCGCCCCGCCCCATCGGCGCTTGCCAGCGCCGCCGCCGGGCGCCTACACTTCCCTGTTGGCGCGTTTCTGGCCCAGCGCGCCCCCCCCACACGCTATAAAGGCAAGGAACCACTCTCCCCCATGACCCCGGTCACTCCGCCCACCGCCCCCGCCGCTCAACGCCCTGACTCCTCCGGCCACTTCGGCCCTTTCGGCGGGCGCTACGTTCCCGAGACGCTCATGCAGACGCTCCTGGACCTCGACCAGGAGTACCGCAGCGTCTGGCAGGACGAGAGCTTTCACCGCGAACTCGACGAGCTGCTCCGCGAGTACGCCGGGCGTCCCACGCCGCTCACCCGTGCCCGCCGCACCGAAGAATTCCTCGGCGGCCACCTGCGCGTTTACTTCAAGCGCGAGGACCTGCTCCACACCGGCGCCCACAAACTCAACAACACCCTCGGGCAGGTGCTCCTCGCCCGCCGGCTCGGCAAAAAGCGCATCATCGCGGAGACCGGCGCGGGCCAGCACGGCGTCGCCACCGCCACCGCCTGTGCGCTCTTCGGCCTGCAGTGCACCGTGTACATGGGCAAGGAGGACACCGAACGTCAGGCGCTCAACGTCTTCCGCATGAAGCTGATGGGCGCGGAGGTCGTTCCGGTCACTAGCGGCACCGCGACACTCAAGGATGCCACCAACGAAGCCATGCGCGAATGGCTCTCCACCTGCGGCGAGACGCACTACATCATCGGGAGCTGCGTGGGCCCGCACCCCTTCCCCATGATGGTCCGGGACTTCCAGACGGTCATCGGCAACGAAACCCGCGAGCAGATTCTCGCGAAGGAAAACCGCCTCCCCACCGACATCCTGGCCTGCGTTGGCGGCGGCAGCAACAGCCTCGGCATGTTCCATCCTTTCTTCAACGACGCTGCCGTGCGCCTTCACGGCGTCGAGGCCGAGGGCAAAGGCATCGCCTCCGGCCAGCACGCAGCAACGATCACAACGGCGAAAGTGGGCATCTTCCAGGGCAGCAAGAGCTACGTCCTCCAGACCCCCGACGGCCAGATCACCCCGGCCCACAGCATCAGCGCCGGCCTCGACTACCCCGGCGTCGGCCCCGAGCACAGCTACTACCACCAGTCCGGCCGCGCCACCTACACCAGCATCACCGACGAGGAGGCCCTTGCCGCCCTGCGCAAGACGGCAGAACTCGAAGGCATCCTCCCGGCTCTCGAGACCGCCCACGCCATCGCCCAGCTCCACAAACTGGCGCCCGGCCTGCCACAGGACTCACTCGTGGTGGTCTGCATGTCCGGCCGCGGCGACAAGGATGTCTTCTCGCTGATGAAGCACGTCGAAGTGTAGCCTTCCCACCACCCGCCACCCTGTCTTTTTTGCTCCAAAATGACCCCTCGGGAAACCCCAAAGCCCGGGTTTTGGAGCACTCGTGGCACCGTCCAAAAGCCCCGCAAAGCGCCGATTTTCCCTCGACGGGTGGCGGAAATCGCCTTCACCCTTCCCGTCCATTACGACTCGAAGAGGACTCACCCCCTATGCGCCTGCAAAACACAATCGACGGACTACCCGCCGAACAGGGCCTGTACCGCCACGCCGACGAACGCGACGCATGTGGCATCGGCTTCTGCGCCGATATCTCGGGGTCCCGCTCGCACGCCATCATCCAGCTCGCCCAGAAAGCTGTCATCAATCTCACCCACCGCGGCGCCATCGATATGGACGCCAAGACCGGCGACGGCGCGGGCCTGCTGACCCAGATACCCTACAAGCTCTTCCGCCGCGACCTCGAGAAGTGGAATGTCCGGCTCGACCGCAATCAGGACCTCGGCGTCGGCATGGTCTTCTTCCCACGCGAAGACGAACTCGCCCGCGAAAAGTGCCGGCTCATCGTCGAAGAGGCGCTCGAACACTACGAGCTGCGTTTCTTCGGCTGGCGCCGCGTCCCCGTGGACCGAACCGCCATCGGCGACAAGGCGGACGACACGCGCCCCGTCATCGAGCAGGTGCTCTTCGGCCGGCCCGAAACCATGGGCGTCCAGGACTTCGAACGCACCATCTACCTCTGCCGCAAGGTAATCGAAGGCTCCATCCTCCGGCGCCGCATTCCGGACTTCTACATCTGCTCGATGAGCAGCCGCACCGTTTGTTACAAGGGCATGTTCGTCGCCCCGCAGCTCCCCACCTTCTACCGCGACCTCAAGTCCCCGCTCTACGAGTCCGCCCTGGCCGTCCTCCACCAGCGCTACTCCACCAACACCTTCCCCCAGTGGCGCCTCGCCCAGCCCTTCCACATGGTCTGCCACAACGGCGAGATCAACACCCTGCAAGGGAACCGCAACTGGCTCCGCGCCCACGAACAGCGCATCCTCAAGGACGCCAGCTCCGGCAGCCTCCGGAAGATCATGCCGATCATCCAGGCCGGCGGGTCCGACTCCGCCGCGCTGGACAATTCCCTGGAGGCCATCGCCCTCTCCGGCCGCTCCATCCTTCAGGCCGTGCCCATGCTTCTTCCTCCCGCATGGGAGCATAACCCCGAGGTGCCCGAAGACCATCGCGCCCTCTACAAATACAATAGCTGCCTGATGGAGCCGTGGGACGGCCCCGCCGCAATCGCCTTCACCGACGGCCGCGTCGTCGGCGCCACGCTCGACCGCAACGGCCTCCGCCCCGCCCGCTACAAGATCACCCGCAACAACCACATCGTCTTCGGCTCCGAGGTCGGTATCCTCAACCTGCCGGACGAGGACGTGGTCGAAAAGGGCCGGCTTGGCCCCGGCCGCATGATCGCCGTCGATACCGAAGAACGCCGCGTTATCAAGGATGGGGAAATCAAGAGCGAACTCGGCGCCCGTCAGCCCTACGGCGACTGGATCGCCGAGCACATGGTCGAAATCCCCGAGCGCAAAGCCCTGCTGCAAAAGAGCTTCGAATCCGGCGACGGCATCCCCGCCCCGCCGGAGGACGCGCTCTCCCTCGTCACGCGCCAGAAGATATACGGCTATACCCATGAGGACGTCCGCCGCGTCCTCTTCTCCATGTTCAAGAGCGGCAAGGAAGCCATCGGCTCGATGGGCGACGACACGCCCCTGGCCGTCCTCAGCAACCGCGCCAAGCCCGTGCATCACTTCTTCAAGCAGCGCTTCGCCCAGGTCACCAACCCTCCCATCGACCCGATCCGCGAATCCGCCGTGATGTCGCTGTTCGTGAACCTCGGCAGGCGCGGCTCCCTGTTCGAGGAAAGCCCCGAACACGCCCGCCTGCTCCGCCTGTCCTCCCCGATGCTCACTCCCGCGGAGATACGCTGGATCGAGGAGCCCGGCCGGCCCGGCATCGAAAGCGGCCGTATAGACGCCACCTTCGAAGCGGACGGCGGCGAGACCGCACTCGACGAGGCGCTCCAGGCGATCTGCCGGCGCGGAGAGGAACTCATCGCCGAAGGAAAGACCATCCTCCTCCTGAGCGACCGGAACGTCGGCGTCAAGCGCGCACCGGTGCCCTCCCTCCTCGCCGTCGGTGCGCTCCACCACCACCTCATCCGCGCCGGCAAGCGTCTCGACTGCTCCATCGTCTGCGAAACCGGTGAATGCCGCGATACGCACCACTTCGCCACGCTTCTCGGCTACGGCGCCTCCGCCGTCTATCCGTACATCGTGTACGAGGAAATCAACCGCATCATCGAAAAAACGCCCGATCTGCTCGATGGCCTCGACGCGCAGCAGTGCACGGAAAACTTCGTCCGTGCCATGGACGAGGGGCTCAAGAAGATCATGTCCAAGATGGGCATCTCCACGCTTGGCAGCTACGTAGGCGCCCAGATATTCGAGGCCATCGGCCTCGACCAGGCGCTCATCGAGCGCGCCTTCACCGGCACCCCCTCCACCGTCTCCGGCGTCGGACTGCGTGAAATATGCGAAAATTATACGGACTTTCACAAGGCCGCCATGGAGAGCGAGGAGGACCAGCGCCTCCCCAACGAGGGACTATACACCTTCAAGTCCAAGGGCGAACACCACGCCTACAACCCCAAGGTGGTGAAGGCCCTGCACAAATCCATCAAGAACCGCGGCGAGGAGGAGTACAAAACCTTCCGCGACCTGGTAAACAAACAGCCCCCCACCTCGCTTCGCGACATTCTCGACCTGCACAGCGACCGTGAGCCCATCGAACTCGAGGACGTCGAGCCCATCGAGTCCATCATGAAGCGGTTCTGTACCGCTGCCATGAGCTTCGGCGCCCTCTCGCTCGAATCCCACGAAACGCTCGCCATCGCCATGAACCGCATCGGCGGCAAGTCCAACAGCGGCGAAGGTGGCGAGGACCCGCGCCGCTATACACCCATGCCCAACGGCGATTCCAGGAACAGCGCGATCAAGCAGATCGCCTCGGGCCGCTTCGGCGTCACTCCCGAATACCTCGCCAGCGCGAAGGTCTTCGAGATCAAGATGGCCCAGGGCAGCAAGCCCGGCGAGGGCGGCCAGCTCCCCGGTCACAAGGTTTCCGCGGAAATCGCCGCCGTCCGCCACAGCGTCCCCGGCGTCACCCTCATCAGCCCGCCGCCGCACCACGACATCTACTCGATCGAGGACCTTGCGCAGCTCATCGCCGACCTCAAGACGGTCAACCCGCGCGCCCGCGTCTGCGTCAAGCTCGTCGCCGAAGCCGGCGTCGGCACCATCGCGGCCGGCGTCGCCAAGGCCGCAGCCGACAGCATCCATATCTCCGGCCACGAAGGCGGCACCGGCGCTTCGCCGCTCTCCAGCATCAAGCACGCAGGCTCGGCATGGGAACTCGGCCTCGCCGAAGCCCACCAGGTCCTCGTGCTCAACAACATGCGCGGGCACGTCATCCTTCGCACCGACGGCGGACTGCGCACCGGCCGCGATATCGTTGTCGCCACGCTCCTTGGCGCCGAAGAATACGTCTTCGGCACCGCAGCGCTCGTCGCCACCGGCTGCGTCATGGCCCGCCAGTGCCACCTGAACACCTGCCCCGTCGGCATCGCCTCGCAAAAGCGCGAACTGCGCGACAAATACACCGGCAACGCCGATCAGCTCGTGGCCTACTTCCAGTTCGTCGCGGAGGAAATCCGCGAGATCATGGCCCAGCTCGGCTACGACAACCTCAACGAACTCGTCGGCCGCGCGGACATGCTCCGCCAGATCCGCAGGCCCGACTGCGCCCGCAGCGCCACGCTCGACCTCTCCCCCATGCTCGCGCTCGTCGATCCCGAGCGGAAGCGCTCCCACCGCCGCATCCGCGCCCGCAACAACAGCGTCCACTCACAGGGCACGCTCGACGATACCCTCATCCAGGACGCCCATAACGTCCTCGTTCACCGCCAGGGGCACTTCTCCACGCACCTGGAGATCACCAACACCGACCGCACCGTCGGCGGCAAACTCGCCGGCGAGATCGCCTTCCTCCACGGCAACACAGGCCTCGGCGATGGCGAAATCGAGGTCACCTTCACCGGCACCGCCGGGCAGAGCTTCGGCGCCTTCTGTGTCCACGGCATGAAGCTCCGCCTCATCGGCGAGGCCAATGACTACGTCGGCAAATCCATGGCTGGCGGCGAAATCGTTGTCTATCCATCCCCCCGCGCCACCTACAAGCCGGAGGAGAACGTCATCGCCGGCAACACGTGTCTATACGGTGCCACGGACGGCATGCTCTTCCTGCGCGGCCGCGCTGGCGAGCGCTTCGCCGTCCGGAATTCCGGCGCCAAGGCCGTCGTCGAAGGCGTCGGCGAACACGGCTGCGAGTACATGACCGGCGGCCTCGCCGTCATCCTCGGCACCGTCGGCCGGAACTTCGCCGCGGGCATGACCGGTGGCACCGCCTACGTGTACGACCGCGAGAAGCTCTTCGAGCAGCGCTACAACCCCGAACTCGTCGGCCTTCACCGCCTCACCGAGGAGGCCGACCTCCACACCCTCAAGGTAATGATCGCCGCCCACGTCGAGAAGACCGACTCCGGCATCGGCAAGCGCATCCTCGAAAACTGGGACGAGGAAGTGAAGCACTTCTGGAAGGTCCTCCCCTACGAGGCCGAAAAGGTCGAGGGCATCTCCGCCGGCAAGGCCGAAAAGAAGGAAGAGGAGCCCGCCAAGGCCCGCAAGTAACACCTGCCTGCCCAACATCCCGGTCATCAAATCAACAGGGGGAGGAAGCCTGCCGCTTCCTCCCCCTTCTTAGTGCCTACCGTTAGTCTATGATACTTTGTAGCCAAAAAGTATCATAACGGATGTGGCCATGCAAACAAGGTAGCACTACGCCCCTCGGGCCCTTGGGCCCACCTCCTTCGCGTCCGTCCGCGTCACCGGCCCTCAAGGATACTTTTCCGCCAGAAAGTATCACAATGACAGGGCTGTTGTTCAGAAGGTATCATTGGGCTTGACTTGAGATACTTTGGACCGAAAAAGTATCACAAGGAGCGCGGCAGTCACAGCAAAGTATCGCAAGGACGAACAATGAGGACTCAGGACTTCACCGAAAACCGCTGGGGCACGCTCGTCCGCACCCCCCAGGGGATTCTGGCCTTCCGGCCAAAGGACCTTCCGCCGCCGCTGACGCTGGACTGGCAGCTCGCCACGCGCTTCGGCCAGGCCATGCACGCGCTCGCGCACCTTGGCGGCACGGCCCGCAACATCCCCAATCCGCACCTGCTCATCCGGCCGTTTGTGCGGCGCGAGGCGGTTCTCTCCAGCCGCATCGAGGGCACCCACGCCACGCTCTTCGATCTGCTGCTGTTCGAAGCGCAGGAGGAAACCCCTGCCCGGCCGCCGCGCGTGCCTGATGTCATCGAGGTGCGGAACTACGTCCGGGCCCTGGAGTACGCACTCCGGCGCCTGCAGGACTTCCCCCTGAGCCTGCGGCTCATCCGGGAGTTGCATGAGCGCCTGATGACCGGCGTGCGCGGCGATTCAAAGTCGCCCGGGCAGTTCCGCCGGCAGCAGGTCCACATCGGCGCCAGCGCCGCGATCGAGGATGCCACCTACGTGCCGCCTCCCCCCGGCCCTGACATGATGGAGTGCCTCCACGCGCTGGAGAAGTTCCTCCATCAGCCGGGGGACCTCCCGGCGCTCGTCCGCATCGCGCTCGTCCACTATCAGTTCGAGGCGATCCACCCGTTCCTGGACGGGAACGGGCGCGTCGGCCGGCTCCTGATCTCGCTCATGCTGTGCTCTGAAGGACTGCTGGACCAGCCGCTGCTGTACCTCTCGGCGTACTTCGAGCGCACCCGCCGGGACTACTACCGCCACCTGCTCGCGGTCAGCCAGCAGGGAGCATGGGAGGCTTGGCTGGATTACTTCCTGCAGGGCGTGATCGAGCAGTCGAACGACGCGGTGGAGCGCTCATCCCGGCTGCTTGGCCTCTGGGAGAGGTATCGTGCGGAACTGACCGCCGCGCGCACATCCACGCTGCTGCTGCGGCTGCTGGATGTCCTCTTTGAATCGCCACGCATTACCGTCATGAGCGCGGCCGAACTCCTGGGCGTGACCCACCGCACGGCCTCGCTGCACATCGCCAAGCTGGTGGACGCGGGCATCCTGCGTGAGGTGACCGGACGCGAACGCAGCCGTGTCTTCCTCTCCGAACCGATCATCGAGGCGATCGAAAGCCCGATCCGCCCCGAGGAACGGCACGAGGCACCTTCGTTCGGAGCCCCCACGACCCACCCCACCCGTTCCGGGTAACCCGCTGCCGGGGGGGAGCGGCGCCAAACACGGCCCGCTCCCCCCGTCATGCTTGAAACAGCCGCTGCCTTGTCTGTGCCATGCGGCCGGCACCGACCCTACGGATCACGCCGTCCCTGGACGGCCCCTGCCCGCATCGCCCATGCTGTCTGACACGTCCACCCCGTCCACGCAGTCCACAGTGTCCATCATCCGTCTATACGGTCCATGCAGCCCATCTGTTCGGTGCGGCCGGCCGCTCTCTTTCAGGGACCTTCGGCGAGCCGGAAAATCAACTCCGGCAGGTCCTCCGGGCTGTCGGCCCAGGCGGCGGGGGAGTACGGCTCGAGCTGCTCGCGCGTGCGGGTGCCCCACAGGCACGCCAGAAACGGCACCCCGGCGCGTTGGGACACTTCACCGTCCGGCACGCCGTCGCCCACCACCACCGCCCGCACCGCGCCGAGCCGTTCGATCTGCTCCAGCAGCCCCCGCGGGTCCGGTTTGCGGGGGGATTCCTCGGGGTGCTCGCCCCGCACGTCGTCGAAGTACGGCGTCAGCCCGAGCTGATCGAGCGTCCTCTCCGTCATCGCCTGTGGCTTGTTCGTCAGCACCCCGGTGCGGATGCCCTCGGCCCGGATCATCTCCAGCGCGGTGACAACACCCGGATAGACGGTGGCATTGTCCGCCGGGTGCGCGCGGTAGTGGGCCAGGGCCTCGCGGCGGAACTCGTCCATCTCCTCGGGCGGCACCTGGTGGCCGGCGCGTTCGAGCAGCTTGCCCACGCCGTCGCCCACCATGTTGCGGATGTCCTCCACACTGCACGGCGGCAGCCCGCGGGCGCGAAGCGGTGCGTTGACCGCCGCGCGGATGTCCTCAAAAGCGTCCACCAGCGTGCCATCCAGGTCGAAAATCGCCGCAAAAGGTCTCGCCGTCAAAACCGTCCCTCCCGGAAAAAGTGCGGGCGCCCCGCCCCGCCGGAACGAAGCTTTCTCCTGCTCCGCGCTCCGGCACAAGCGGACACGGCCCTTTGCGCTTTACCTTGGCCGGTCCGCCGCCAGCATTGGCCCCCATGCGATGGCACGGCACGGTCGGGACAATCGGACAGTGGCTCTCCCCGGCAGCGGTGCTCGTCGCGTTCTTCGCCGTCACCTTCCCCCTGTGGTCGAACGCCTACCTGGCCGCACCGGACGCGGCGTCCTATTTTGCCGTCCCCAGGACCGTCTTTTTCGGCGGGAACCTCGACTTCACAGATGACTACGAAGCCCTCGAATTCAGCCCACACCACTTCTACCTGACGGACGCAGGCAGGCTCTCCAACGACTGGCCCATCGGCAGCGGCATCCTCTGGCTCCCCGCCTACGGAGCAGCGCACATCGCCGCCCATACTGCCACCGCCGCGGGCATCACGGGGCACCAGTTCTCCCCGGACGATCCACCCCGCCGTGCCGGGCTGCCCCGGCCCCTGACCCGCGGCGCCTACGAACCGAACCTCGCGCCGACCGGCCAGAGCGGAATCTACCGGCTCGCCGTCACGCTCTGGAGCGCCGGCTTTTCTCTCGCGGCCCTGCTGCTCGCCTGGAAGCTCGCCGCACCGTATGCCGGGAGGTGGCACGCTCTCGCCGCGGCGATCATCGTCCTTCTCGGCACGCCGGTAGGGTTCTATACATACGCGTTTGCGATGATGTCGCACGTCAATTCTCTCCTTACCGTCGGGGTGCTTCTATACGCCTGGCACCGCACCCGGGGCGAGAGGACTCCCGCCCAGTGGGCGCTGCTCGGGTTCCTGGCGGGAGCCGTCGCGATGGTGCGGCCGCAGGACGCCGTCTTTCTCTGCGTGTTCCTTGTGGAGCTTGTTTTCGAACCGCCGCGCGGCCGCGAGGCATGGAAGCGCTGGGCCAGGGGCGTTGCCATCGCCGCCGGCTCGGCGCTCCTCGCCTTCTCGCCGCAGATGATCACCTGGTGGTGTCTATACGGAAACCCGCTTCAGTTTCCGAAAATAGAGGAAATGCACTGGTTCCGCCCGCGCATCGCGGATGTCCTGGCCTCAGAGTACCATGGCCTCCTTAGCTGGTCGCCCGTTCTTGTGCTCGTGCCACTCGGCGCCGCGGTGCTCTGGAAGCGCGACCGGGTGCTGGCCGCGGGCTTCGGCGCGGGGGTGCTTCTGCAGGTTTACCTGAACGCAGCAAACGAAATCTGGTGGGCGGGAGGGAGCTTCGGCAACCGGCGCTTCGTCAACTGCGGCGTGCCTTTTGCCGTTCTCCTTGCCTCGTTGCTGGCCGGGGTGCGCCCCGCCATCGTCTATACAGTCGCCCTGGCGGCCGCGGGCTGGAACCTCCTCCTCTGGGCCACCGAGCGTGCGGGCAACCTCTCCCTCGCGCACTATACGCCCTGGGACGGTGACTTTCTTGCGACGGTGCTCTCCACGGCAAACCCGCTCGCGTTTTTCCCCGCCATGATGGGGGACTTTGCCGGTTTCGGCTGGACGCCGCGCATCCTCATCATGGCCGCCGGCCTCGCCGGCGCGGTGGCTGTACAAAAAGGGCTTCACCGCAGGTTCCTGCACTCTTCTCAACCCCCAGGGACATCTTCACCACCGGGACACGAAAACATAGAGAGGAATAACCTCCGTGCTTCCGGCTCTCCGTGGTTTATTGCAAAATACAGCCCTCCGCGCGCGGGCATTGCGCTGTTCGTTGTCTATTTTGCTGCCGCGATGCCGCTGTTGTTTCTCGTATTGGCGCTGCGAACTCCCCCGGCCGATACGGAACGCCTGCCCTTCGATCCCTACCGCACCCCGCGCTCGCTCTTTGACGGGTATTACGAGTACGGCTATTTCAACCTCGCTAAGGGCCGGCCGGAACGCGCCCGCACCGCCTACGAACGCGCCGCCGAGCTGCGCCCGGACCAGCCCTTCCCCCATCGCTACCTCGCCGCGATTGCGCTGGAGTTCGAAGGCGACGCCGAAGCCGCCCTCCGGCACAGCGGCCGCGCCCTCGACCTGGCCCCCGCATACGAACCGGCCCTCATGATCAAAATCGCCGCCATCGAACAGCTCATGCGCGAGCAGCCACACCGCCGCGCCGCCCTGCAGGAGCGCTGGGAGCAACGCGTCCGTGCAGCCGAGGAGCTATTGGAACGGCAGGGTAGGCCATCTATACAATAGGCATGGCTTACGGCCGCGGCAGGAATACGTCCGCCGCGTCCAGCACCCCGTCCTGATTCCGGTCGCCTGTCTCGAAATGCCCGTCCGGCGGCAGGGGGATGAACCCCAGCAGCGTGTCCACGATCTCCGTGCGCGGCATCGGTACCGGAGTCGGGGTGGGCGTGGGCGTCGGCGTTGGCAGCGGCTCATCGGAAATCGCCTCGGCGAAATCCGTGGTCCGGTTTACTGCCTCAAGCCGCGTCCCTCCGGCACCTCCCGAGTGGGGCAACACGTTCGATTCCCTGCAGGTATCCCCCTCCCGCACACGGAAATCCGTCTGCCCGCGCACCAGGATGCCTTCCACCTCATGGGATTGCGTGTTGATCACCGGACTTCCGGAATTACCTGCGTAAGCGTCCAGGTTCGCCGTGAACCACGGAAGCTCACTGCCGGTTGAGGACTGCACCGCCGCATCGCCGGCCAGTTTCATCGGCAACGCGGAAGGATGCCCAATCATCGCCAGCGGAGTTCCCTGCGGCACCTGCCCCGTCTTGCGGATGGGGAGCGGCTCGCGCCCCGTCACGGGCCGGTCCAGCCGGACCACCGCCCAGTCGTGCTCGTCCGTAAGCTGCCGTGCCTCCACCTGCTGGCAAAAATAGACATCTTCCGGTTCGAATACCGTCCGCGCCTCCGAACTGCCCTCGAGCATCTCGAAACCAAACACGAAAACCCGGCTCGAACACGTAAACGCACTGATACAATGTCCAGCGGTCACGATCAAGTCCGGGCCCACCAGAAAGGAGGAACAGCCGCTGCCCGGGGTGGGCTGGCCGCGAAACGGCTCGTCGTCGCAAAGCGTCCCCCCTCCGGCCTGCGTCCACGGCGTATAATCAAGCCCCCACCTCCCTTCGCCCGCCTCGTACAGCACGCTCGGCGTTGTCACCAGCGCCACCGACTCCGCCATCGCCCGGAGCTGCGGGTCCTCCACCTCGTATATTTCCCGCCGGCTGTCCGTGCCGTATATTACACGGCGGTCCGGCCCGTCCCACTCCACCACGCTGTCCAGACGCGGGTCCGTGCGGCGCGCACGGTAACCCGCTTCCACCTGCGCCGCCATCGCCTCCCGGGACCCGGCGTCCCTGAACCAATACACCGCGTCCGCCACACGGAGCGACTCGTCCCCGCCCGGCGAGGGCGAAATCACCTCGATCGTGACATGCTTTCCGCCCGGAAGAAGCCCCGTCTCCAGCGCCCCGTCCGGCCCCACGTCATCCATTGTATAGACAAGGAACTCCTCCGCCGCCGCGTCCGACAGCAGCAGCACCCCCTCCGGCCCGAGCACCACCCCCTCCAGCCGCAGCCCCACCCTGTCCGAGGCCAGCACCGGCAGCTCCATCGCGTGGAGCACTTCCGGCTCCTCCCGCGGCAGCCCCTCCGGCGCATTGCCCGGCCACTGGGTTTCCGCCGGCACCTCCACCGTCAGCCCGCCGCCGCACGTGGCGCCCTCCGGCACCGCCGGAGCGGTTCCGGCCGCCCAGAAAGCAATAAGCAGCCCTCCCAGCAGCCGCATCCACCGAATTGCCATCAATTACTCTCCAGATACCGGCCCCGGGCGCCTCCGCCTCCGCCCATGCCTTGATGCCACGGAGGTTGGAACATCCCCCCGCCCCCGGCAACTCGGAAGTTGGCGCGACGCCAATCACCGCAGCGCGCCCGTTTGCCGCATTATTCGCCTGTGGTCGGCATGGACGCCGTGAAGATGATGGACGGTGT
>SLMS01000138.1 GCA_007133495.1 Candidatus Sumerlaeota bacterium | reverse complement strand
CGCAGTCGCCGATCCAGTTGGTGAGCCGGACGGCGATGGTGCGGACGGTTTCGGGGGGAGGGAGCGGGGCCATGCGCGGGGTGGGTCGGGGCTCCTGAGAGACTGTATTTGGGGAGGTTGGGTGGCGTGGGGGCTGTGGCACAACCCGGAAGGGCGAATCGGTTGTTGCCCCGCGGGCGGTACGGGGCGGAAGCTTCCATGCGCCGGTTGGCACCGGCTACCTACACTGGAATAATCAGGGAAACGGAGCGCTTGGGATGAAAAGCTACCGGATCGCGGTCCTGCCGGGAGACGGCACGGGCCCGGAAGTAATGCGCGAGGGGTTGAAGGTCCTTGCCGCGGCGGAGAAGAAGTTCGGGTTCCGGTTGGACCCGGTGGCGTTCGACCTTGGCGGTGTGCGGTACAAGCGCACCGGGGAGACGCTGTCCGACGCCACGCTGGCGGAGTTGCGCACGTATGACGCGATTTATCTCTCGGCGCTGGGCTCGCCGGACTTTCCGCCGGGCGTGCTTGAGCGCGATGTGCTGCTGAAGATGCGCTTCGGGCTGGATCAGTACATCAACCTGCGGCCGTGCAAGCTGTACCCCGGGGTGAAGTCGGTCCTGGCGAACAAGGGGGAGAAGGAGATCGACTTTGTGGTGGTGCGGGAGAACACCGAGGGCCTGTACGCCGGGACGGGGGGGCACTTCAAGCAGGGCACGGCGGACGAGGTGGCGCTGCAGACGTCCGTCAATACGCGCAAGGGGATCGAGCGGTGCATCCGCTTTGCGTTCAAGCTGGCGCAGAGCCGGCCGCGCAAGCAGCTCCACCTTGTCGGCAAGACGAACGTGCTCACCTACGCGTTCAATCTCTGGGAGCGTGTGTTCGAGCAGGTGGGCGACGAGTTCCCGGACGTCGAGCGTCACTACCACCACGTGGACGCCTGCTGTATGTACATGATCGATGCGCCGGAGGTTTACGACACGATCGTCACGGACAACATGTTCGGGGACATCATCACGGACATCGGCGGTATCCTGCAGGGTGGGCTCGGCGTGGCGGCCTCCGGCAACCTGAATCCTGACCCGGGCGGCGTTTCGATGTTCGAACCGGTGGGGGGCACGGCGCCGCAGTTCACGGACCAGAACGTGATCAATCCGCTGGCGTGCATCCGCGCGGGGGCGATGATGCTGGAGCACCTTGGCGAGACGGACGCCGCCGCGGCGATCGAGAAGGCGGTGGCGAAGGTGGCGGGAGAGCTGCCCGGCCTCGGCGTCGGCAAGATGGGTTGCGGTACGGACGAGGTGGGCGACAGGGTGGCGGCGGGGGTCTAACGGAACCTTGGCTGGTTGAAGCGGTCGGCGAAGCGGGGCGTTTCGAGCTGGTTGGTGACCCGCAGCTCGTCGTTGTGGTCGAGGAAGAAGCGCCCGCCGCTGCTGTACTGGCCGAGCCGGTCCATGACCTGGCGGAGTTCCTCGGGGTTTTGGGGCCGGCGGCCTTCGGTGAGCATGTAGAACTGGGTTTCCGCTTGGCGGATGTTGGCCTGGGCGACGGCGGAGGTGACGCGCTCCTGGTAGGTGCTTTCCCAGACGGTGGCCTCCGGGGAGTCGGGGGACATGGCCTGCTGGGTGAGGATGAAGATGATGGCCAGGGCGATGATGACCGAGAGGACGGCGAAGCCGCGGTTTGCGCGTTTTGTGAGTGTTCTCATGGCCGGTTGGCTCCGTGTGAGGCGGGTTATTCGACGAAGGTGAGGGCTCCCCGCAGGCCCAGCCAGAGGAATACCGCACCGAGGAGGATGCGGTAAATGCCAAATGGTGTCATCCCGTAGTGGGTGACGATGTTGATGAACCATTTGACGGCGAGGTAGGCAACTCCGAAGGCGACGAGGTTGCCGAAAATCACGATTCCCCAGCCTAGTTCTTCGAGGAGTGCCTCGCGGGCCATGACCATCTCGTAGCCGGCGGCGGCGGTGATGGTGGGCAGGGCGAGGAGGAAGCTGACCTCGGCGGCCCCGACGCTGGAGAAGCCGCGGAGCTGGGCGCCGACGATGGTGGCCATGGCGCGGGAGGTGCCGGGCCAGAGGGCGAAGCACTGGGCGATGCCGATGAAGATGGCGTCGAAGTAGGTCATGTCGTCCACTTCCTTGAGGCTGCCGCCCCGGAAGCCGCCGTTCTTGCGGGCGCGTGGTTTGACGACGAATTGCTCCACGCCGATCATGACGATGCCGCCGAGGATGAGGGCGGCGGAGACGGGCACGGGGTTGCGGAGGTTCTCTCCGATGAAGTCGGCGAGGGTGAGCCCGGCGATGCCGATGGGGATGAAGGCGACGCCGAGCTTCATGCCGAGGTGGAAGCCCTGTTCGTTTTTGCCGAGGAGGTGTTCGGTGGGGCGGAACTTGCCGAGGAAGCCCTGGAGTATTTCGTAGGCGCGTTGTTTGTAGAGCGCCACGACGGCAAGGATGGCGCCGAACTGGATGACGATGGCGTAGGCGTCCACGGCGCGGCCGTCGAGCTGGAGGACGGCGTTGGTGAGGTCGAGATGGCCGGTGGAGGAGACGGGGAGGAATTCGGTGATGCCTTCCACGATGCCGAGGATGAGGGCGTCGAGCCAGCTCATGGAGCGTTCTGCTTCTGCTTCGATTGCGGCCGTTTCCATTGTCTATCCCGTGATGCGTGTTTTGGCGAGAGTCCAGAGGGAGGCGAATCCGTCGGCCCAGCGTATTTTTTTGCCTTCGGCGCGGCCGCGGGGGAAGTAGGAGATGGGTATCTCCACGATGCGGAAGCCGCGCAGGATGAGCTGCACGGTCAGCTCCACGGTGAAGGCGAAGTCGTTGTTGCGAATGCGGGCGCCCTTGAGGCACTCGCGCCGAAAGACCTGATAGCAGGTTTCGACGTCGGTCAACCAGAGGCCGCCGAGTTCGCGTCTATACAGTAAGTTGACGGACCAGTTGATCGCCTTGTTGCCCCAGTACTGGAGGAAGGTCATGCGCGGTTTTTCCTGGAGGAAGCGTGAGCCGAAGACGACGTCGGCCCTGTCCTCGAGGATGGGCTCCAGGAGCGCGGGGTAATCGTTGGGGTCGAGTTCGAGGTCGGCGTCCTGGAAGATGATGACCTGGCCCCGGGCGAGACGAAGGCCGAGTTTGAGGGCGTTGCCGCGGCCCTTGCGGCGTTTCTGGAAGATGAGGCGGATGCGGGGGACGTCGCGGAAGCGCTGGAGAATCTCGCGTGTGCCGTCCTCGCTGGCGCCGTCCACGACGAGGATTTCCTTGTCCACGGGGACGGCGCGGACTTTTTCCAGGAGCGCGTCTATCGTCCGCCGCTCGTTATAGACGGGGACGATGACGCTTAGGAGCGGGGCGCGGGTTTCGGGGGCGGTCACGGTGCGGCACTCCCGCCTTCGAGCGGGCGTATTTCGTATAGCACGGGGGGCGGCACGTTCACCAGGCCGAGTGCCTCCATCGCCTCGAATTCGCGCGGGCCGAGGAGCGGTTCCACTTCGCGCACCTCGAAGCGGCGGGAGAGCCACTGGATTTCAGGGGGGCTGCTCATGGTCGTATAGACAGGGCCGTGTTCGAGCAGCGGCTCGAACACGGAGGTGGAGACCTGGCCGAGGAAGTCGTCCATGGTGCCGGGTTCTCCCGGGTGGAAGGCGACGGCCTCGCGGCGTGGGTCGTCCGGCGGGAGCGAGGTGCGGAACCAGGGGAAGCGGATGAAGTTGGCTCCGAAGACGAACACGCCGGTTTGCTCCTTCCTTGCGAACTGGAGATACCACATCGTGTAGAGGTCTGCGTCGCCGACGGTGACGAGGGCGGCGCCTTCGGGCAGCTCGGCTAGGACGCGGTCCTTCCAGTCTTCCGCCATGGTGCGCTGGATGCGGTGCTCGCCCATCTGAAAAGTCAGGCGCAGCAGGCAGGCAAGCACCAGAAAGGCGGGCACGGCCGCAAGCAGTTTTCCGCGGTGGCGTTCGAGGAGGCGGCGGTCGGCCTCGCGGAGTGCCTCCAGCAGACCGAAGCCGAGGAGCGGCCCGACCAGCACGAAAATCGGCAGATAATAGTCGTCTATATCACGGATGTTATAGACGAGCACGAACGCGGTCTTCAGCGCGATGGCGGTGTAGAGGCCGGCCAGGAAGAATTTGTCCATCCCTGCACGGAGGGCGCGGGCGGTGCCGAAGGCGAGCAGCCCGAGGGAGGCGAGGCCGGCCAGGATGGCTGTCGGGCCAAGGCCAAAGACGAGGGAGCCGAAGTGGCGGACGATGTCCACGGTGCGGGCAGCGGCGAAGGGGGTCCAGGTGTCTATACGAAAGGTGACGCCGGGGCGCTCCTGAAGGAGGCGGTACTGGCCGTACTCGCCGCCGCGGACGTGTTCGAGCAGGCCGGCGGGCGTGTGGACGCCGCCCCAGTATATTCCATGCTCCCCCGCGCGGAGCGGCAGGGTTCCGTACAGCAGGAGCGGAATCAGGATGAGCAGGACCACGGGAAGGGCGATGGCCGCCTTCGGAACCGGGCTGGAGTTTTCTTGTATAGACAGCCGCCAGAGCACAATGGCGAAGAGGGGCAGGAGCGCCAGGGCGGGAAGCTGGTGGGAAAGGGCGAGTCCGAGGACGGCGCCGCTTGCGGCAAGGAGCCGGTGACGGTCAGGTCCCGTGCGTTGTCCGGCCTCCAGCAGCATCATAACCACGGCCAGGAGGAGCGCGGCGTGGAGCAGATAGACTTCGGCCACGAAGAGCGCCGCTCCCACGGGTGCGGAGAGGGCGAGGATGAGGGCCGTGGTGATCGCCGGGTTTGCGGCGGCGCAATCGGTCCATCCTGCTCCTTGGAGCAGCCGGCGCAGGATGAGGAACGTACACCAGCCGATGGCTGCGGCTGCTGCTGCGTTGATGAAGAGGAGGCCGAGGTAGGGGCCCGCCGCGGGCCACTGGAGCAGCCAGCCGAGGAGTGTATAGAGGGGGTAGCCCGGGGGGTGGGCGACGCCGAGATGACTGGAGACGGCGGCGAATTCGAGGCCGTCACCCCATGGAGGGAATCCGGTGCGGGAGACTGAATAGACAAGCAGCAGGAGCACTGCGAACAGCCCCGGAAAGACCACCAGGTGAAACCGCCGGGCCCTGCGGGGGGTCACGGGGCGGGCCTCCGTGTACCGGTCACCCGCCAAACCGATGTTTCGAACTCCTGCGGGATATAGCGATAGTGCCAGGCGAGGGGGTTTTGGGCGGTGCCGGGTGTGGACATGATGTCAGCGAAAACAGGGATGACGACAGAGGGAAAGGTTTGGAGGTGCTCCATTTCGTAGAAGAAGGAGAGTCTTTCGAGTTGTTGGCTGGCGCCGTAGGCGGAGGACATGACGAGGAAGCTGCCGTTGGGGATGCGCTCATCGAACTGGTAATACTCCGGGCCGAGGAAGGTGACTTCATCGCGGAGGTAGTAGGCGACCTTGTCGCCGGCGATGCGGCGCTCGCCGGGCCGCGCTTCGCGGTATATTTCGTTTGTATAGACGGGCGCTTTCTCCTGGCCGCGCAGTTCGCGAACGAAGCGTGCCGCGTCGCGGATGTCGCCGAAGACCTGCCGGCTGCCGGTCAGGACGAGCGCGGAAATAAAGAGCGACCACACAACCGTGAGGATCGGCACCCACGGACGGAGCCGGGGCCAGTTGGGGCGCATCTGCCGGTTGGCGATGGCCATGCCGAGCCCGGCCCAGACGAACAGCAGGCCGTAGCCGGGCAGGAGGTAGCGTTCCTGGAAGCTGGAGAAGAGCGACTGGGCGACGAGCAGGACGGCGAGCACGTAAAGCGTCAGCGGGAGGACATAGTATTGCGGCCGGGCCCTGCCTTTCACGAGCCCGATCACGGCGAGTATGGCCACGGGATAGGTGAGGTAGTAGGGCGTGTAGAGGAGAAAGGGTTCCGCGTTCATGAGGAAGATGGTCCACGGTGCTGGCCCGGCGCGCTCGGCGAACTGGGTGCCGTGGATGGTGCCTGTGGCGATCATCCATACCGGGGCGGCGATGTATAGACCCAGGGATAGGAGCCCGCGCCATGGGATGAAGCCGCGCTGTCTCCAGTGGACGAGCGCGATGGCGAAGGGGGGCAGGATGAGCATGAGCCCCTGGTAGCGGGTGAGGGCGGCGAGCATGCCGAGGAGGGATGCCCAGGCGAGGGCACGGTCGGCCTCCTGCTGCGTGCGGGCGCCCTGGGCGGTGATGAGGCGTTCGCAGGCGAACCAGAAGAAGAAGCAGAAGGTGGCCTCGGTCATGACGCGGGGGGACCAGCGGAGCGCGACGGGTGCCACCGTATAGACAAGCGCGGCGAAGACGGCGGCCTGGAGGCCAAAGGCGCGGCGCGTCATCAGGTAGATGGGGATGACGCCGGCGATGCTGAACAGGGTGCTGACGGTGCGGCCGGACCAGACGGGAGTCATGATGTAGCTCAGGGGCCAGCAAAGGATCGTATAGAGCGGCGGCCAGATGCCGGACCCGTCGCGGAACTGGGTGAGTTGGAGTATCCCGTCCGTATATTCCGCCTGGTTGATCGGCATGAGCGGGAACTTCACCACGGTCCCGATGATCACAAAAAGGACGAGGTAGGTGCCCCAGCGGAGGTGCTGACGTTGGCGGACGCGTTTGTTTTCCTTCATCGCAGCCCTCCTCCGGGTTCCGGTGGTTCGGAGGTGCGGAACACGTTCCAGAGGTACCAATCGCGGTAACCGAGGCGCCACATGCGGCGGTAGGTCCACCACTGGGTGTGCTGGGGGAGGTAGAGGGAATCGATCATGGGGGCGGGGAGGCGTGAGGGGGGGACCTCGGTGCCGAGCCGCCCGTCCGGTTCGCGTATGAAGACGCCAAAGCCGCGGGCGATGGCATCCTCCTGCATTCCCCGAAGGTTCACCTGGTGGTACTCCTCGTTGCCGTAGAAAAGGAAGTACTCACGGTAGTAGTCCAGTGCGGACTGGCTGCTGCCGTATAGCTGGACCCCAATGCCAACGGCGAGGAGCGCGGTGGCGGCGATGCGTGCCGTCCACCCGGCTGCCGGACCGGCGAAGAGGAACACCGCCCCGAGCATGACGGGCAGGTGAATCTGCACGATGTGCCGGGGTCCCCAGCACCAACCGCCGTCCCAGTTCTGCCACTTGGCCATGGCGATGAAGAACGGCAGGTAGCCGGCCAGCACAAGGACTTTGAGCCAGTTCCAGCCGGCAGGGGCCTTGAGCCAACCCCAAATTCCAAGCACGAGTACGGGGGAGAAGAAGAACATGCCCTTGCCGGGGGAGGCGAGGAATCCGTGCAGGCCGACAAGGAGGGGCGTCCCGAAGGCGACGCCTTCGGGCTGGTGGGCGTAGCCGGCGGTGATGTCGGCCTCGCCGAAGCGCCAGGCGTTGAATTGCTGGAGCAGCACCCAGCCGAGGAGCGGCAGGAGGACGAGCACGGCGGCGTCGCGCCATGGGAAGGAGAAACCGCTGGTGCGCGCCCAGGTGTCCTCCCTGAAGGCCTTCCATGCCATGAGGGCGCCGGCGCCGAGCACGAACCCTGCGGTGAGCAGCGGCCCGTCCACGCGGGTCCAGTTGCCGAGGGCCAGGAAGAGCCCGGCCAGGAGGGCGTGGCGTGCTCCGCTGCCGAGGGGTTTGCCGTGCCAGCGGATGAGCTGATCGAGGGCGAGGAGAGCCCAGAGCGCGGCGAGTGATTCGGTGAAGAAGGTGCGTGCCTGCGGCCAGGCCATTGTCCCGAGGCAGTAGAGTACGGCGATCCAGATGCCGGCCGTGCGGGAGCCGGTGAGGAGCTTGCCAAGCCGCGCCAAGACGACGGCGGTGACGGCGGAGACGATCGGGCCGAAGAGCGTGACGACGACGCCGCGGCGGAAGACTGCGCGGGCAAATTCGTCCTCGGGGAGACCTTCGAAGTACTGGAGGGCCATCGTGGGCCAGAGCACGCGGGCGAAGGGGAGGGCGAGGATGCCTTCGAAGAGTGCGGCGAGCCAGACGAGGGGCACGGCAAGGAGGGGCTGCAGGGGGAGGTACTGGGCGAAGAACTGGCCGGGCTCACGGCCCGGGCGGGTGGCGAAGGTGGCCTCGGGGGGAAAACCGGGGGGGAGCTGCGCGGTGCGGAGGTCCGCCTCCAGGGGGAGCACCTGTGTGGTGCCGTGCAGGGCCATCCCTTCGGCCATGCGGTAGAGCAGTTCCTCGTCGGGCGACTGGAGGTGCCCGCCGCTTACGAGAGCGTGGAGGAGGAAGACGGCGATGGCGAGCCAGAGCAGTGGAGCGCGCTCGCTCCAGCCCGGCTTGCCGGATTGCCGCGGGGGAGTTGGCTCTCCCTCAGGACCCGTCGTCATTGCTTGGTGGCCCGGTGGTTCCTGGCGGTGCGGGGGCTGGGCGGTATTGGATGGTGGTGCCGTAGGGCCGGCTTGGCTCGTCGCCGAGCAGGTTGCGCAGCGCGGAGACCGAGCGCTGCAGGTCCTGGAAGGGACGGGGGTCGGTGAAGAGCTGGCCGACGGTGCCTTCGCCCGCTTCGACGCCCTCAACGAGGCGGTTGATGCTGCTGCTGGTGTTCTGGAGCGATTCGGACAGGGCGTTGACCTCGGCGCGGGTGGTTTCGAGCAACTGGTTGGCGTTGGCTCCGATGGTGTCTGCGTCGGCCAGGAGTGCCTCGACGCGGCGGGTGAGGTCGCGGCTGCTTTCGCGCAGTTCTGTGACGGTGGCGAGGGCCTCGGCGCCGATTTCGTCCGCATGGCGTTCGGCGCGTTCGAGGATGCGTTCGGCGCGCTGGGTCAAGTCGAGGCTGCGGGTGGAGAGTTCCTGCACGTTGGTGGTGGCGGTGCGTATGGCGGCTCTGTTTTCCTCGAGCATGGCGTGGAGTTCGTCGGCGGAGTTATTGAGGCTGGCGATGGTGGCGTCGATGGCGGCGATGCGTTCCTCGTCCTCGATGATGCCGCGGAAGTGGGCGATGGTGGCGTTGAGGTTCTCCATGACCTCACGGCCTTCGTCGAAGAGGTCGGCGAGGTCTGTGGGGAGGATGCCTTCGATGCGTGCGCGGGATTCGATTTCGCCTTCGGCGGGTGTGCCGGGGTCTATTTCGAGGCGTTTGTCGCCGATGAAGCCCTGCTGCATGAGGCTTGCGGTGGCGTCGCGGTAGATGGGGATGGTGCGGCCGACGGTGGCGACGACGACGACGGTGGGTTCGCCGTCCTCGGTGAGGCCGGGTTTCATGGAGGAGACGCGGCCGGTGCGGAAGCCCTGGACTAGGACGGGGGAGCCGATTTCGAGGCCGGCGACGTTCTTGTATTCCACTTCGACGACGTAGGGGTTGAGGCCTGTGGTGCCGCGGATAATGAACGTCATGCCGATGAGGACGGTCAGCGCGATAAGGACGAACAGGCCGACGATGACTTCATTTTTCCAGCTTTTTTTCTGCATTCGGTGCCGCCTCTGGGTTTTGGGCTATTGCCGGGATATGATTGTCGAGCCGCTCATGGCTTCGCGCTCGATGGCCTTGCTTTT
Source organism: Candidatus Sumerlaeota bacterium (assembly GCA_007133495.1). Lineage (GTDB taxonomy): Bacteria > Sumerlaeota > Sumerlaeia > SLMS01 > SLMS01 > SLMS01. The sequence continues at coordinate 6,150 of SLMS01000138.1, read as the reverse complement.
GACTTCCTCGTCCTCGCCGGTGGTGATTGGCCCGACGGCGAGCCCGTTGACGAACTGATGAACGATGGGGTTGGTGCTGGTGCGGACCTCGTCGGGTGTGCCGGAGAAGACGATGTTCCCGTCGTAGAGCATGCAGATGCGGTCGCCGACGCCGTAGGCGGATTTCATGTCGTGGGTGATGACGACGGAGGTGACGCGCTCGCGTTCGCTGACGCGGATGATCAGTTCGTTGATCACCTCGCTGGTGACGGGATCGAGCCCGGTGGTGGGCTCGTCGTAAAGGATGATTTGGGGATCGGCGGCAAGGGCGCGCGCCAGGCCGACGCGCTTGCGCATGCCGCCGGAGAGTTCGGCGGGGTAGAGGTGCTGGGTGTTGGGCAGGTCCACGAGTTCGAGCAGGCGGGCGACTTTTTTTTCCAGTTCGGCGCGCGTTTTTCCGCCGTTTTCGAGGTAGTGGAAGGCGACGTTTTCGAAGACGGTGAGCGAATCGAACAGTGCCGCCATCTGGAAGACCATGGAGACGTTGTTGCGTACCCATTTGATGGCGGCGGGGTCCTTGTAGAGGTGCTTGCCGTCGATGATGACGTCGCCCGAATCGGGAGGGAGGAGGCCGGCGAGGTGCTTGAGGAGGACGCTCTTGCCTTCGCCGGAGCGGCCAACGATGACGTGGGTTTCCTGGGGCTCGACGGCGAGGTTCACTCCCCGCAGGACGTGGTTGTCCGCGAAGCTTTTGTGGACGTTGCGTATCTCGATCAGGTTCAAGCTGTCCGGTGTCCTCTGGTGGACTGACTCATGGTGCCCGGCCGCTGGCGGGCTCTTCCTTCTGCCAGCCGAGTGCTTCTGCCAGCAACGGAAGGATGACGTCGCGCGGGTCTTCGGCCTCGGGGTCCAGCCCGTGGGGATGGTCGGCGTTGGAGAGGAAGATGATGTAGGCGCGTTCGGATGGAAGGACCCAGACGCTGGAGCCGTGGGGGCTGTCCCAGCCGAAGCTGTCGCGTCCGAACCTGCCGGACATGACGCCGGGGCCCATGCGCAAGGTGTCCTCGCCCTCGATGGGGACGGAGGTGCGACGTGCCCAGCCTTCGAAGATGGCACCAGCGACGAGGGAGCGGGCGACAAGGCCGGAGACGGCGTCGGCCGAGGCGATCAGCCCCCAGTGGCCGGCATGGGGGGAGAGCAGTTCGGCCACGGGTTCCTCCGGTTCGGCCCATACCATGCGGCGGAGTCTGCTGCTGTAACGGCCGGGGGCGATGCTGTGCCGGTGGCGGTCTGCGGCGGCCAGGGCGACCACGGGGTCGTCTTCGCCTTGCCGGACCTGATCGCCGAACAGCTCGACGGCCTGCCGGCGGAGCGTCTCGCCGGTTGCCTCCTCCAGCATCATGCCAAGGACGGTATAGTTGAGGGCGCTGGGCTTGGCGCGCATCAGCGTCGCAGGCGGTTGGCGCCACTCTGAAAGCGTGCGGAGGAGGCCGCTGCGGTCCTCGAACTCCACGTCGTGGGGCCATTGGGCGGGCAGGCCGGAGCGATGCTGAAGCAACTCGAGCACGGTGACGCCGCCAAGGCCGGTGTCTCCGAGTTCTTCGAGGAGTTCGCCGGCGGTCGTTCCGTAGGAGAGTTTGTTCGAGCCGATTGTTTGGAAGACGAGGGGGACGGTGACGGCTGGCCCGGTGAGGTCGTGCAGAGAGTAGCGTGTGGTGCGTTCGAGGGGGCGCTTCCAGGGGTCAGTGATGAAGTAGCCGACGGCGATGGGGAGCATGGTACCGTCGAGCCGGTCCACGTGGACGACAGCGCCGGGCAAGCGTTCCTCCTTGACGGCTTCTGCGGTGCGGACGATGGCCTCGACGTACAGTTCCGGGTCGATGCGGGTGCGGCCGAGCCAGTCGATGTTGATGCCGAGGGAGAGGATGTCGGCGTGCTCGTCGAGCTGTTCGCGGAGTCCCTCGGGCCACGGCTGTGTGCCGCCGGCGTAGTAACTTTGGGGTTCCTCGGCGCCGGAGGGCGGCGCGAGGAGTCCGACGGTGAGGGTGAGCGGCAGGAGGGTGAAGAGGCGGGGCAGGTTCATGGTGTGGCTGCTCCGGCGTGGAGTCCTTGGGTGGGGGTCCCGCGCAGTTCGCGGGAGATGCGCACTGACCCGGGTGAGTTCACAATGACGGTCACGGACTCTTCGCGGCCGGGGTGGAAGTCCTCCTCCACGAGCGAGGCGGTGGGATTGTTGCGGCGAAAGACCCGGATTTCCAGAGGGGTGACCTCCGGCGGGTTGAAGCGGAGGAGTCCTCCTTGGCCGGGGTCGAGTTCGACGACGGCGAAGTGGCCGCTGAGAAAGAAGTCCACGCGGACTTTTTCGTCGTGGCGGTTTTCGACGGTGACGTGGAGGGGGCCGCCGCGCTCGCGGAGCGAATCGCGCAGGAGGAAGCCGGTGGTGACGAAGCCGGCGGCGGTGAGGAGGATGAAGCTGGCGAAGAGCAGGAGCATGAGCCGGCTGCGGCGCGCCGGACTCGGGGGGGGAGGGGCTGTGTGTTCGTCAGGCGTGTTCATTGGCGGCTCCCTTTGCGGCGGGGAGTTCGCCGCTGAGGTGTTCGATTTCCCCTTGGTTCGTTTCCACGATGAGCCTCCCGTCGGGATCGATGTCCTTTGCGACGGCGTGCCGGCCGTCCTCCAGGCGGAACGTTTCCCCGATTGTCGTGCACCACTTGCGGTAGAAGAACATCATCCGGCCGGTTTCCCATGGGGCTTCCAGGATGGAGACGGCAGACTGGAGCAGGGTTGGGGCCATTTGTTCCGGGGCGGGGCACCCTTCGCGGGAGAACATGGCGAGCGATCCGGGGGGGACGCGGGCGTCGCTGACCGCGGCGAAGTCCTGCTCGCGCTGGAGAAGGTTTACCCCGATGCCGGCCAAAAGCCAGCCCGAACGCACTTGACAGAGGATGCCGGCGGCTTTGTGTCGCTCCACGAGGACGTCGTTGGGCCATTTCAGCGCGGCGTGCCAGCCGAAGGACCAGAGCCGGACGAACAGGGCCATTCCGATCTGGAGGGGCCAGAGGCTGAGCGGGTAGTTGCCGTTGTGGGGATCGGCGGCGCCGCGTCCGGCGCGGGAGAGCGGTGTGGCGGCTGTGAAAAGGAGGGCGGTGCCCGGAGGGGCATTCCACTGCCGGCCGTGGCGGCCTTGCCCCTCCTGTTGGTGCTCTGCCACGAGGAGGAAGGGGTGCTTGGGCGGGTTTTGGCTGGTGATTCGGCGGAGTGCCTCGCTCTGCGTGGAGTCCAGTGTGGCATGGTACTCCACCCGCCACGGGGGGTGGTGGCGCTCGATGAGGCGGGCGGCGCGTTGCGTTTCGTGTTGGAGTAGCGTGGCGGCGTGCTGGCTCGTCGGCGAGTTCGGTTGACCCATTTTCGGCCGGAACAATGCTCCTTCCCGCTGGCAGGACTCGCACGGAGCATTCGGCGGGCACATGCCTGCTCACCCCGGCGGAGCCCATTCGTGACCAAACGCTGGCGTCTCGCAATCCTGATCCCTCTTGTTTACCTGGTGCTGGCTTGGGCGATCCAGCACTTCTTCTTCGAAAGGTTCCGCGGCGGGGATGGTTTCCTGCCGTTCGACCGGGAGCATCTGCCGGCGGGAATCCTGGTGGTGAGTGTGTATGCGGTGTTTCTGTGGTTTCTGTTGGAGCGGGCGATCCGGCAGAACCGGCAGGTGCGCGAGGCGCTGGCCTCAAAGGGGGTGCTGAACCGGGAGATTCTGTTCCTGCAGCAGCTCCGGGAGTTCGTTTACTGTGACCTTGTCTGCCTGCCGGGCATCGTGGTGTTCCTTCTGACGGCGGACATGTCGCTGCTGATCATGCTGTGCGCGGTGAGCATGCTGCTGTACCTGCGGGTGATGCCGCGCGAGGCGGGGGAGACATCCGGGAACGGCGGCCAATCATGAAACTGCCTGTCCCGCTGCCGCGCTCGCTTTTCGTTACGATCAAGCTGCTTCCCTTTCTGATCAGTTTTATCCGGGACTGGCGGCGGTTCATCCTTTTCGGTTCGCAGCGGGTGCTTTCCACGGCGGAGCACGCGGAACGGGCGCGCCGTCTGCGCGAGCAGATGGGGCAGCTCGGGCCCTCTTTCATCAAGGGTGCGCAGGTGCTCGCCATGCGCGAGGACATCCTGATGCCGGTTTACGCGAAGGAGTTCAAGCGGCTGCAGGACCGGGTGCCGCCGTTTCCGACGCGCGAGGCGATGGGCATCCTGAAGCGGAACTATGGCCGGCCGGCCTCTGAGGTGTTTGAGCAGTTCGATCCCGAGCCGCTGGCGGCCGCGAGCCTGGGTCAGGTTCACCGGGCGCGCTACAAGGGAAGGCCTGTGGCGGTGAAGGTGCTGCGGCCGGGGGTGGAGAAGCTCGTCGCGACGGATCTGAAGGTGGTGTGGTGGCTGACGCTTTTCCTGTCGCTTTTCGTGGACGAGAACCTGATGCGGAGCTTCCGGGCGATCGTGCAGGAGTACGCACGCATGATCGGCCAGGAGATGGACTTCCGCAACGAACGGAAGAACGCCGAGCGGCTTCGGGCGAACTTCGCGGCGTACCCCAACGTCCACATCCCCCGGTTCATCGAGGAGTTGACGACGCGGCAGGTGGCCGTGAGCGAGTTCATCGACGGGGTGCGGATAGACGAGCCCGAGGGGCTTGCCCATCTCGGTGTGGATACGAAGGCGATGATCCGGCAGATCATCGAGGTGTATATCCGGATGGCGGTGGTCCATGGGTTCATCCACGCGGACCCGCACCCGGGGAACCTGCTGATCGACCGGGAAAAGCGGCTGGTGCTGCTGGACTTCGGGATGGCGCTGGAGTTCGAGGAACGCACGCGGCTGGAGTTGCTGCGGATCGTCTATGCGGTGACCAAGCGGGACATAGACGCGATCGTGGACGGGTTCTACCGGCTGGACATGGTGGACGCGGACATCAACCGGGGGACGCTTCGGGATGCGGCCTCGACTCTGCTGAACATCCAGCTCGACCAGGAGGTGACGACCCGCCAGGTCCAGGAGATCGCGCAGGAAATCCTCTCCACCTTCTACCGCTTCCCCATCCACCTGCCGAACCAGCTCGTTTATCTGCTGCGGGCCTCGACGCTGGTGGAGGGCGTGGCGCTGCAGTACGACCCGCGCTTCAACGGGGTGCGGGAGGCGACGCCGATCGTGAAGCGGATGCTGCGGGAGATCGCCTTCCGGGGGGAGAAGAGCTGGGAGGAGTGGGTGCGGGACAGCGCCGGGGAGATTTACGTCACGGCGCGGGAGCTGGCGTTTATCATCCACCGGCTGGAGCGGGAGCAGCTCCGGCTTCGCATCCACGAGGGCGATCTGATGCGGATCGAGCGGTTTTTGGCTGCGTTCCTGCGGAGGCTGCTGGGAGGCATTGCTTTCGCGCTGGTGATTGCGGTGGCGGCGGTGTGGCTGCTGCTTGCGGGCCGGCCTATGCTGATGGTGACTGGCCTTGCCCTGCTGCTGGTGCTCTATGCTACTTTTACTTTAATTCCGATTCCACGGAGCGGCCAAGGCGGCCCCTACTTCAAATGACCCCGGAGAGACCTCGCGGATGACCCCTCTTGCCACAGCATTTGAGCAAATTGCCGGGGAGGCCGAATCGCTCCTCCCTTGGATCGGCAAGCACCGCCATCATCTTCACCGGCATCCCGAGCTGTCCTTCCACGAGGAGAAGACGTCCGCGTACCTGCGCGATGCGGTGCGGGGGATCGGGCTGGAGCCTTCCGAGCCGCTGCCGGGGCGGTATGGTTTTTACGCCGATCTGGTTTCCCCGTCGAACCCCTCGGACTTCGTCGTCCTGCGTGCGGATATGGACGCGCTGCCGATCGAGGAGCAGAACGACGTGGAGTTCCGGTCGCAGAACAGCGGTGTGGGGCACCTTTGCGGGCATGACGTGCATTGCTCGATGCTGCTCGGGGCGATGCGGATGCTGAAGGAGCGGGCCGCGGAGCTGCCTGTGTCGGTGCGCTTCATTTTTCAGCACGCGGAGGAGGTGGCGCCCGGCGGGGCGAAGGATTTCGTGGCGGCGGGGCTCGTGCGGGACGCGATCGGGTGCTTCGGCATCCACGTTTCGCCGCGGGTGCCGATCGGCTGCTTCGGCCTGCGGGTGGGGGAGACGATGGCGGGGGT
>SLMS01000343.1 GCA_007133495.1 Candidatus Sumerlaeota bacterium | reverse complement strand
CTGAAGGTGATCGCGTCCGAGGACGTCATGCCATCGCTGTCCGTGCCGGTCAGCGTGAGTTCGTATATCCCGGCGGGGAGGTCCTCCAGCAGCACCATGCTTCCCGTGCCCACCTCGCCGGAGCCGCCGAGTTCCCAGACAAGGGACTCGCCCATCAGCGGCCCATCCTCGGGGTCGTAGGCGCCGCCGCGCACGAGGATGGCTTCGCCGGGGGCGAAGGTGGTGCCGTCCTCCGGCCGGTGAATGGTGGCCACCGGCTCACGCGGAGTGACGGTGAAGGGCTCGGAGACCGCCTCGGCCGAGTTGAACCCGTCGTTGATCACGACCCGGATCAGACCCGTGCCGACGGCGCCGGGAAGATGGTCCGCCTCGAAGACAAACGGCTCGTCCGGCGCCTCGAACGCCAGCGTCGTCCAACTTTCGCCCTCGTCCGTGCTATACTGGACCATCGCCTGGAGGAACTCGTCCTCCGGGTGTGAGGCGTCCCACTCCACAACGAGGACGTCGTCTATCACGTCGCCGGAATCCGGGAGGAGGAGTTCAACTTCCGGTTTCGCAGCCGGGCGCTCCCGGCTGGCCTTCACGCCTTCGTCCTCGTGGACGATGCGGAGCTCCTCCACGCCGTCGGGCATGGGGACGAGTGCGCCGATGAAGTGCTCCAGCGGATCGGTATCGTCTATCGCAGCGGCCTCAACGGCTGTGGAGAGGAGGACGTCTCCATCTTCGCCAGCCAGTTCAATCGACCATGGAGAGCCCTCCTCCGCGGCGCGAAACTTCTCCGCCGCCATGGCGAGCTGCTTTTCCTCGGGCACGGCGTCCGGGATGAGCTGAACCGCATCCTCCAGGACGACAGAGCCGTCCGCGCCAATGCCGGCACTGACAAGGAGGAAGGTTTCATCCGCGCCTTTGTTCGTGTCTATCCAGGCGTGGAGAGCTTGTTCTTCCTCCTGGGAGAACCCGTGTTTGAGGTGGAGGTCGAGATTGCCGCGGATGCCGTCCCATGTATAGTCACTGGTCCATCTGTCGTCGGCGTAGGACATCAGGTCGCCGAGCGTCCTGTCCGCGCCGGAGGGCCGTGGGGGAATCACCTCGGGGTCGAGCGGATCGGCAAGGTCCACCCCGAAGAAGGAGTCTTCCCCGAGGGGCCCCAATTGGCACGGGTGGTGAGGAAAGTTGCTCAGCGCTCCGGAGGGATCGCCGCAATCGACGTGGAAACGGCGGAAGGTATGGCCGATTTCGTGTGCCATGGTGACCGCACCGGCGGGCTCATTGATGCCTCCTATGCCGTTGCCGCGGATACGGAAGACGAACACGCCCTCCACCATCCAGGCGTAACCGTTGAAGTTCGCACCGGGCAGGGTCGAAAGGTTGTCCTCCGCGATGACTCCGGTGTGATGGACAGATGCCCCGTGGGTGCGGCATACTTGCGGGTCGTCTGTGGTGAGGCTGTGGGCGAAAAGGGTCGACAGCAGGCGGACGGTATTGGTGCTGCCGCCCGGGTCGAGTTCGTAGGGTCCCCAGCCGCTCAGTGTCAGTTTCTCGACGGTATTGCCGGCGCTGACCTGCATGATTTCCGGCGTGGGCAGCATGGCCGTGCCGCGCTGGATGTGATCGTCCGGAATCCGGGAAGGCCCGTAGGTATCCCCGCCATCCATCGCTTCGCTCCGCACCCGGTGGGTGACAAGGCAGACGGGCGCCATCGCATCGAAATGCAGTTCCCTCGTATAGACGCTGTTTTCACGGTTGGTCTCGCCAAGCAGGTCCAGCGGGTCCAGTTCGATCTCCATCTGGTAGGGCCCCTGGTCCCGCAGTTCGAGCAGGTCGGGCGGAATCAGAAAATTGATGGTGGTTTCCAGGTCCCCGCGATCGTGGGATTCCGGGCCAAGGTCGATGCAGTTGTCAAAAGGTTCGACGGGCCGGCCGAAGAACCGCTCCTGCATATTGGGGTTCGTCTCGTCGCTGAGGCGCATGACGGCCTGCACGTTCGGGATGGGAACGTTGCTTTCCGCATGGACGCGGACGAGGGTGGGCCTCCCCGCGATGAGATCAATGCTGTGGTCACGGTCCTGGAGACCCTGGGTGACCTCCACCCATTGGATGGAGAGGTCAAGACCGTCCGGTGCAGGATCGACGACGTCCAGCGCCAGCCCGGCTGTCGAGTTGTCCGGATCGGTGAGACGGACCCCGCTGTCGGCCGTTACGTCCAGGATGATTCCGTTCTGGACCATGGGGATGACCTCCACCTCCAGTTCTCCTGAGGTGCCCGGCTCCAGGTCCCCGAGTTCCACCGTCATCGTGGCCTTGTCTTCGGACAGTGACGTTTCGTAACCGGAGGGCGGGGTCCATTCGACGGCGCCTTCGACCTGGCCGGCGCGCAGCCGGATCGAGGTGTCCACCGCGGTGCCCGGCCCTTCGTTGGAATACCCGATGGGGATCGTCACCGGCTGGCCAAGAGGAGTGCCGCAGGGCAAAAGGTCCGGCTCGGCGAACTCCACCCCGACGTTGGCGGGTTCGGTTTCGAAGACCACAACCTCGCCCATGCCGCCGGCGAACATCTCGAAAGTCAGGGCGAATATGTACCCGTCCCTGGCGGCCATGGGAGAGATGATCACACCCGACTCGCTGATCCATTGCTGGACAACCCCGCCACTGTGGACGTTGTAAATGCGGGTCTGCACGGCTTGGGGACCGGCAGGCAGGTGTGTATGGTCGGCAAGAAAATAATCGCCACTGACAACCGCCGGGGAGGAGCTGTGAAAGAACGGTACAGGAATGCTCCACCGTGTTTCTCCCGTCTCCGGGTTGAGGCCATAGAACCTGCCGGCTGATACGATCTCCCCGTCGTCATCACGCCGGGTGAGGTTGCACACCCCAGTCACGACAAGCGTATCGGGATGGAGGGCGATCCAGGCATCCGTCGCGCACTCCTCTCCCTCCGGAAGCAGCTCATTGCTCCAGCGCAAGTTGCCATCTCTGTCGAGTGAGGTGACACGATACTCATCCCGTTGAATGAAGTAGAGATTCCCTCCTTCGGAAATCATGCCCATGATCCCCTCGTAAGCACCGGCGTTCTCCGGGCTTCCGTCCTCCGGCCAGGTCCACAAATGAGCCAGGGAGCCGGGATCGTAGGCAGCGATGCCGCTCTCGGTCTGAAGGTACGCGATACCATCGCTGGTGACGATATCGCGGAATGGAGGACTGGGGACCTGAAGCGCTTCCTCGACTTCGATCAGATCCCGGGGTTCGTTGTCCCCGATGCGGATGCGCATCAGCCGGCCGGGGAGTTCGTCGCCGAATGGCCCGGTGACCACCTCCGGGTCGTGGTACCGGACCAGCAGGTCTTCTCCGGCACGCGCAAGCGAGGGGCGCTCCATACCCTCCACCGTGTGGCGCCAGAGCTCCTGTCCGTTGGCCACGCTGAGACCGACCAAATCAAAACGGTCGGTGCCGAACAGATCACCCTCCACCTCGGGAAACACGACCATCCCGTTGGCGATCGCAGCCACACGGGGCACGATGGCACGTCCGGCCAGGGCTCCCTCGTCGGCCGCTTCCTCGGGTTCATACTGCCAGTGGATATCCGAGGTTTCGAAGACCTCCGCCCCCGCGCTGTTCTCGATGCGTTGGAGCGTCACGATTCTTCCCGGACTCACCAGGACAATGTGGTTGGCGGTGACGAGTGGAACGGGAGCGGCCGCGGGCATCTGCTCCTCGATCGCGTAGCTGCCACGAACGGAAAGAGGGGGTGTAAAACCTCCCGGGGTGGCATCCCGGAAGGTTCTCCCCTCGTCGGCAAAACCGGTGTCCCAATCGATCGCTGGCGCCTGACCAGCCGGACAGAGCAGTAAACATGTCAGCAGGACCAAGGCGCGGTGCCATTGGCCCCATCGAAGAATACTGTTCGGATGTGCCATGGAGGTGCCTCAATCTCCTTGGGTTGGATGCCACAAAGGCCAACCAGAAACCCGAATGGAGCGGGGCAGTCAACGAAAAGCTGCCGGCCAACCCAAAGACGGCCAAAACATCGCCTGTCGCCCAGCAACCCGGCCGCGGCTGAGGCACTCCCAGACTTCGTAACACCGGGGAATCAGTTCCCCGAGATGTGCACGTCGGCGCTGTCCACCGCGTCGTCACCGGTCACGTCGTAGATGACCCCGGCCGCCTTCTCCAGCACGCCGAGCAGCACACCGGCGATTTCGGTCTGCGTGGCTTGGCGCGGAGCGACACTGAAGGTGATCGCGTCCGAGGACGTCATGCCATCGCTGTCCGTGCCGGTCAGCGTGAGTTCGTATATCCCGGCGGGGAGGTCCTCCAGCAGCACCATGCTTCCCG
>SLMS01000092.1 GCA_007133495.1 Candidatus Sumerlaeota bacterium | reverse complement strand
CTTCCCTGGCTGGACCGCAACAGGCGGGTGAATTGGCCGCCCTCCTCCGCGAGAAAATCCCCATACACAGAACCATCGGGAGTGCTCCGGACCCTGCTGGCTCCCTGCGGGAGTAGGGACGAGCCCGCCCGTGCTTCTCGTGCGGGGCCTTCCACCGCCGCGGCCACAAGACAACGGCGCTTCCCTTGTGGAAGCGCCGTTGTCTATACAGTGCGTTGATTTGGCGGATTCCTAGTCCTGTAATGCCACCGAAGCGTACACCGCCCCGGCTCCCTCGGGGATCGTCGTTGCCTGCGCGGTGGCCGTGCCGCCGGACACCGGGGTCGAGGACAGGACGATCGTCTCGCCGTTCAGCACCGGGATGCGCAGCGTCACCACAGCGCCGTCGGGGACGTTCTCGGTCTCCAGCTCGATCGTCACCGGGTCGCCCTGGGAAGCCGGGATCACAACGTCCGGCGAGGTCAGCGAAACACCCGGGTCGTCCGGCACGGCCACGCCACCGATGCTCACGATCGTTACACGGGGCTGGAGGCTTGGCGGCACGCTCACCAGACCCGGCATGGAAAGGGCGGGCGGCGGGTTGGAGTTCATCGCAAGCGTCCCCTGCTGGTCTATCGCTTCCATCCGTATCAGGCCGTTGCCTCCCGCGCCGGCCTGCCCCGACCCGCCTCGTGCTTCCAGCGTGCCGGACCCGCCAATGGTCTGGGCCATCAGGCGGATCGTGCCGCCTGCTCCCGCACCACCGCTCCGGCTGCCGCCTCCGGCCACACCCACACTGGGGCCTCCGCTCCCTCCGCGCGCCGTGATCGAGCCGTTCACCGTGATGGAGGTGGAACTGGCGATGAGAATGGCACCGGCGCCGCCACCGCCGCCAGGACCTCTACCGGAGTTCGGTACGGTGGTGTAAAAATTGGCCCCCGCGCCGCCGGAGCCTCCGCTCAGCGTGATCAGACGCGTGTCGCCGTAGGTGGGTGCCGCGGGGTTTGGGTTGCCCAGTCCCGTCACGCCTGCGGTGAAATGACTACCCGCATTCCCACCTCTGCCGACAGTATTATCCGTAGTCGGGTTATTAGCCGCGGCGCCGCCACCGGGCCCGCCGCCGGACATGCCGATCTGCGAGGCGTCGTCGCCTGTGTTGGCTGGCGACTGCCCCCCGATCCCGCCGTGATAACCCCCGGGGCCCGGGGCCGACCGGCCACCCAGCGTCCCGGCAAGGGGGTCATTCCACGCCCTGCCGTGTTGTCCATTCAGGTTGATCGTTCCGTTGATCGTCACGTCGCCCTGTGCGAGCATGATGATCGGCAGGTTTCGTTCGCTGATATCGAAGCGCAGCGTGGCCCCCTCCGCCACGTTGATTGTCGTATAGTTGAACAGCCCGTCCGGCGGGATGGGGAGCGTCGTGTTTTCGGTGACGTTGAGCGCCCCGTCGGCGCCCGTGCTTCCGCTCGAAAACAGTGCCGGGGCGGACGCCAGCGGCACCGCAAGCATGAACAACACCGCGTATAGACGGCGAAACAGGGGGAAAGACTCAAATCTCATCTTGGGATTCCTCTGCGTGGGGATGAAGTGCGAAACGGAAAGGGTGCGCGGCGCGATGACCGCGATTATCGGTATGCGTGGCGTCAGCCCGCGCGCTAGTCCTCCACTTCCCGCAGGAAACTCACGGGAAGCGCGAAAAGATACCGGAAGACGAGTTCCATGTCCGCCTCCCGGATAAAGCTCACCGGATCGGCAAACGTATAGCGGAAGGTCAGCTCCCGGTCAACAAACCGGATGAAGCTCACCGCATCGGTGGGGGCAAATCGGATGTCCGTGTCTGTGTCCCTGAGGCGGTAGAAGCTAACCGGCTGCGTCTTCACGTAGGCGAACAGGGAAAGCGGCTCCTCCTTGCCGAGCAGCACGTCCGCAACATACTGGACGTCCGCCTCATCAACGGTGCCGTCCTGGTTCGCGTCCGCCACCAGTTGCAGGAACGGGTCTTCCGGCAGGCCTTGCTCCAGAAGGGTTTCGAGCGAGTGCACGTCAGCGGCGTCCAGCGTCCCGTCAATATTGGCATCGCCGGAGTGGATGAGCGTGTTGCTCTGCGTCCATGCGTAGGCGGCCAGGAGGCAGAGCGCGAGCAGACCGGGCGCCAGGATGGTCCGCCTGCGCGGCCCGGCCCGGGAGCCGGTACGATGGGGGGGGGCGTGCATTTTGATCTCTCCGGATCGGGGGTGGAGAAGAACACGTCCTTCTTCAGGCTGAGCAAAACAGGCCCGGCTCCCGATACCGGTGTCAACAGCCAAAATCCCCGCCATCAAGGCCGGAACGCCAGCACACCCCGGACTGGTCCTCGTCCGGGGGTGCAGGGCCGGCTCGGGCCGTGGGGATCCCCTGGACTGGTGGGGATTGCCCCGGCTGTTGGAGCCCCGCGGCTCGCGCCGCGCCAGGCTTCAAGGTGCGCTGTATAGACAGAAAGGGAGGGCGCCAGCCGCGGCGCGCCCTCCCCTCTCATGGTGGCGATGCCTACTCCGGCATGGCCACCGTCGTATAGATGGCGCCTGGTCCCGCTGGTATGGAAGCCGTGGCGGTGGCCGTGCCGCCGGAAAGCGGGGTGGACTCCGTCACGATCGTGTCGCCGTTTGCGGCCGGGATGCGCAGCGTCACCACCGCGCCGTCCGGGACGTTTATCCCCTCGATTTCGATCGTGAGGGGATTGCTTTCACTCTCCGGAATCGTCACGTCCGGGAAGTTGAGATAACCGCCCGGATCGTCCGGCACCGCCACGCCGCCGACGCTCACGATGCGCACACGTGGCTGCTGGCTGGGGGGGATGCTGACAATCCCCGGGGTGTTTCCCATGGCGGCCGGCTGGGTATTGCCCATCAGGGCGCCGGTGTGGTTGAGCGCCTCCACGCGGATAATCCCGTTGCCGCCATTAGTCCCGGTGGTTGATCCGCGGGCGTCGAGCGAACCCGTCCCGCCCACGGTGTTGCCCATCAGGCGGATTGCTCCCCCGGCTCCAGCACCCGAAGCCCCGCTGCCCCCGCCCGCGAAGCCAACCACGCCACGGCCTGCTCCACCGCGGGCGTCAATGGTGCCGTTGACCGTGATGTTGCCGGAGGAAGCGATGAGGATGGCGCCCCCACCGCCCCCGCCGCCGGGCCCCTTGTTATCCGTTGCGGAAGGAGTATTGATGTTTCCTCCCGCACCGCCGGACCCGCCGCTGAGCGTAATCAGCCGGAAGTCTCCGTAGCGCGGTGCCGCGGGGTTGGAGTTCCCGGTGCCCACGGAGCCCGCAAGGAGATGACTCCCGCCATTGCCGTCCCGGCCGCGGCTGGAAACCGGCGAACTGTCATTGGCCGCCGCCCCGCCACCAGGACCTCCTCCCGAGGTCCCGATCGCCGTTTCGGGAACGCCCGTGTTGGCCGGGGAGATGCCACCGACACCGCCGTGCCCGCCACCCGGGCCCGGCAGCGCCTCGCTTCCCGGCGCTCCTGCCATCGGGTGATTATAGGCAACCCCCTCCTGCCCGCTGACGTCAATCGTGCCGTCTATCACGACGTCGCCCTGCGCCAGCATGATGATCGGCAGATTTCGTGTCGTGACGTCAAAATCGAGAGTCGCTCCCTCGGCTATGTTGACGGTCGTGTAGTTGAAGACCCCGTCCGGCGGAATGGGAAGCGTGGTGTCCTCCGTCACGTTGAGCGCGCCGTCCGCGCCTGTACTGCCGCTCGAAAATTGCGCCGGAGCGGCCGTCACGAGAACGGCCAGTAACGGCAGAAAAGCGTACAAACGAACAAGTGAAACTGAGGACCGAAAAACCATGATACAATTCCTCCGTGAGGAAATGAAATGCGTTGCGGGAAGAGGTTGCGAAGCCGGGCCGGAGCCGGGGTTGCGGGAGAAAGCGGCTGGCATTTAGTCGTTCTCCAACTCACGCAGGAAGCTGACCCAACGGCCCGAAATATAAAGAAACAGGGGCTCGCTGCCGCGCAGAAAACTGACCGTGGCTCCCGTAAGGTGGCGCAGCTCCACTTCCATCTCGCGCAGATAGCTGACCGGCGCGGAGGAGACCATCGTGGGCAGGGTGTCCTCGCGCCGGTCGAAGCTGACCACCGGTGCATTTACGTATGTGGCCAGGGGGAGTGGCTCTTCTTGACCGAGTAGTACATCCGCAATGAACTGGACGTCACTCTCGTCAATAACGCCGTCCTGATTGGCGTCTGCCACGAGTTGCAGGAACGGGTCTTCCGGCAACCCGTCCACAAGTATGGTCTCAACGGAGTGCACGTCGGCGGCGTCCAGTGTCCCGTCAACATTGGCATCGCCGGAATAAATGAGCGTGTTGCTCTGTGTCCATGCGTAGGCGGAAATCAGGCAGAGCGCCGCGAGACCTGTTAAACGGAGACCGCGTCCGTGCGGTCCGGCCCGGGAGCCGGTACGATGGGGGGGGTCGTGCATTCTGATCTCTCCGGATGGGGGGTGGAGAAAAACACGTCCTTCTTCAGGCTGAGCAAAACAGGCCCGGCTCCCGATACCGGTGTCAACAGGCAAAATCGCCGCCTTCCAAGCCGGAACGCCGCTGCACCCCGACCTGGTCTTCGTCCGGGTGACGGGGCCGGCTCGCGCCGGAGGCTCCCCCTGGATTGGCGGGGATTGCCCGGGCTGTTGGAGCCCCGCGGCCCGCCCCCGCGTGCACGCGCCGCGCCAGGCTTTAAGGTGTGCTATATAGACAAAAAGAGGAGGGCGCCCGCGGCGGAGCGCCCTCCCCTCCGATGCTGATGCAGGGATGCTTACTCCGGCATTGCGACCGTCGTATAGATGGCGCCGGGTCCCGCTGGTATGGAGGCCGTGGCGGTGGCGGTGCCGGCGGAAAGCGGGGTGGACTCCGTCACGATGGTGTCGCCGTTCGCGGCCGGGATGCGCAGCGTCACCACCGCGCCGTCCGGAACGTTGATCCCTTCGATCTGGATCGTGAGGGGATTGCCTTCACTCTCCGGAATCGTCACATCCGGCACACCGATGTGCCCGCCGGGGTCTTCAGGAACCGCCACGCCGCCGATGCTCACGATGCGCACGCGTGGTTGCTGGCTTGGGGGAATGCTTGGGATGAGCGGGGCACCCGTAGTGGCGGAAGGCTGAGTGTTCCCGGCCAGGCTCCCCGTGTGCTCGTGCGCCTCGATGCGGATCACCCCGTGGCCGCCGGCAGAACCATGCCCCGGCGCGCTGCCACCACGGGCATCGAGCGACCCGCCTCCCCCGATACTATTCGCCATCAGCCGGATGGCCCCTCCGGAACCGGCGCCGGAGCCGTTGACTCCTCCGCCGCCAAAGCTTGACCAGCCGCGGCCGCTTCCTCCACGTGCGGTGATGGTGCCGCTCACGGTGATGGATGTGGAGCTGGCGATGAGGATGGCGCCCCCTCCGGCGCCCCCTCCGGGGCCCTTGTTCGATGTTGGCGAGGTGGTGTTGATGTTGCCGCCCGCCCCACCGGACCCTCCGCTCAGGATAATCAGGCGATAGTCGCCGTACCTCGGAGCAGGGGGATTCGAATTGTCGTTCCCCGTCTCCCCGGCGGTGAAGTGGCTTCCTCCGTTGCCCACTCTGCCGCGGTTGTTTTGACCCGGAGAGCTGTTGTTTGCCGCCGCGCCCCCGCCGGGTCCGCCACCCGAAGTGCCGACAGCCGTGTCCGGATCGTTCGTATTGGCGGGGGAGAGCCCACCCAATCCACCGTGCCCCCCTCCGGGACCGGGGCGCGCTTCGTCTCCGGGGGCACCTCCCCCCGCGGCGGAATGAGACCGGCCGTCTTCTCCACTCGCGTCAATCGTGCCCGCAATCACCACGTCTTCCTGGGCCAGCATGATCACCGGAAGGTTCCGCGTGGTCACGTCAAAATCGAGAGTCGCTCCCTCGGCTACGTTGATGGTCGTGTAGTTGAAGACCCCGTCCGGCGGAATGGGAAGTGTGGTGTCCTCCGTTACGTTGAGCGCGCCGTCCGCGCCCGTGCTGCCGCTCGAAAACTGCGCCATTGCGGGCGCCGGGAGGAGAATCATTGTGAAAAGGACCGCGTATAGACGAATTGCCGAAGCGGGAGGCCGCAGAGTCATGGCGGCATTCCTCCTTTGGGGAAAGCTGGAAGTGGGGGTGAGGGGTACCCGGCCGCGGCCGGCGATGCGGGAGAAGCGGTAACGCGGTTCGTTCAGTCCTCTTCCTCCAGCTCGCGGAGGAAGCTGACCCATCTTCCCTGGGTATACAGGGGAATGATCCCGGCTTCGCGCAGGAAGCTGACCGTTGCGCCGGTAACGTGGCGCACTTCCAGTTCCCATTCGCGCAGATAACTGACTGGTGCGGAGGAGACCATCGAGGGCAGGGTGTCCCCGCGCCGGTCGAAACTTACCACCGGCGCATTGACGTGGGAGGCCAGGGGGAGCGGCATTTCCTTGCCGAGCAGTACGTCCGCAATGAACTGGACGTCCTCCTCGTCTATTGTGCCGTCCTGATTGGCGTCTGCCACGAGTTGCAGGAACGGGTCTTCCGGCAACCCGTCCACAAGTATTGTCTCAACGGAGTGCGCGTCGGCGGCGTCGAGCGTTCCATCAATATTGGCGTCGCCGGAGTAGATGAGCGTGTTGCTCTGTGTCCATGCGTAGGCGGCAATCAGGCAGAGCGCCGCGAGACATGTTAAACGGAGACCGCGTCCGTGCGGTCCGGCCCGGGACCTCGTCGCAAAGGGGGGGACGTCCATTGCCGGTTTCTCCGGGTGGGGGCTGGAGAAGAAGCAGGACTCCTTCAGAGTAACCCAACATAACCCCGGACCGGCCACCGGTGTCAACAGCCAAAATCGCCATTTCGAAGACGGGGTAATGAGGCTCCCTCCGCCTCACTACAGGACGGCGGCTGCCGAACCCGGCCTCTTCCATTTCCGGTACGGCCTTTTGGGAAGGCAGGCCAGCGAGCGAACGGGCATGTACCCTCCGCCACCCTCTCCCTTCGCTCTTGCGGGAAGGGGCTCGTGCCCGGTTGAATCACGTGCCGGGAGGATAACCTGATCACGATGCCCGAACCCCCGCAGTCAAAGCTTCCCCGCCTGGTTTTCGCTGCCGCCGGCCTGTGCCTGCTCGCCGCGGTGGTTGCGCTCGGTGTGTGGAGGTTGGACGGGCGCGGCACCCCGGAGGGCGCCCTGACTGGGGCGGCGGACCGCAGGGCCGAAGCACCGGTTGCCTCGGAACAGCAGGTCCGCATCACCCCGGCTGGGGGGGATGGGGCTTCCGTCCAGCCGCCCGGCCGCACCGCCATCTTCCGCATCGGGTACCTGCGGCGCGAGGCCACCGGCCAGCCCTCCGAAAGCCACCTCGAAGCGCTCCGCGATGCGCTCATGGAGAACGACCGGGTCGTCCAACGGCTCCGCGAGGCGAACTTCGAGGGCATCGGTCTATACGCGGCCGACGGCATCGGGGACATGCTCCGCCGGCTCAATGCCCGCGAGTTCGATCTGGCATTCGTGCCGGCGGCCATCTACCTCCAGCAGCGCGGTGGCTATACGGTCGTGCTCCGTTCGCGCCGGCAGGAGGACATTTTCGCCCCCGGCGGGCAGGTCTGGCGGCTCGGCACCGTCTTCGTCAGCCCCCGCAGCCCGCTCTTCCACGAGGAGGAAATCACCGCGGAGACGATGCGCGAGTACCTTGGGCGCGAGCGGCTCGCCGTCGTGAGCACCCAGTCCGTGGCCGGCTTCCATGCGCCGCTGCTCTCGCTCGCCGTGCGGTACGACGTGGTCGCGCACGAGGGCGGATACCTTTGGTTCGACTCCTCGGAGGAGGTCGTGAAGGGCGTGCTTTCGGGCCTGGCGGACATTGGCGCGGCGGAGCGCGCCGCCATCGACCGGGTGCTCCGCCGCTACGGCCTGGAGGAACAGCGTGGGGAGCTCCTGCGCGAAATCCTCGTGTCGGACCGCGTCGCGACTGACCCCGTCGTGGTCCGCCACACTCTCGCGCCCGAAGCTTCGCCGCTCGGCCGTGCCCTGCGGGACGCCATCCGCGAGTATTCCCTCCGCACCGACCTCTCCGGCATCCAGTACCTGCCCGGCACCGACAACGATTACGGTAGCCTGATCCAGCTCATGCAGGACTTCAACGAGGAGATCGGGGAGGTGGTCCGTTGAGCCCGCCGCGCCGGAGCGAACGGGTCGCCCGCTGGCCGCTCCTTCTGGCGATGGTGTTGCTGGTGGCCGCCATCGGAACGCTGCTGTGGCTCCGCCAGCGCCTCGTGGAGGGCGAGCGTACCATCCTGGAGGGGACGGTCGGGCTCTTCGAGGCAACCGGCGCCCTCGGCCGGCCGGAAAGCCGCTCCATTGTGTTCGAGGACGTCGAGACCCTCGTCCGCGCGAGCCGCAACGAGCTGATCACCGGTCTATACGTGACAAAGCTCACCCCTGAGGGCGAGGAACTCGCCGTCCACCCCTTCCACGTGGACCTTACCCACCCCCAATGGCGCGAGGATACCGGGTGGACGCAGCTCGCCGTCGGGCCGGAGCCGGTCGGCTATCTATACGCCCGGCTGGACAACACGCAGCTTCAGGCGGTGAACGCCGCCATCGGAACGCTCGCCGGGTTTCTGGCGCTGGGGCTCGGAATCCTGCTCGTCCGCCAGCGCGGAACCGAGGTGCAGGTGAGCCGGCTTCAGGAGGAACTCGAGGACCGCCGCGCGCAGGTCATCCAGCTCGAACGCCTCGCCCTTGCCGGCCAGCTCTCCGCCAACCTCTTCCATGACCTGCGCAAGCCCGTCCTCAACATCAAACACGAGGCGGGGGACGCACTGGAGGACGAGCGTATAGACGCACGGGAAGCGCTCTCCACCGTCCGCGAGCAGACGGACCTCTTCTTCGACATGCTGCGGGAGACCGGCCTCGAATCCTTCGTCAAGACGCGCGAGCAGCCCGACGAGTGGTGCAGCCTGCCCGATATCGTGGAGCGCTCGCTCCGGCTGGTCCGCTACGAGCGCGGCGCCGTGGAGATAGACGCGCAATTCGATCCGGCGGAGAAGGAGCTTTTGCTCAAGGGACAGCCGCACCGGCTCGTGCAGCTCTTCAGCAATCTTGTCCTGAACGCCTTCCAGGCCATGGACGGGAAGGGCCGCCTCCGTATATCGGCAAGAAGAACCGGCAGCCTCCTCCGCGTCGAAATAGAGGACAACGGACCCGGCATCCCGGCCGGAATGCGCGAGGAGCTGTTCTCGCCATTCGTCACCTCGCGCGCGGAAACCGGCGGCAGCGGCCTTGGGTTGTATATCTGCCGCACCATCGCGGAGGAAATGGGCGGGCGGCTGACCCTCGGCGAGCCCGGGGAACTCGGTGGCGCCCGCTTCATCGCCGAATTCCCCGCCGAGAGCCCTGCCTGACCCCGGCTCCGCGTAGGAAGCGGACGGAATGCGGCGTGGCCGGGACCTCCGCTTTGGACCGGAGAGCTCTGCCAGGGTCGGAATAGGGTCCATGACACGGCCCGGAGGACGAGACCCGCACCCCGCGCCTGAAAACCGAACCCGGACCGCCGGACCCTGCTTTACTCTTGCACGAGCGCCGCACCCTTCCGCGAATGGCCCCCGCGCGCGCGATGCAGGCGTGGCGGAAATGGCAGACGCGCTGGATTTAGGATCCAGTGGGGAAACCCGTGAGGGTTCGAGTCCCTCCGCCTGCACCAGACATCAGGATATAGGGTCTCGGGTATAGGGTTTTGGGTGTGCGGGATGCTGGGGGCGGTTCATTGTCAGGAGGGACTGGCAACGGAAGCCAACACGCGGGCAGGGAAACACTGGCAGCTGGGCATGGGCACAAAGCCACCAGCCGGCACACCCCGGGCATCAACAGACGCGCAAGGGTGCACAGGAATTGCACGCACTCCCGTGTCTCGCTCCCCAGACCCTGGACCCTGAACCCCAGACCCTAAAAAGGACTCTTCATGCGGTTATTCACGGCTGTTCGCTGGTTTTTCAGGATACTTTTCAAAGGTGACGCGGCTTTCGCCGAGCTTCCCGGCGCGGCACCGAAGCCCGTCTTTACCGGCTCCACCGAGCCGGCGGTCCAACTGCTCGGCCTGCTCCAGAAGGAAGGCCGGCTGCTCGATTTCCTGAACGAGGAAATTGACGGCTACGGCGACGCGGAGATCGGCGCGGCGGTGCGCGACATCCATCGCGGGTGCCGGCGCGTGCTGGACAAGCACTTCCAGCTCCGCCCCGTGCTGGAGGAGGCGGAAGGCGCGGCGGTGACGCTGCCGGAGGACTTCGACCCGTCCGCGGTGGAACTGTACGGTGACGCCGGCAACTCCGGCCCGCGCAAGGGCACCGTCCGGCACCGCGGCTGGTACGCGGAGGAGACGAAGCTCCCCACCATCCCCGAGTCCGCCGACCCGAAGGTCGCCGCACCCGCCCAGGTGGAGGTGGCTTCGTGAGCCGTTTCACCATCGGAATCGATCTTGGAACGACGAATACAGCGCTGGCGTTTGTGGATACGGAGGTCTCCCCGGACAACCCGGAGGAGGCCATGGTGGCAACGCTCCCCATTGACCAGGTGGTCTCCGCAGGCGCGGTGGACCAGCGGCCGACGCTGCCCAGCGCTGTCTATATCGCCGGCGGGCAGGAGGTGCCCGAGGGGGCCCTCAACCTTCCGTGGCGGAGTGAGGGCCGTGTGACGATCGGGCAGTTTGCCCGTGAACTCGGCGCCCGGGTCCCCACGCGGTATATACACTCGAGCAAAAGCTGGCTCTGCCACGGCGGCGTGGACCGTGAAGCGCCCATCCTGCCGCCGAATTCGCCGGAGGAGGACGCCAAGCGCTCTCCCGCCGAGGTGGCGGCGATGATCCTCCGTCACCTGGCGGAGGCATGGGACCACAACCTGGCGGGCGGCGATCCGGCGCTGGCGCTTACCGCGCAGGAAGTGACGCTCTGCGTGCCGGCGAGCTTCGACGCGGGGGCGCGCAACCTCACCGTCGCCGCGGCAGAGCGCGCCGGCTTCAAGGACCTCCACCTGCTGGAGGAGCCACAGGCGGCGCTGTATAGCTGGATCGAGGCCACCGGGCCGCGCTGGCGCAAGGAGACCTCTCCCGGCGACCTCGTGCTCGTCGTGGACGTTGGCGGGGGGACGACGGACTTTTCCCTGATAGCCGTGAGCGAGGAGGATGGCGCGCTGGCGCTCCGCCGGCTGGCCGTCGGCGAGCACATCCTCCTTGGCGGCGACAACATGGACCTGGCCATCGCCTACGGCCTCTCCGGGCAACTGGAGGAGGAGCGTGGTGTGAAGCTGGATGCATGGCAGATGAGCGCCCTGGTCCAGCAGTGCCGCATGGCGAAGGAGGAATTGCTGCTCAACCCCGAGCGCGCCAGCTACCCCATCTCCATCCTCGGGCGGGGGTCGGCGGTCATCGGCGGCACCATCCGCACGGAACTGCCGCGCGCGGGGCTGGACGGGTTCCTCCTCGAAGGTTTCTTCCCACCGTGCGGCCCGGGGGACCGCCCCGCGCGTCCCCGCCGCGCCGGGTTCCGCGAAGCAGGCCTGCCCTATGCCCCCGATCCGGGGATCACGCGCCACCTGGCGCGGTTTCTGTCTATACACGCGGAGCAGGTGAAGGAAACACACCCGGACCGCGTGGCACCGGACGGAGGCTTCGCCCTGCCGACCGCCGTGGTCTTCAACGGCGGTGTGTTCAAGGCGGAGCCGCTCCGCCGGCGCATCCTGGAGACGTTGGGCGAATGGGGGGCGCAGGCGGGCAAGGAAGCGCCCCGTATGCTCGGCAGCATTGACCTGGACCTGGCTGTGGCGCGGGGCGCGGCGTACCTTGGCCTTGCCCGGCGCGGCCGTGGCATCCGTATCCGTGGTGGGTCGGCGCGGTCCTACTACATCGGAATTGAAAGCGCCGCTCCGGCAGTGCCCGGCGTCCCCCCGCCCATCAAGGCCATGTGCGTCGTCCCCCACGGCATGGAGGAAGGCACCTCCGTGGACATCGGCGGGCGGGAGATTGATCTGTGTATCTGGACGGGCGAGCCGGCGGCCTTCCGCTTCCTTTCCAGCACCACTCGCCGGCAGGACAAGCCGGGGGACCTGGCCAACGTCACCGCCGAGGAGTTCGAGGAGCACAACCCCATCGAAACCGTCCTCGGCGAAGGCGAAGAGGAAGGCGAGGGCCGGCCCGCAGAAGTGGACCTGCGCGCTGAGCTGACAGAAATCGGTGTCCTCCGCCTTGCCTGCGTGGAGCGCGGCACGGGCAAGGAGTACCAGCTCGAGTTCAACGTCCGCCATTCGGGCGAGGAGTGAAGGCGTCCGTCCCCCCGAGCGTTGCCCGGGACTGTCATGCTTTGGCCCGTTGGGCCCTTCAATGTGAACCGGAGCAGCGTTCTTCGGTTTCCCTGCCGGTCCCTGACCACCGGGAGAAGCCCCAACGGGGCGCCAGATGATAGCCCAGGGCAACGCCCTGGGGAGAGGCGTCCGAAAGGGACCGGAGCCCTGAAAGGGCGAAACAGACTTTTCTCCCCTTGTGTTTCGGAGCCGGTGCGGTTAGCCTCTTCCTGTTCGTATAGACACGGGAGGCGGCGGTGCCTGTCACATTCTGGTTCGGCAGAAGCGGTTCGGGGAAGACGCACTCCTTCGCGGAGCGCATCGCCCGCGCGTGCTCCGAAAAGCCCCTTGGCCCGCCGCTGATCTATCTTGTGCCGGAGCAATTCACCTATCAGGCGGAAAAGGCACTGCTCGCTGCCGGCGCGGTGGAGGGCTACTGCCGCGCGCAGGTGTTGAGCTTCACGCGCCTGGCGGACTGGGTGTACGCACGGGCCCCTGCGCCCCGCCGGCCGCGCCTGACCACCGCGCACCGGGAAATCCTCACCACCCTTCTGCTGGCCCGCCTCCGCGCGGAGGACCCAGGGTCCGTTTTCCTCCGCCCCGGCATGGAGGAGCCGCTCGCGGAGTTCTTCGCCGAGGCCAAGCGCAATGCGACAGGCGCGGACACGCTGGGCCAGGCGGCCGAGCGTTTCGCCACCGCGCCCGAGGGCAGCGTTTCGCGCCGATTGGCGGAGAAACTGCGCTCACTCTCCCGTCTATACGAGGACTACGGCCGGGCAGCCGCCGAACGGTTCGAGGACCCGGGGGACAGTTTTCTGGCGCTCTCGGAACACCTCCCGCGCCTTCCCGCCCTGCAGGGGGCGGAGGTCTTCGTGGACTCGTTCGCGGGCTATACACCCGTCGAGGAGCGGCTGCTCGCCGCCCTCGCCCGCCGGGTGGTCCGGCTGCACGTGGCGTTGATGGGCGACCCGGGGCGCATGAGGCTCGTGCTGGACGGCGGAGCCCCGCGCGGGCACCCGGCGTTCCGGCCGCTGGAGGAAACGCTCACTCGCCTGGTCCGCCTGTTCCGCAATGCCGAAGTGGAAATCGAAAAGCCGGAGTGTCTATACGAAGGTAGGACCCCTCCCCGTTTCCTCAACCGGGAGCTCGCCCACGTGGAGGCGGCCTTCACGGACCGGTCGCTCGGGAGGCTGCCCGCCCCGGCCGCGGTGCACTTCTACGAGGCGGATACCCCCCGCGCCGAAGCGCGAAAGGCTGCTGAAATCGCCGCAGCATGGGTGGCGGAGAAGGGTTGGCGGCCGGGTGGCGTTGGCATCCTGACGCGGAACCTCGATCTATACGCCGAACCGCTCGAGGACGCCTTCCGCACCCTCCGCCTGCCCGTTTTCGTGGACCGCGCATTGCCGCTGGAAGCCCACCCGGTGGTCTCTGGCATCCGCTCGCTGGTTCGTGCCGCTGTTCAGCCGCACCGCACGGACCTGTTGATCGAACTCGGCAAATCCGGCCTTCTGGCCGTCCCGCGCGAGGACGTGGACCGGCTCGAACTCCACGTGCGCGAATTCCCGCGCGCGGCGCGCGAGTGGTACGCCGACAAGTCATGGGCGCCCCCGGCCGGCCGGTCCCCCTTCGATGACAATCGTGACGAGGCGCGCGAACCCGATCCCGGCGTCTATCACCCGTCGCTGGACGGGACGCGCCGTGCCCTGGCGGCACCGGTCCAGAGCCTCCGCCGCACTCTCCGCATGGACGAACGCCCCGAAGCCGGGGCGGGCGAGTTCCTCGCGGCACTGGTAGACTGTATAGACGATGTCCTGGCTGCCCGGCCGCCGGAACCGCACGACGAACGCATTCTCGAACAGGCGGGCCAGCTATTCGGCCAGATGCGCGACGCCGCGGCGGGGGAGACCCTCCCATGGGAACTCGCTGCGGAACTCGTCTCCAGGACGCTCGGGCACCTCGGCCTGCCGCGCATTCCGCCCATGCTCGATCAGGTGTTCGTGGGGCAGGTGGACCGGTCGCGCCAGCCTGCGCTTCGCGGTGTCGTGCTGCTCGGCCTGTCGGAGGGCATCTTTCCGGCCGCCGGGGCGAATACAACGCTGCTGAACGACGATGAACGCGAGGTGCTCCAGGACGCCGGTATAGACGTGCGCTCCTCCTCGCGCAAGCTCTTCGAACGCGAATGGCTTTTCGCTTACCGCGCCGTTTCCGCGGCGTCGGAGGAGCTTGCCATCATGCGCCCGCGGACCAACCTCGAAGGTGCCGCGGCCGCCCCGTCACCTTTCTGGAACGAACTGCTGCGTTGCTTCGATGCCGCGCCGGTGCAGGAGACCGGGGAGGACGACGAGCCGGACCGTTGCTGGCAACCCCGCGAGCTGGCCGCCTCCGCATACCGCCGCGTGGATGCCACCCATCTATACGGCCCGGACAGCGTCCGCCGCATAAAGGCGGGGCTTTTCGATGATGGCCGTGTCCGGGAGGAGGTCCGGCTCGTGGAGGCGTCCGCCCGTTGGCGCAACACGGCCCGGCTCGATCCCGCGCTCCTGCGCGATCTATACGGCGGCAAGTTCCGTATCAGCGCCTCCCAGTTGCGGGCCTTCGCAAGCTGCCCGTTTCAGCACTACACGAACTATCTCCTGCGGCCGCGCGAGACAATGGAGCCCGCCTTCGAGCGCCGTGACGCCGGGAACTACGCGCACGCGTTCCTGCAGCGCTTCACGGCACTGCTTCGCGCGAGACGGCTCCTCGGGGAGGAACTGGACGATGCAACGCTGGACGAATTGTTCGGGGAAGCCATCCGCGGGCCGCACCAGGCCATCATGGAGAGCGGACTTGCAGACAGCCAGGGCGGGGCGCTGTTGCTCGAACGCCTGACGGAGGAGCTGCGCGGAATGGCGCGTTGGCTTGCGGATTCGTTCGTAAAGTTGCCCTTCCGTCCGCTCCGCGAGGAGACGGTGTTGGGCCGGCAGGAGGGCGATTCACTGTCCGCGATCGAATTCGCTCTCCCCTCCGGGTGGGAGTTTACTCTGACTGGCCAGATCGACCGGCTGGATAGCGTTCTATACAAAGACCAG
Source organism: Candidatus Sumerlaeota bacterium (assembly GCA_007133495.1). Lineage (GTDB taxonomy): Bacteria > Sumerlaeota > Sumerlaeia > SLMS01 > SLMS01 > SLMS01. Next base: position 300 of record SLMS01000092.1, on the reverse strand, counting down.
CGCTGGTTCCTGGTGGTGGATTACAAGCTCTCCGGCAGGGGTTTCAGCTTCCCCGAATGGTACGGCGGACAGGACCTGCAGCTTCCACTCTACATGCTCGCGGTAAAGAATGCGCGAAAGGTGCTGGGTGACGGCGAGGTGCTCGGGGCACTCTATCTTGCCATCGTGCCAAAGCAGGAGCCCGTGACAGATATACGGGAGATGCGTAAATACACGGGGCTCCTACGCGCGTCCTTTGCACGTGACGTCGTTTTGGGAAGGAACTGGAAAAGCATGGACTGGGTGCAGGGAAGTCCATCG
>SLMS01000103.1 GCA_007133495.1 Candidatus Sumerlaeota bacterium | reverse complement strand
CGTTGGCAGCTGTTGTTTGCCACGCGCATTTTTACGGGTTGAGCGCGGCGTGCCCGGCCTGCAACCACAACCCAAACACTCCCCGTCGAAACCGATCGCCCCCACGGGTGTGGTGAGTTGTTTGCTCCGGCCCGCCATGGCCGGAAGTGTTTTCTTATGGCGCGCTTGTATTCCGGACGCAACGCCAATTGGTGGGCCTGTGGGGCCTGGAAGGCTTGCCACGGGAGTCTGCCTTCCGTCATGTATTCGTTGTTCGCAACGCTTGTGCCGTATGCTTATGGCATAATGCTGCCGGGGTGGCGGCGGAGGAGTTTTACGAATGAGTCTTCGCTTTTTCCGCAGGATCAGGATTGCGCCGGGGGTGACGATTAACCTGAGCAAGCGGGGTGCTTCGATGTCCCTTGGCAGGCGTGGGATGCGCTATACGGTTGGACCGACGGGGACACGCGGTACGGTGGGGGTGCCGGGCACGGGATTGCGTTACACGCAGCACCAGGGCTGGGGCGGGAAGAAGGCGCGGCGCGGACGTCCGCGGGGTGCGGTGTCCGAGCCGGCTCCGCAGGTGAGCATGGAGGACCGGCTCACCATGGGCTTTTTCAACCGGCTCTTTGCTCCGGCGGGAGAGAAGGCTTTCGTGGATGGGCTGAAGGAGATTCACCGCGGGCACACGCGCAAGGGCGAGGAGCTGCTCCGGCCGTATGTGAAGAGTGTGCCGGATGCGGCGTTTCTGTGTGGGTTCATTGCGCTGAAGCGGCGCAGCGGGGCGGACGCGGCAGCTTGTTTTGAGCACGCGCTCCGGGGGGTGCGCAAGCTCGGTGCCATGTTCCGTAAGTACGGGCTGGAGATGCAGTTGGAGCTTTGGGTCACCGAGCACATCCAGGTCATGGTGCAGCCGAGGAAGCGGGGCGTGCTGCTGGGTCTTGTGGAGGCGTACCAACTCGAGCGCCGCTGGGACGATGCAGCGCGCCGGTTGGAGGAGTTGTTGCGGGGCAATCCGGGCGACGACGTGTGTCTGCTTTCTTGGTGCGAGCTGATGCTGGAGGAGATGGCGGGCGGCCGCGACGCGGCGGAGGCGGTTGTCCGGCGGACGGCGCGCATCGGCAACGAGGACGAAATACACGGGGCGATCCGTCTGTACAGGGCGCGGGCACTCCGGGCACTCGGCATGACGACTGCAGCGCGGGATGTCCTGACGCAGACGCTCCGCCGGAGAAAGGGCCGGCCGGAGGACCTGCTCAAGGCACTGCGCTACGAGCGGGTTCTCGTCTATACGGACCTGGGGCACGAGGGCCGCGTCCGCAAGGACCTGGAGCGTCTGTACGCCGTCGATCCGGATTACAGGGACGTGCGAAAGCGGCTTGGACTCTGACGCGAAGAGTGGGCTGGGTGATGGAGGGACCGGCTGCTCACTGCTCTCCGGGCGAGCTGGATGGGTCTATACGACCCAAGGGACAGGGGTGCTGCAGGACGGGCATTCTTCGCCGGAGGCGCCTTCCGCCGTGGTGACAAGAATGCCGGTGATGCCGCGGCGGACGAGTGTCCTGCCGCATTTTGTGCAGCGGGTATTCGCATGGGGGGTGTCTTCGTGGTGAATATAGACAACGCCCGGCCAGTTCTGCTGGGCCTGCTTGTGTGATGATTCGAGTGCGGCGGAGGGCGTCGGAGGGTCCTGGCGCTCGGTCGCCCAGATGAAATCCGGCTCGTAGGGCAGGAGCACACACGGGATGGGTGGGCCGTCTTTTCGAGCCTCGCAGATGGCAGCGAGCTGCTCCAGTCCGCCAAACTGCTCCTCCGCGCCGGGAAGGCAGAGCCAGGTGAATTCGGTATGCACTTTTGCGGCGCGCGCCATCTCGGCGTTGGAGAGGATGGTGGAACGGTCGCCGCCGAGTGTTGTCTGGAGAAAGCGTTCGTCGAGGCTCTTGATGCCGAAGGTTACGGCGGAGGTGAGGGTGAGTATCTCGCGGAAGGCATCGCGGGACCACATGCCGGAGGTGGCGAGATGCGTGTCCAGACCGGCCTCTCGCGCGGCGGCGAAAATGTCGGCAACGAATTCGTGCATGGGCGCGGGCTCGCTGACGCCGAAGGCGATGCCGGCGCAGCCATGTTCGCGGGCGAGGGCGACGGCTTCGGCGGGCGTCATTGGCCGGCTGCGGACGGCGCCTGTCTGGCTGTACTTGTAGGTGTTGCAGAAGGGGCAGCGCATGGTGCAGCCTCGCCCTCCGAGGAGGAGCCAGTTCGCCCGTGGTTTGTAATGGTAGAGCGGGAGCCGGTCGCTGGGGACCGGCTCCGCGTGGGTTACCTTGCCGTATTGTTCGAGGAAGAGCGTCCCGTTGCGGTTGATGCGGATGCCGCATTTTCCCTGTTGGGACGGGTGTATGGTGCAGTAGTGGGGACAGAGCTGGCAGGAGATCGAGTCCCAACTGCCGGAGCTGGCGAACCTTGCGGCGGTGCGTTGTCTTCCCGGGTTTGCCATTGGGGGAGTGGCACCGGCGGCTCTGTCCCCTTCTGCCTGTTTTGGGTCAGTGCCCGACGGGGCTTGCCGTTCCTCCTGCTTGGTGGATGGTCGGTGCGCTGATATTGCCTGCACGGTCAACGGCGCGCAGGGCGATGATGTCGGGATTGCCCTGGAGGTTGAGGGAGCGCTCCTGCCGGGGCAGGAGAAGCGTTTCCCATTCCCCGTCGCGGCGCAGTTGCACCACCCAGCGGAAGATTTCGCGGTCCTCGCCGGTGGGCTGCCAGCGTGCCATGCGGCGGATGCCTTCCCGGTCCACGTACAGCGTGGGGCGCGTCGGGGCGCCGGGGAGGAGCCAGGGCGACGCGGGGACAAGGGCTGGCTCCGTATAGACGTCCTCCCGCAGCATGTCCGCCAGGCCGTTGCGGTTCTGCATGATGGCCCTCATGCTGAAGTGGACATGGCCGGTGGCCTTTTCGCCGCGCTCGCGCGTCTCGGCTATCTGGTTGACGATCTCCTCCGGCGGGAACTCCTGGGCGGAACCGTCACCAACGCGGCTCGTGTACATGCCGGGCCACATGTGGCGTTCGTGGTGGTTTTCGCCGATCCACCAGTCGAGGAGTGTTGTGTAGCTCTGGGCGGCCTGGTCGATGGGCCAGTAGAGCTGCGGCGTGTAGTAGTCCACCCAGCCCTCGTTCAACCACAGGCGCGCATCGGCGTAAAGCTCTTCGTACTGGTTCATGCCCTGGATGCCCTCGGGGTAGCCCGGCTGCCAGATGCCGAAGGGGCTGATGCCGAACTTGACTTCGGGGCGTGCCTGCTTGATTTCGTTATAGACGCGATCGACAAAGACGTTGACTGCCTCGCGCCGCCAGTCGTCGCGGCTCAGAGTGCCGCCGGCGGCCTGGTAGCGCTCCCAGCTTGGGCCGTCGGGGAAGTCCGCCCCGTCGGCGTAGGAGGTGTAGGGATAGAAGTAGTCGTCGAAATGCACGCCGTCGATGTCGTAGCGCTCGAGGACGTCCATAATGACCGAGAGTGAATACTCCTGCACTTCCGGTTCAGCGGGGTCGAGCCAATAGAAGTCGCCGTACTCCTTGGCGAGGTCAGGGCGCTGCTTGACGATGTGGTCCTCGGAGATGGGCGAGCGGGCGGAGGGATGATGTGCACGGTAGGGGTTGAACCACACGTGGAGTTCAAGGCCGCGCTGGTGCGCTTCCTCGATCCACATTTCGAGCGGGTCGTAGTACGGTTGGGGTGGCTGGCCCTGGACGCCGGTGAGGAACTCGGACCATGGCTCGATGTCCGAGGGATAAAGCGCGTCGGCGGCGGGGCGGACCTGCAGGACGATGGCGTTGAGGTTGAGATCGACGGACTTGTCCAGGATGTCGATCATTTCCTCCTGCTGTTGATCGGTGGAGAGGTCGCGGCTGGAGGGCCAGTCGATGTTGGCCACGGTGGCGACCCATGCGGCGCGGAACTCCCTGGACGGTTCGGGCAGGGACACGTTGGGTTGCTCCTGGTTCAGGTTGTTGACGGCCTGCTGGGACAGGACGATATTGCTGTCGCGGGCACAGCCAGCGGTGAGGGCGGCGATGGCAAGGGTGGAAAGGAGGGCCGTGAGAGTTTTGCGGTGTCCGGTCATGTGGTCCTCTGATTGGAGAGTCTGGAATAAGGTTTTGGGGGCGGCCCGAAGTCGGGGGGAAGCGCCGGGGCGGGGCAATGGGTTTCCCGGGTGGGGCGCGGTAGTTGGACCGTAGGAGGGGGGGAGGATGCGTGCTGGCAATCAGCATTGCCCGCTGGCCCGGGTTGGAGCGGCCGGGAGAGGGGATTTGTGCTTGCTGTTGCTCGGCCCGCCGGATTGGGTCGAGGCAAGTAAGGGGTGAACTCTTCCTTGGGAAAGGGGCCGGCAGTGGCGGATCGCAACGGAGTGATTGCCTTTTACGATGAGCGGGTTCTGGCCCATGAGCCCGATGCGAACGTGTCCTTCCTGCCCGGGCGGATGGACAAACGAATCCGGGAGGTCCTGGCGGGACTCAGCGGGCCATGGAAGTACCCGGAGCATCCGGGCCGGCTGACGGCTGTGCGGAAGCTGTTGGAGGCGGAGCCGGTGCCGGGGGTGGAGTTCGAAGCTGGTGCTGCGGCGACGCGCGAGCAACTCGGGCGGGTGCACATTCAGCTCTATCTGGACGATATTTTCGAGCTGCGTGGGCGGAATGCATGGTTGGACATGGACACGACGGCGGTGTCGCCGGGGAGCGTCGATGCGGCGGAGGTGGCGGCCGGGACGGCTGTTGCGGCAGCCGAGGCGGTCGTGCAGGGCCGGTGTGAGAGCGCGTTTGCGCTGGTGCGGCCGCCGGGACATCATGCGGAGCCGACAAGAGCACGCGGGTTTTGCCTGTTCAACAACGTGGCGGTCGCGGCGACCCACGCGCAGGCGGTCCTCGGCTGCAAGCGGGTGCTGATCCTGGACTGGGACGCCCATCACGGGAATGGGACGCAGAGTCTTTTCTGGTCCGACCCGGACGTTCTCTTCTTCGATATTCACCGGGCGTCTCCCTTCTATCCCGGCTCAGGGAGGATGGAGGACATTGGCGCGGGGGCGGGCGAGGGGACCATAGTGAACGTCCCGGTTCCTGCGGGGGCAGGTGACCAGGCCTACCTGAAGGCGTTCCGGGAGCTGCTCGTGCCCGCCGCGGATTGGTTCAGGCCGGACCTTGTGCTGGTTTCGGCGGGTTTCGATCCGCATTGGCAGGATTTGGCGCTGAACGTCTCCTACGAGTGCTTTTCGGCGATGACGGGTATCCTGCAATCGGTGGCCCGCCGGCATTGCGGGGGGAAGCTCGTTTTCGTGCTGGAGGGCGGCTACAACCTCGATTCGCTCTCGCGGGGCGTGCGCTCGGTGCTGGAGGTGCTGGCCGGGGCGGAGCCCCCGGAGCCGGGCATCTGCGGGGTCGCGGAGGTGGAGGCTGCGGTCGCCTACCACCGGGAGGCGTTCGTGCCGCCGGAGGCTCGGGATTCCTGATTTGGCAGGTTCGCGAGGCTGAAAAGGGGCGAGTGCCCTTGACTTGGTCGCCCCGCGCTTTCATCAAACCCCCTGCTGTCCGGGGCCGCGAGCCCTCGTAAGTTCCGATACCCGCCAAGGACCCTTTCCATCGTGATGGACATAACCGAAATGCTGCGTCTGACCGTGGAGTACGGCGCGTCGGACCTCCATGTTGTCGTCGGCCGGCCGCCGGTGATCCGCATAGACGGCCAGATAGTCAACCTGGAGCATCCACCGCTGACCGCCGCGGACACGCGCCGGTTGATCTACGGCATCCTGACGGACATCCAGAAGCAGAAGTTCGAGGAACACAAGGACCTGGACTTCTCACTGAGCATCTCGACGCTGGCGCGCTTCCGCGTAAACGCGCACTTCCAGCGCGGCTCTGTGGCGGCCTCCTTCCGGATGATCATGAACGACATCAAGAGCTTCGAGGAGCTGAATCTGCCGCGGGGCGTGTGCGAATCGTTCACCAAGCGCCCGCACGGTTTCGTACTCGTGACCGGGCCGACAGGGTCGGGCAAGTCCACGACGCTGGCGGCCATGATCGACAAGATCAACTCGGAAAAAACGCTGCACATCATCACGCTCGAAGACCCGATCGAGTATATACACAACCATAAAATGGCGCTGGTGGAGCAGCGGGAAATCAATGAGGACACGCTCAGCTTCGGAAGCGCGCTCAAGTACGCAATGCGTCAGGACCCCGACGTGATTCTGGTCGGGGAGATGCGCGACCTCGAGACGATCCAGATGGCCATCACGGCCGCGGAAACCGGGCACCTCGTGTTCTCGACGCTGCACACCGTGGACGTGCAACAGACCATGGACCGGATGATCGACGTGTTCCCGCCCCACCAGCAGGAGCAAATCCGCATGATGCTCGCCGGGGTGATCGAGGGCGTGATGTGCCAGCGGTTGCTCCCGCGCATCCGTGGCGGGCGGATCGCCGCTATCGAGATTCTTGTGGGTACGGACGCCATCCGCAACATGATCCGCGAAGGGAAGACCCACCAGATACCCGCCTTCATGGATGCCGGGTCCAAGTACGGCATGCAGACTATGGACAAAGCGTTGGTGGACCTGTGCCGCCGCAATCAGATCAGCAAGGACGTGGCGCTCCAGAACGCACGGAAGCTGGATGAGGTGAAACGCCAGTTGCTCGGCGGCGGGCCGGGAGCCATGGGCGGCCAGGACCCCCGGCGCGGCAGCGGGGTAAGGTCCACGGCGAGAATATAGGGAATCACCGGTCGTTGGTGGCCGGTTGGGCGCTGCGCGTGGCCGTGCGCTCTGCGCGATGGCGTCGGTCACTCAGTCCGTGCCCCCCCCAATGTCTATACAGATGGGGTGGTCACGGGCTGCAAATGCGTTCCAGGGCGGGGCGGAGCGCCTCAATTGCGCGGGCGCGGTGGCTGATGCGGTTCTTGATTTCCGCCCCAAGCGCCGCGAGCGATGCCCCGTCGTAACCATCTGGCAGAAAGACGGGGTCGTAGCCGAAACCACCCTCGCCACTCGGTTCAAACGCGATGCGCCCTTCGCAGGTGCCGCGGGCGGTGTGTTCTTTGCCTCGGGGGCCGCGGAGGACCACACTGCAGACGAAGCGGGCGGTGCGCTTTTCCTCGGGGACGTCGGCCAGCTCGGCGAGGAGCTTGCGGTTGCGCTCTTCGGTGGTGGGTGCGTAGCGATTGCTGTGGACTCCGGGCCGGCCGGAGAGTGCATCCACCTCAAGCCCCGAGTCGTCGGCCAGCGTCCACTTGCCCGATGCCTTCTGCCATGCGCCGGCCTTGAGGCGGGCATTGCCCTCGTAATCCGGCGCGTCCTCGCGCACTTCGCCGGGCCCCTCGTCAGACAGTTCCCCCGTCGTATAGACAGAAAGCGGCAATCCTTCGAGCATCCCCTCGATCTCCTCCGCCTTGTTTTGGTTGCCGGTGGCGATCAGAAGCGGCAGGCAGGTGGGGAGTTCGCGCTCAAGCAGCGGGTAGGAGGAGTTGCCGCGGAGGATATCCACGCGCCGGCCCCGCAAGCGCAGGCGCCCGCGGGTAAGCAGGTCAAGGGCGAGCGGGAGCGCCTTGTGCTCCTCCCGCAGGATGCGCGCGGCCAGCCGGTCCGGCCCGTCACCCGGGTGGACGGGCACGGTGCGCTGGAGGATGACGGGGCCGCCGTCCATCTCCTCGTTCACAAAGTGAACGGTGCAGCCACTCACGCGGACTCCGTACTCCCATGCCTGTTCCTGGGCGCGGACACCGGGGAAGGCGGGGAGGAGAGAGGGGTGGATATTAAGCATCCGCCCGGCAAAGGCGCCGACAAGCACGGGCGTGAGGATGCGCATATAGCCGGCAAGGACGACGATTTCGATGCGGTGCTGTTTGAGAACTTCGAGGATGGCGCGCTCGTGGCCCTCGCGCTCCTTGCGGTAATCGCGGTGGTCCACGGCGGCGGTGGGCACCCTGTGCTGACGGGCGAAGTCGAGTCCCTTGGCGGCGGGGTTGTTGGAGAAGACGAGGGCGATATCGGCTGCGGGAAGCTTGCCCGCCTGTTTTTCGCGCAGGAGGGCTTCCAGGTTCGTCCCACGGCCGCTTATGAGGACGGCGGTGCGGCGGGGCGGGGGGACGGGCTCCTCACGCATCGTGGTGGGTGGCCTCCTTGCCCGACAGGCGGATGAGGCCGCAGACGAAATGGCCGTCGCGGAGGACGGCGCTCGCCTCGGCGGCATGGCGCCGGACGCCGTTCGTGGTGTTGATTTCGACAACGCCGTGCCATGGCTGGGTCTGTCCCAGCAGGGCGGCCGGGAGGTCCTTGGGCGCGTTCTCGCGAGTGCCGAAGCCGAGAAGAGAGTAGGTGACGCGGTTGACGAGCGCCTCGGCGCGCTCGCCGAAGAGTTCCTCCGCCCGGGCATTCAGGAAAACGGAGTTGGTCAGCTTGTCCGTGACGATCAGCGGCGTGGTGTCGAAGGCCTTGACGGCCCCTTGGACGAGATGGCGGTCCTGTTCGGATTCCCAAAGCTCAGCCGGCAGTTGCACGCCGTCACCTCCCGTAATGGTCTCGGGGCGGTGCGGGGCCGCCCTTGGGAAGTTGGACTGGAGCGGCGGCGCGGGTGCAAGCACTTGGACGGTTTTTGCCGTGGGATGCGCCCGGACAGCGACCGGGATTCCAAGAGCGGGCCCCGTGGCACCGCGGGCAGAAGGGGACTTGCGCCGTGCGTGGGGACTCCCGCATGGAATCCGTATCCCCACGATTCCACTGCACCGGTGAGGATTCTCATGGCCCGCAGCGCTTCGAAAAGCCGCAAGACCGGGAAAAGCAAGGCGGCCGCATCGCCACTGATCGTGACCATTTCGGGTATTCGGGGCATCACAGGGGAGGCACTCACCCCCGGGGCCATCCTGCCGTACCTTTCGGCGTTTGCGCGCATGACGGGGAAGGGGAAGGTCGTGCTGGGACACGACGCACGGCCCTCCTCGCAGTGGATTCTGCCGTTTGTGGAGTCGGTGCTGCGTTATCATGGGCTGGACGTGCTCTTCGCCGGGCTGATCGCGACGCCGACGACAGGGTTGCTGGTGCGCAAGCTGCGCGCGCAGGGGGGCATCTGCGTTACGGCGAGCCACAACCCGGTGGAGTATAACGGGCTGAAGTTCTTCCACCGGGCGGGGGAGTTCATCACCGCGGAGATGCTGGCGGAGTTGAAGCGTCTTGCCGCGGTGCCCGAGCTGCCCGGGCGCGGCCAGCGGATCGGGTCCGTGACGGTGCTCGAGGACCCGGCAAGACACCATTTCGATGCCGTCCTGAAGACCTTTCCCCCGCCTGCGCACACACCGGCGGAACGGCCGCTGGCGGTGATCGATTGCTGCAACAGTACCGGCGCTGTCCTGGCGCCACGGGTGGCGGAGGCTTACGGAGCGCGGATCGAGACGATCTTTGACGACACGGAGAAGCTGGCGTTCCCGCGTCCGGCGGAACCGCTGGCGAAGAATCTCGGGGCGCTGTCCCGTGCGGTGAAGAAGGAAGGCGCCTCGGTCGGCTTTGCGATCGATCCGGACGGGGACCGGCTCGCGCTGATAGACGAGAAGGCACGCGCAATCGGAGAGGAGCGCACCCTGGTGCTGGCGGCCGATGCGTATTACACGCTGCACCGTGGCAAGCCACCGCTGGTGGTGAACCTCTCCTCGACGCGGGCGAACGAGGATGTGGCGGCCAAGCACGGAGTGAAGATTTTCCGCACGGCAATCGGAGAGGCAAACGTGCTGGCGGGGATCAAGGCGCACCGGGCGAAGATCGGAGGCGAGGGGAACGGAGGCGTGATCGTTCCCGCGGTACAGCCGGGGAGGGATTCGGCAGCGGCCATTGCGTTGATTTTGCTCGGGTTGCGTGAGTGCGGTGGAACGCTTTCGGAGTGGAACGCCTCGATTCCCGACTATGCGATAAAGAAGACATCCGTGCCGCTCGGAGGCGTCTCCGTGGCTGCGGCGCTGCGGAAAATCCGGAAGGCCTTCCGTGGTGCTCAGTTCGACACCACCGACGGCCTGAAGGTGAGTTTCCCCGATCGCTGGGTGCATGTGCGGGCGAGCAACACCGAACCCATCGTGCGCATCATGGCGGAGGCGCCGACGCCGGGCGCGGTGAACAAGCTGATCCGCGAAGCGCGCGCGCAGCTCGAATGAGCCGGGTGCTTCTTGCCGGAGCGGGCCCTCTTCCCGGGCCGGACCTGAAGAAGGTCTATGCGCCCGGCCTGCGGCTGGACGCGTTCCGCCGCGCCCTGATGGGTGCCGGACACTCTGTCTATATGGCGGAGATGTATTTCGGCGGGGAAGCACCGGAGAACCTCCCCCCGCCGCCGGAGGGACTGGCCGGACACCTTGCCCTGCCGGCAGACCCGGCGCAGGCGGCGGAACGGCTGACGGCACTCGCGGAACAATGGCAGCCGGAGGCGGCCGTGGCGCTCGCGGATGCGCCGTCGCTGGCGGTGGCGCTCTCCGGGTACGGAGGGCCGCTTCACGTGGATTACTTCGGCCACCCGATGGCGGAGCGCCAGCAGCAGGCCCACGTGCACGGCAGCGACGAGGGGCTGTCGGCGCAGTGGCTGCACGTGCTGCCGGTGCTTCTGCGGGCGGACCGCTTTTCGGCCGTCTCGGCCTCGCAAAGACTGGCGCTCCTGGGAGAACTCGGAGCGGCGGGAAGGCTGAACCGGCACACCTGCCACCGGGGGATGGTGGACGTGGTGCCGCCGGCGCTTCCGTTCGAGGAGTCCTTTAACCTCCGGGAGCCGGGTTTGCTGTCGCGGCTCGGCGTGCCGGAGGGCGCCCGGACGATACTCTCAACCGGCGGGTTCAACACCTGGTTCGACGAGGAAACACTCTTCCGGGCGCTGGAGCTGGCCATGGAGCGCGATCCGGCTGTCCATTTCATCGCGACCGGCGGGCGGATCGAGGGGCATGTGGGTGTTGTTTTCGATCGGTTTCGAGGCCGGGTGGCGGAAAGCCATTTCCGCGAGCGTTTTCACCTCCCCGGGTGGGTTCCGCACCGGGAACTGGAGGACCTGATGCTGCTGTGCAACGCCGCGGTGAACTGCGACCGGTGGTCACTGGAAGGTGAGCTGGGATGCCGGAACCGGCTGCTCGGTTGGCTGTGGGCGGGACTGCGGGTGGTGACGACGGTTTGCAGTGATTCGACGCGGGAACTGGTGGAGCAGGGGCACGTGCGGCCGGTGGCGGACGGGGACGCGAAGGGGCTGGCCTCGGCATTGCTCCAAGCGCTGGAGGAGGGCCGGCCCGGCGAATCCGAGCGGTTGCGCGAAAGACTGCGCGGGCAGTGGTCGGGCGGTGGGTCCTTTGAGCCATTACTGGCCTGGCTGGACAATCCCGTCCCGGCGCCGGACCGAGCCGAGGGCGAAGTCTGCAATCCACTCGCGGATGCCCAGCGGCGATTCCTCAGGGGCGCGGAGGCAGGGGAGCTTGTGGACCGATTGCTGGGCAGCAGGGCCTTCGGGCTCTTCGCCCGCACAAGGCCGGAGATTCACAGGCTGATGAAGCGCCTGAGGAAGCTGTGAGTTACGAACGATCGGCGCGCCGCGATTCCTCCTTGCAGCTAGGGGCCGCTGGGCGCACGCTTGGTTGACCATCTTGACCGGAGAACCCCACCTTTGAAGTTCGAAACAAAAGCCATCCGTCTGGGCCATACGCCCGATCCCAAGAGCCGTGCGGTGATTCCGCCGATTCACCAAGGGACGACGTTTCAGTTCACCGCCGTCGGCGAAAACACCGGCTACGAGTACTCGCGCACGTCAAATCCAACGCGCGTCCTGTTGGAGGAGTGCCTTGCGGGCCTTGAGGGCGGCGAGTTCGGCATCGCCTTCGGCTCGGGCATGGCGGCGACGGACGCGGTGCTGGCGATGCTCAAGCCGGGCGACGAGGTGGTCAGCGCGCGCAACCTCTACGGCGGCACACTGCGCCTTTTCGAATCCATCTATACGCCCCGGAACGTGAAGTTCGTTTATATCGACGGCGGCGGGCCGGAGGCATGGCGCGCAGCGGTCACGAAGCGCACGAAGATGCTCTGGCTGGAGACGCCGACGAATCCCCAGCTCCAGGTGTTCGACATCGCGGCCATCGCGGAGGTGGCGCACCAGGCGGGTGTGCCCCTGCTGGTGGACAACACCTTCGCCTCGCCCTACATACAGCGCCCCCTGGCACTGGGGGCGGACATCGTGCTCCACAGCACCAGCAAATACATCAATGGACACAACGACGTCATCGGCGGGGCGGTGATTACCAGCGACCCGCAGGTGGAAGAGGCGGTGCGCTTTTTCCAGAACACGGCCGGTGCCGTGCCGGGGCCGTGGGATTGTTACCTGACGCTGCGGGGGATCAAGACACTGGCGCTACGCATGAGGCAGCACAACGCCAACGCGCTCGCGGTGGCCCGATTCCTCGAAGGGCACGAGATGGTCGATCACGTGTACTACCCCGGGCTGGAGGGCCATCCGCAGCACGAGCTGGCCAAAAGGCAGATGGACGGCTCCGGGGGCATGGTGACGTTCCATCTCGCGGGCGGCCTGGAGCAGGTGAACGCCTTCGTCGGAGCACTGAGTGTGTTCCACTTCGCCGAAAGCCTGGGCGGCGCGGAGTCCCTCGTCTGCCACCCGGCGTCGATGAGCCATGCCGTGCTTTCGGACGAGGAGCGCGCCCATGCCGGCATCCGGGAGAACATGATCCGGCTGTCGGTGGGGCTGGAGCACGTGGACGACCTTATTGCGGACCTTGAGCAGGCGCTTCATGCGGCCCGGCAGTCGCGCCAGGCGGTTCGGGCGGGCGGTTGACAGCGCCGGCCGGCTGCCGCACGAGGACAAGCAGAGCAAGCGGAGCCATGTAGTGCGCGGCACGGAGGAGGAGTTCGGGCAGTTCCACCCATCCGCCAGCGGTCATCCTTGAGGCACCGGTCACCACCCCCCAGAATGCCATCCAGAGCAGAACCGGCGCCCAGGGGCGGATGAGGAGCGCCACGGCCGCAGCGACGTCCACGGCTCCGATTACGCCGAGCAGCAGGCGGATGTCCCCTTGCCGCGGCTCGATCCCGAGTACGTTGACGGCAGACAGTTCCAGCAGGGGGATGAATTGCTCGGCACCGATGAGGGCCCGCAGCCCGTGGAAGGCAAAGGTCAGCGAGAGCCCAACGCGCAGGCACCACTCAGCGGTCCGGCGCCGGTCCCCCTCCCCATCGAGGTGGAGAAGCAGGAGCAGCAGGCCGAGGGGCGCCATGTAACGCGCGGCCTGGGACAGGACGGTCAATTCGGCATAGGCTGCCGTGCCGAAGAGGCTGCCGAGCAAGGATTGAAGCAAACCCCACAAGAATGGCATGAGCAGGAGCAAACGCATGCTGGGCCTCAGAACGCCGAGCACCGTCGCGGCAGCAACCACGAGCCAGGCGGATGATTCGAGCATGGCAACCGCGGCCGGGGGCATCGCAAAGGCCTCGATCCAGAGCATCTGAAGGAGCGTGCCCCTCGGTCCGGCGGCGATTACCATCGCCCCGGCAGCCCAGAGCAGACTGCCTGTGGCAAGAAGCGTTGCGGCATGGCGTGTCCGGCTTGCAGCGCTGGTGGGGTGGCGCAGGGAAAGTCTCCTGTGGACAGACGGGAGGCGGGAGTGAAGAACGTCACCTAGCCAAGGAAGTCCTGCGCGCCAAGCAGAAGCCGCATATCGATCTCAGTTTTTGGAGGGGGCGCCCTCAGAATGGACGTAAAGCCATACGGAGCATGGAGCAAATGCCTGCACCTTTCCAACGGGAAGGTGGACGTGGCGGCGACCCTGGAGGTTGGACCGCGGATCATTCGTTGCGGTTGGAACGGGGAACGTAACCTTTTCAAGGAATTCGACGGGCAGCCGACCGAGTCGGGCACCGACGAATGGCGCTGTTATGGCGGGCACCGGCTGTGGCACGCTCCGGAGTCGATGGAGCGCACCTACGTGCCGGACAATGGCCCGGTGGAGTGGCGCGAGTCGCAGGGCATGGCGTCGCTCGTCCAGCCGGTGGAAAAGAAAACCGGCATCCAGAAGCAGATCGACATCTGGCTGCACCCCACGCGGCCGCAGGTGCGGGTGGTGCACCGGCTGCGGAACCTCGGCGTGTGGGACGTGGAAGTGGCGCCGTGGGCGCTGTCGGTGATGGCGGAGGAGGGCCGGGCGATCGTCCCGCAGGAGCCCTATGCCCCGCACCCCAAGGCGCTGTTGCCGGCCAGGCCGCTGGTCGTCTGGCCGTACACGAACATGACGGACAAGCGCATCTCCTTCGGCCGCCATTTCGTCCAGTTGCGGCAGATTCCGAACATGATCGGAGACCCGGTGAAGCTCGGGATGCGGAACACCGCCGGTTGGTGCGCGTATTCGCTGGACGGTACGGTGTTTCTGAAGCGGAGCCGTTTCCTGCCATCAGCGGTCTATCCGGATTTCGGGTGCAATACGGAGGTTTTCACGGACAGCGAGATGCTGGAGCTGGAATCGCTCGGGCCGCTGCAGCGCCTTGCGGCCGGCGGCGGTGAGGTCGCGCACGAGGAACACTGGTTCCTTTTCTGGGCGCATCTGCCAGCGGCGGAGGAGGAACTGGAGCGGGCGCTCCAGCCCCTCCTTGACCGCAGCCGGGCGTGGTTCGAGGAGCTGTGCCCTCCGGCTGCACCTACTGCGTGAGCATGTGGCCGAAGAACAGGTAACAGAACGTGACGGCGGCCAGAATGCCTGCCACGTCCGCCGTAAGGCCCGCCGCCAGCGCGTGGCGGGTCTTCTTGATGTTCACCGAGCCAAAATAGACGGCGAGCACATAGAAGGTGGTCTCGGTACTTCCCATCATGACCGAGGCGAGCAGCCCGATGTAGCTGTCGGGGCCGTATTCGGCAAAGATACTGGTCATGACACCCATGGCGCCGCCGCCCGAAAGCGGCCGGATGATCGCCATGGGGAGAATCTCTGCCGGCATGTTGATCATTTCGGTGAAAGGCCCGACGAGCAGGGCAAACTGGTCCATCGCCTGCACGTCGCGGAACAGCCCGATGGCCACCAGGATGGCCACAAGGTAGGGCATGATCCGTACGGCCACGTCGAAGCCCTCCTTCGCGCCATCGACGAACGCCTCGTACACTTTCACCCCTTTGAACAGGGCATAAAGCGGGATGCCCAGGATGAGCACCGGGATCGCCCAGTCGGCGATAACTTCGATGTACCCCATGAATGCGTCCATCATGTCTGGGCTCCTTCCTGTCCGTTGCCTTCACGGACGTGACGGGGAATCTGGAAAACCGGCAGTTTCTCGTATATCTTGCAGGACACGACCCCCACGATCGTGGAGGTTGAGGTGGTCAGGATCATGACGGGCCAGAACAGCATCAGGTCCGTGGACCCCGCCGCGTAACGCAGCCCGATCAGGGTGGCCGTGATGAACGTGACGCTGGAGGTATTCAGCGCCAAAAGCATCGCCATCGCGTTGGAGGCGTGCTTCTTGTAGGGGTTCACCTTCTGGAGTTCTTCCATGGCCTTGAGCCCCAACGGTGTTGCCGCGTTGCCAAGCCCCAGCATGTTCGCCGAGATGTTCATCAGAATCGCGCCCATTGCGGGGCCATCCGGCGGAATGTCGGGAAAGAGGCGCGACATCACGGGCTTGAGCCCCTTGGCGAGGAGCTGCACCAGCCCTGCCTTCTCCGCCACCCGCATCAGCCCGAGCCACAACATCATGATGCCGATCAGGTTGATCGCCAACGTGATGGACTGCGCAGCCCAGTGCGCGG
>SLMS01000085.1 GCA_007133495.1 Candidatus Sumerlaeota bacterium | reverse complement strand
CTTCACTCCACCCACGGGGCCGGGCGTCAGCCCCCATCGGCGTGAATCGGTGAAATCGGCGGATGATTCCCTGCGGCCGCAGTACGCCACGTGGTCGAGCAGCGGAACGGAAATGCCCTGAACCGCAGCACCCTCCCGGGATCGCCAAACTCCCGTTTGGCGCTTTTCCCCGCCGACGACTGCAGCACAGAAAACCCCCATTCCTCTCGGCCCGATCTTTCAGCGGCAGGCAGGTGTCGCGCTACGAGGACCCCGCCAAGGGGTCCAAGATGGTAGCCGGTGGTTGAGCGAAGCGACACCACCGGTAACGGGGACCCAAGCACCCACGACCCCGGCAGGCGGTCGCAGCCAATTGGACGACCGGAATCGAAGCACGGAAACATCCTGACCAAAAACCCCCGCCACGCGGGCGGGGGTTCGGGCACGTGCGGGAAATCTCAGCCGCGGGTCAGTCTTCTTCCGGTGCCTCGGGCGCTTCGGGTTCGGCCTCCGGAGCTTCTTCAGCCTCCTCCTCAACGAACTCCTCAACACGGTCCTCGATGCGGTCCATGGCGGCCTCGGGGGAAAGGCCCTGCTCGAGGCGGTGAATCTTCACGTGCTCGATCACGACGGGTGTGCGTGGCCGGTCACGCTGATCGCGGTCAACCCGGGCGATGGCGCGGACGACGTCAAGTCCGTCGGTCCCCTCCACGATGCCGCCGAAGATCGTGTGGCGCTGGTTGAGCCAGGTCGGCTCGGACTCGGTGATGAAGAACTGGCTGCCGTTGGTGTTCGGGCCGGAGTTCGCCATGGCCAGCAGCCCGGGCCGGTCGAAGTTGAGTTCGGGATGGAACTCATCCTCGAAATTGTATCCGGGCCCGCCGCTGCCTGTGCCGAGCGGATCGCCACCCTGGATCATGAAGTCCGGGATGACGCGGTGGAAGGTCAGGCCGTTGTAGAACGGCCGCTTAACGCGCTCGCCGGTGCGCGGGTGGCGGAACTCCGCGGTGCCTTCCGCCAGATTCACGAAGTTCTGCACCGTGCGCGGAGCCTCTTCTCCATAAAGCTCGAGGTGAATCTTCCCGTGGTTGGTGATCAGCGTGGCGTAGTAATCCCGGCCCTCTTCCAGCTCGGGCCCGTGGTCGAACCCCTGCGCGGCGAGCGTGGCGGGCAGGAACAGCGCGGCTGCCAGCCATGCTGCCGGGCGGGTAATCCAGTTGGTGATACGATGCACTGTCATGGGAGGTCTTTGCTCCGTCTCGGGATAATCGCGTTGGGGGGAGGCCCCGCGGCAAGTGGGGGAACGGTTTGCCGGGCCCTCTCCAAGGTCAAGCGCAACGCTCCGCGCCAGAGGGACCGGCGGGCAGCGGGGGGAGTTTGGGAGGTGTGGCTGCCGGTTACGGACAGTTTGGGCCGGTGCCCCAGTTTTCCAGCATGGCGACAAAGTCCGGGAAACCGAGCGGGATGCCTTCCCAAGACTCATCCCAATTCTCCAGCAGGATAACGAAGTCCGCGAAACCAACGCATCCGCTGTTGTTGAGGTCTCCAACCACGCGCCAGGGGGTGGGGCTGATGTCCGTGTCGTAGGTCAGGTAGGCGCTCCAGCGGTCGTTTGTGAAGGTCGGTTTGGTGGGGGTGCCCGTTTCAAGCAGGGGTGGGAAATCGCCCCATGCGTGGGGGAGCAGGAGGCCCTCGTTTGCGCCGCCGGCCGTATAGCTGGGGACGTTCGCGGCGGTGTCGATCTGCCACGCGAGCCAGTACTCGTCCGCGGGGAGTACGAGCGCGGAGGGGGTACCATTTTCGACGGGGATCGTGAGCCAATCACCCGTGGCGGTGTTTTCCGCCACGTCACTTTGCCACAGGAGCGTGGGATCGGCGCTGGTGTCGTAAAGGGCGAGGCGCACGTTTCCCTCCGCCTGGTGGGAAGCGAAAGACAAGCTTTCCACCTCTCCCTCTTCGGGAAGGACGAGCCGCGTCCCTTTCACAAAACCTTTATGGGAGAGTCCCACCCGGACCACGCGGCCAGGCTCTGTGGACGTCCCGAAGTACGCGCGCCCCGCCTCCGCATTGATTACGGCACTCTGGAGCGACTCTTCCCCACTCCCAAGTGTAAGGGCGCCCACGCGCTGGGGCGAGGCGGAGCCCTCCCCCAGTGCGACTTTGACGACCCGGCCGGGAACGTCACCCAATTCTGCCGTCCCGAAATACGCGTGGCCACCGTCGGGGTCGATCACCGCGCTCGAGAGAGAGACCTCCCCGCTCTCGAGTTCTATTGCTCCCACGCGGGTAGGGGGGGCAGAACCCGCTTCCAGCGCAATTTTCACCACTTGGCCGGGAGAGGTATTTGTCCCAAAGTACGCGTGCCCACCCGCCGTGTCTATTATCGCACTCGAAAGAAAATTTTCCCCACTATCGAGCGTGAGCGCGCTCGCGCGCTGGGGTAGAGTTGACCCCGGTCCAAGCACTACCTTCACCACTTGGCCGGGAGAGGTGCTTGTCCCAAAGTACGCATGGCCGTTCGCCGGGTCGATCACCGCGCTCCGGAGAAAATTCTCCCCACTGTCGAGCTCAACCGCGCCGATGCGCTGAGGGAGGGCATCTCCTTGCCCGAGCGCCACCTTCACCACCCGGCCAGGGGACGTATTCGTCCCGAAATAGGCATGCCCCCCTTCCGGATCGATCACTGCGCTCTGAAGCTGTTCCTCTCCGTTCTCGAGCGTCAGTGCGCCTATACGCTCAGGAGGCTCGGGGCCTTCACCCAGCGCCACCTTAATGACGCGGCCGGGGACCCCGAATGCTCCTGTTCCGAAGTATGCATGGCCTGCTGCGGGATCAATGACCGCACTGCGCAGAAAGGCTTCTGTACTTTCGAGTGTTACCGCCCCCATGCGTTGCGGCCGAAGCTTCCCATCCCCAAGTGCTACCTTCACCACACGGCCGGGAACTCCGGCCCCGCTCGTCCCGAAATATGCGTGACCTCCCGCCACATCGATCACTGCGGCCGGGAGAAAGTCTTCCTCGCTTTCGAGCACAATTGTTTCCACGACTTGGGGGGGATTCGACCCTTGGCCCAGCGCCACCTTGGCCACAGCGCCCGGGACGGTGTTTGTCCCAAAGTACGCATGACCACCCTCCGGATCAATCGCCGCGCTGAAAAGGCCCCACCCAGAACTCTCGACCGGCACCGTCACAGCACCAACACGTTCGGGTGGATGGGAGTCCTGGCCCAGCGCCACCTTCACCACCCGGCCGGGGTCCGTACTGGTTCCGAAGTACGCGTGACCACCCTCTGGGTCGATCACCGCGCCCACAAGTCCGTGTTCCCCGCTTTCGAGCGTGACGGCGCCCACCCGCTCGGGCGCATTGAACCCCTCCCGCAGCAAGATTTTCACCACGCTGCCGGGATCGTCTCCCCCATCACGCGTCCCGAAATACGCATGGCCGCCCGCGGCGTCGATCACTGCGGCCATGGGTGAGTTCTCCCCGCTTTCGAGCGTGACCGCTCCCACCCGTTGGGGGGGAGCGGAGTCCTCGCCCAGTGCCACTTTCACTATCCGGCCGGGGGACGTCTCTGTCCCGAAATACGCATGGCCACGCTGCGGATCGATCACTGCGCCCCGGATAAATTCTTCCCCGTCTGCCAGCTCCACCGCGCCCACCCGTTGGGGGGGAGCAGAGTTCTCGCCCAGAGCCACCTTCACCACCCGGGCGGGACTGGTATGTGTACCAAAATACGCGTGACCGCCCGCCGGGTCAATCACCCCGCCTTGGAGCCAGTCCTCTCCGCTTTCGAGTGTGACCGCCCCCACCCGCCGGGGTGGATCGTCCCCCTCGCCCAGTGCCACTTTCACCACTTGGCCGGGACCTGCGAAGGTCCCAAAATACGCATGACCGTCCTGCGGGTCGATCACTGCGGACCAGAGATGGCTTTCCCCGTCTTCGAGCGTAAGCGTGCCCACGCGCTCGGGCGGACCGGACCCTTCACCCAGCGCCACTTTCACCACTTGGGCCGGGGACTCGAAGGTCCCGAAGTATGCGTACCCCTCCGCTGCGTCGATTACCGCACTCGACAACCCATGAGCGGAACCGAAGAAATCCACTGCATCCATCCGGGCCATTCCGGCGTTCAGATAGTCCGTCGTGCCCACCGTATCGTTTCCGGCGATGGGATCACTGAAGCGCAGCGACCGGTCCGTATAGACGCGGCCATCGTGATCGGTGACCGTAATCGCCACGCGGTACCAGGCTTCTTCGAGGCTGTGGGCGGTCCATTCGGACTGCCAAAGGCCAACGGTGGCATCGGTGCTCATGCCGCCGAGGTTTGCAGGTGCCGGAGCGAGGGACAACGTGTCGACCGGCTCGGGCGCGTTGCCGGACTCTTTGTCTATACGCGCCTCGACAGAGACGGCGCCGGCTTCGGCCCGGACGACGGCCTGGATGGTGGCCTGCTCGCCGTTCTTGAGTGAGACAGCGCTCATGGTGGGCATAATGTGAATGTGTCCGTTGCCGCTTCCGGGGAGATCGTCGGCAAAGGCGATGTTCCTGTCTCCGCCGGCAAGCGCGGCTCCCGCCGCCAGGACCGGGAACAGAAGGCAGGCCAGTACCTGACTCAGAGCAGCGAGCCGGTTTTTACCGGCGGCTGTCGTCCTGCGGAAGGGGAACTGAAGGGGCTTTGTTGTGGGCATGATTGTGCTCTCCTTGTCTCGGGGTGGGGGGAGAAGAACGGCAATTAACCCAAGGAGTATCAATGAGATACCCCCAAACCACTACCAACACCGCAGAGTTGGGCGCGGTTGACTGGGATGACTGACTTTCCCGCTTGGGAATCATAGTGCAAGCAAAACCGGCCCAAAAACGCGCCTTGTCTCCTGGGTGCGCCTCTAAGTTGTCTCACGTGAGTCTTATGGGAGGGTCGCGGGAGAAGGCTGGGCGGGCGGCTGGTTACCTCGCCAGGCCCGCCTCGTACACCTCGTCGGCGAGCTGGAGCCAGGCCCGTGCGCTCTCCTCCGGCGAGAAGCGTTCAATGTTCCGGCTGCCCCGGGCCGCGTACTCCCGGCGCGTTTCCGGGTCCGTCATGCGCTTCATGCACCGGAATAACTGGCCGGCGGACTTCGGATCGAAGAGCATTGCGCTCTCCCCGGCGATCTCGCGCAGTGACCCCGCATGGGAACTGATCACCGGGCAGCCAGCCGCCTGCGCCTCCAGCGGCGGAAACCCGAAGCCCTCGTACAGCGACGGATACACGAGGAACGCGGCCTTCTGGTAAAGGAGGCGGAGCGTGTGGTGGTCCACCTTCCCCAACCGCAGGAAGCTGCGCGGGGGGATGCGGGCGATGGCGTTGGTCAGCCGCTTGCCCCGGGGCACGGGGCCGGTACCGCCCGTCAGCACGAGCTGATACTCCGGGTGGTCCTGAGCAAAGCGGGCGAAGGCGTGCGCAAGGAGTGCGGCGTTCTTCCGGCGCCCGAGCGTCCCGGAGTAGAACACGTAAGGCCGGCGCAGCCCGCGATGGCGCAGGTGCTCCCATATTTCGCGGTCCCGGCCGGTCCACTCGTGCGGCTGCCATGCGGCCTGGTCGATCCCCGGGTGGATGACGCGGAAGCGCCCGGGTCCGACCTCGGAGAACAGCTCACGGGCATCCTTCGCCACCGACTCCGACACCGTCATGGTGATCGGTGCGCGGCGGACCGAGCGGCGGACCGCAACGCCCATGTAAAGCGAATCGGCAAGCCGGTATTCCCGCCAGGGGAACTTCTGCGGCTGGGCCAGCAGGCTCATGTCGTGGAGCAGCGGAAAGGCAGGGACACTGCAGAAGGCGGGGAGAACCTGCTTCATGTTGAACAGGACCGCCTTCTTCCGCCAACGCGCGTACATCGGCACGGTCCAGTGGTCCCAAGTCAGGTGGATGTTGCGCCAAAGGGGCAGGTGGACCTCCACAATGGCGCGGGACCGCACGGGGCAGAGGCCCTTCCGCGGCACCAGCACTTCGATCGTGCGGCCCTGCTTCTCGCAGACCGGCGCGGCGGCCCGGAGCAGCGACTCGGCCATCCCGCGCAGCCCTCCCCAATCCCGCTCGAACAGCCAGCCCATGAACAGGATCGTCGGCGGTGGTGGCGGCATTGGGCCGTTGCTCTTCCCCGGTGAAATGTCAAGACATCGCGCCTCACCATGGACCCGGGGGGAAACTGGCTCAACGGGAAACGCTTCACCGGCCGCATGGGCGGGTCTTCCGGCCTGCCATCGGTGTCCCCTTTCTTCTCTTCCCGGGACTCACAGGAACTTTCGCTTTGCCCACTGCCGGCGTTGCGCTCCCATGGTTTTCGCTCCCGGAGCACCGGGCGATTCCGGCAGCACCACAAGGAACCACGCATGGCGCAGCAGGCGGACTTTGGCCTCATCGGCCTCGGAGTAATGGGCGAAAACCTCGTCCTCAACGTCGAAAGCAAGGGCTTCCCCGTGGCGGTTTACAACCGCACGACGGAGAAGGTGGATGCCTTCCTCTCCGGCCGCGCCAAGGGCAGGAACATCATCGGCACCCGCTCCATCGAGGAGTTCGTGGCGAGCCTCAAGCCCCCGCGTAAAGCGATGATCCTCGTCAAGGCGGGCAAACCCGTGGACGCGGTGATCGAGCAGCTCCTGCCGCACCTGGACCCGGGAGACATCGTGATCGACGGAGGGAACTCCTACTGGCCGGACACGACGCGCCGGCGCCAGTTCCTGAAGGAAAAGGGCATTCTGTTCGTCGGCACCGGCGTCAGCGGCGGCGAGGAGGGCGCCCTGCACGGCCCCTCGCTCATGCCCGGCGGCGATCCCGAAGCGTGGCCCCACATCCAGCCAATCTTCCAAGCCATCGCGGCCAAGGTGAACGAGAAGGAGGTCGCCTGCGACTGGGTCGGCGAGGACGGCGCCGGCCACTTCGTCAAGATGGTCCACAACGGCATCGAGTACGGCGACATCCAGATCATCTGCGAAGCCTACCATCTGATGCGTGACCTGGCCGGCATGACCCCCTCAGAGATGGGGGATGTTTTCGCCGAGTGGAACACGGGCGACCTCGACAGCTACCTGATCGAGATCACCAGCGAAATCCTGCGCAAGACTGACGAGGAAACGGGCAAGCCCGCGGTGGACGTGATCCTCGACGTCGCCGGGCAGAAGGGCACCGGGCGCTGGACCGTGGTGGACGGGCTTGATCTCGGCCAGCCGATAACGCTCATCGCCGAGGCGGTGTTCTCCCGCAACCTCTCCTCGTTCAAGGAACTGCGCGAGAAAGGCGCGGCGGCGCTGCCCTACCGCACCGGAGCGCAGGTGCCTCCCCGGGAGGTGCTTGTGCCGGCGCTGGAGGGCGCAGTGCTGGCCAGCAAGATCGTCTCCTACGCGCAGGGCTTCGGCATGATAGACGCCGCCAGCCGCGAGTACGGATGGAAGCTCAACAAGGGGAGCACGGCGCTCATGTGGCGTGCCGGGTGCATTATCCGGTCGGTCTTTCTGGGCCACATCAAGGAGGCGTATGACGCCGACCCGGAATTGGCAAACCTCCTGCTCGCCCCATGGTTCCGGGACAGACTGCTGGCTGCGCAGGAAGGCTGGCGGCTCGTCGTGTCGCTCGCGGCCCTGCACGGGCTTCCCACCCCGGCGATGTCCAGCGCGCTTGGCTTCTTCGACGGGTTCCGCTGCGGCCGGCTTCCGGCCAACCTGCTCCAGGCCATGCGGGACTACTTCGGCGCGCACACCTACGAGCGCCTCGACAAGCCCCGCGGCGAATTCTTCCACACAAATTGGACTGGACAGGGAGGGAGCACCACCGCCAGTAGTTACAACGCTTGAGACTACGGCCCGGCTCCCCTTGACCGGATTTCGCTGCACCCGGGGCGGACTTTCTGTTGACGGGCACGCACCTCACCGCCCCCCTAGGCGATAAGCGAGACCAATCAGACGGGAGTGCCAAAGCCTTAGCTGCAAAGTTAGCCGGGAAAAAACCAGTCCTCACTACACCAGCACCGGCCTCAATTCCATGCCCATCATCAACTACCGCACTCGTGAGATAAACTGCAAGATCGTCTATGTCGGCCCGAGCTTGGGCGGGAAGACCACCAACATTCAGAACATCCACGGCCTGATCCCCGAAACAAGCCGCACGAAGCTCTCCTCGATCGACACCGAAGGGGACCGGACGCTCTTCTTTGACTACTTCTCGATGGACCTCGAAGAGATCGCCGGCTTCAAAACAAAGTTCCTCATCTACGGCGTCCCCGGCCAGCCCTACTACCGTTCGACCCGCAAGATGGTCCTCAACGGCGTGGACGGGCTGGTGTTCGTGGCGGACAGCGACAAGTCCCGCGTCGAGGACAACCTGGAGTCGCTCCAGGACCTGAAGGAAATGCTGAGGGAGTACGGGTACGATTATCAGACGATTCCGCTGGTTTACCAATACAATAAGAGGGACCTGTTTTACGTGACCCCGGTGGAGGAGTTCGAGGAGCTGCTCAACGAACGCGGCTGCCGTTCGTTCGAGGCCATCGCGGTCCAGAACAAGGGAGTGGTGGAGTCCTTCCGCGCCGTGTGCGCCGAGGTCATTCAGAGGCTAAACGCCACACTGGCGCAGCAATACGGGTCGGCTTACCGCTAAACCTGACGATGCCGGGACGGGGTGAATTGCGCGATGGGAAATACCTCAGGATCAAAGCAGCGGGAAGGCAGTTCCGGAGAGCTTCTTCAGTTCTCCAGCAACCTGCTTGAGAAGATCGACGCCGCGGTGGAGCTGCTGCTGGCGGGATCGCGCGCCCGATGCGTTCTCGTCATCGACCGCACCGGGCTGATTGTCTCCTCCGGGGGCGACGCGAGCCACGTGGGGTCGGACACGATGGGGGCGGTGGGAGCCGGCGTTGTTGCAGCGCTGCGAACGCTCGTGGCCGATCAGGAGACGCCGGAGATTTCCATCCAGCTCTATGGCTCGGAGATTGGCAGGATTCACTTCATGGTGCTGGCCAACCGGCTGATCCTGTGCATGATGCATAGTCGCGACAACTCGACCGGGGAAGTGCGTGCAGCGGCGCGACAGTTTGCGAACAACATCCTCCCGCTACTGCGCGAGGAGTCCGAGAAGATGTACGACACGGACGAACTGGTCCGCTCTGTCCAGTACATCGAGAGCAAACTGAACGAGATGTTCCGGGACCTGACGTGAGGTGGCGGGGCGTTCAGTCCCGCTTTTTGATTTTTCCGAAAGGCGAGCGGTCCTCGAAGGGTGAACGGGCAGGCCGTTCATCCGCGGGTGGGTCCTTCTCCTTGAAAGGTGTGGCGCGCGTCCGGCGGTTGTTCTGGCGGACGACGTGGACGTGTCCGCGCAAGGCCTCACGCAGCAGGTAGGCGTACCCGCGCCGCAACGGCGGCACGAGCACCGAAAGCCCGGCCAGGTCGGTGAGCAGCCCCGGCGCCAGCAGGAGCGCTCCGGCGATCAGCAGCAGCATGCCCTCAAGGAGCGGCACGGCGGGGAACTTGCCGAGCGAGAGGTCGCGCTGGGCTTCGTAGAGCACCAGCACACCTTGGGACTTTGCGACCGAGGCGCCGATCACCCCCGTCAGCACGATCACCCCGAGCGTCACCAGCAGGTTTGTCTGCATGGTGAACAGGACGAGCAGGAGCAGCTCCACGGCCGGGACCACGACGAACAGCAGCAGGAGAAAGCAGCCGAAGGGTATGCGGGGAGCGGCGGGTCGCACGGGGTGTCAGCTCCAGTGCAGCGGGCGGAAGTCGAAACGGAAGGTGTCCGCCCCGGAGTCCCAGTCCATCAGGCAGAGGGACGAGCCTGTGCCGAATCGCGGCCGGCCTGCCGAGCCGGGGTTTATCAGGTAGCAGCCCTTGCGGCAGGCGAGCGCCGGCAGGTGGCTGTGGCCGGTCACGATCAGGCGGACGCCGTTCGGTTCGAAGGTGCGGAAGAGGTGCTGGGCGGTGGTTTCCCTGCCCGGAGGGATGAGGTGGCCGTGGGCGAGACCGGCCTTGCCGAAGGGGAGGTCCACGACGCGTTGGTTGGGCAGGTTGAGGGCCGCGCCGTCCACGTTTCCGGCCACGGCGATGACCGAGCCGTGGATACGTAGCTCGGTGAGCACGTCCTCGCCGCCGACGTCGCCGGCATGAAGGATGGTGTGGACGTCCCGCAGCAGTTCGTGCAGGGCGGGGTGCACGGCGCCGTGAGTATCGCTGATCAGGGCGAAGCGAGTGATCGCCACGGTGAAAATCCCTCCGGGTGACGACCGTCGGCAATGGCGGGGCTGGGGGCAACCAGCTTGGGGGGTGCCTGCGGCGGTGGTTTTGGGAGTCCGGCCGGAGGGGATGGGGCGGGGAGGTTCCCGGAGAGGGGGCGCGAGGAGGGTGATTTCGCTTTTTTTGCCTCCGCGGATGGAGCGCTTTCTCACTGCCAAAGCGGGGCGAAGTGATGGGTTGAGGGAGGGCGTGGGGGGGAGGCGGGCGGAGTCGTGCCTTGACCCATGGACGGGCCCGAAAATAGAAGACGCGCCCCTCTTCAAGCGCCCGCGCGGTTCTTGTCGATCCCACCCTCTGCTCAGGAGCATGCCTTACGTGTCATACATCGAGGAAACCCTCCAGGAAGTCCACGAGAAGTGCAACGCCGAGCCGGAGTTCCTCCAGTCGGTCACCGAAACCCTCCGAAGTCTCCAGCCAGTCATCGACGAGCACCCGAAGTACCGGCGTTATGCGGTGCTCGAACGGCTTACCGAGCCCGATCGCATGATCATGTTCCGGGTAGGCTGGGTGGACGAGAAGGGTGTTTACCACGTGAACCGGGGCTACCGGGTGCAGTTCAACAACGCCATCGGCCCGTACAAGGGCGGGCTGCGTTTTCACCCCTCGCTGAACCTGGCGATCGTGAAGTTTCTGTCGTTTGAACAGACGTTCAAGAACGCGCTGACGACGCTGCCGATGGGCGGCGGCAAGGGCGGGAGCGACTTCGACCCGAAAGGCAGGACCGACGAGGAGGTGATGCGCTTCTGCCAGTCGTTTATGACTGAGTTCGCGCGCTATATTGGCCCGGACATGGACGTGCCGGCCGGGGACATCGGCGTGGGCAAGCGCGAGATCGGCTACCTGTTCGGCCAGTACAAGAAGATCACCAGCCAGTTCAACGGGGTGATCACGGGGAAGGACTCGAACTGGGGCGGTTCGCTCATGCGGCCGGAGGCGACCGGCTACGGCACGGTCTATTTTGCCGAAGAGATGCTGGAAAAGCACAAGGATTCGCTCGAAGGCAAGGTGTGCCTGGTGTCGGGCTCGGGGAACGTGGCACAGTTCACGGTGAAAAAGTTGATCCAGCTCGGGGCGAAGGTGGTCGCGATGTCGGACTCGGGCGGAACAGTTTACGATAAGGAAGGCATCAACGAGGAGAAGCTGGCCTTCGTGATGGACCTGAAGAACAAACGGCGCGGACGCATCAGCGAGTACGCGGACAAGTTCGCAGGCGCGGAGTTCCTGGAAGACAAGAGCCCCTGGGCGATTCCGTGCGATTGTGCCTTCCCCTGCGCGACGCAGAACGAGATTGAACTGGAAGATGCGAAGACGTTGGTGGAGAACGGCTGCCGCCTACTGTGCGAAGGCGCCAACATGCCGCTGGCGGCCGAGGCCGTAAACCTGTTGCTCGAAAAGAAGGTTCTGTACGGACCCGGGAAGGCGGCCAACGCCGGTGGCGTGGCGACCTCCGGGTTGGAGATGGCCCAGAACGCGCAGCACCTTTCCTGGACGCGCGAAGAAGTGGCCCACCGCCTGCACGACATCATGAAGAGCATCCACGAGCTGGTGAGCGAGACGGCCGAGCAGTACGGCCGGCCTCATGATTACGTGATGGGGGCGAACATCGCAGGGTTCGTGAAGGTGGCGGACGCGATGATCGACCAGGGAATCGTCTAGCCAGCGGAGCGCTGTCTATACGCTCCGGCCGGGGCTCCGGATGCAGATGCGGGTGGACACGCTGCCGCCCGGCTCCGTATTCCGCGGGACATGAATGCGCACGCCTCGCCCGCCCGGCCTCTTTCCGTGGGGCGTTACGCCCCCTCGCCAACGGGTAGCCTGCACCTTGGGAATCTGCGCACCGCGCTCGCGGCGTATCTTTCCGCCCGGGCGCGGGACGGGCGTTTTCTGGTGCGGATCGAGGACCTTGACCGGAACCGCTCGCGGCCGGACCTCATTGTCGAACAGCTCGCGGACCTCGAAGCACTCGGCATCGAGTGGGACAGCGAACCGCTGCGCCAGAGCGGGCGTGGGGATATCTACGCGGGCCATTTCGAGCGGCTGAAGCGCACGGGGCTTGTCTATCCTTGCTTCTGCTCGCGGAAGGACGTGCAGGCGGCGCTCTCCGCACCCCATGCGCCCGCGGGGCGGGGCTACCCGGGGACGTGTGCGAACCTGCCGGCCGCGGTGGCGCAGGAGCGCATCGCCCGCGGCGACCGGCACAGTTGGCGGCTGCGCGTGCAGCAGGCCCCGAAGTCCTTCTTCGATGGGTTTGCGGGGGAGTTCCGTTACGACCTGGAAGCGGAGGGCGGTGATTTCGTGCTGCTGCGGTCGGACGGGTTCTTTGCCTACCAGTTCGCCTGTGCGCTGGACGACGCGCTCTCCGGCGTGACGGAGGTCCTGAGGGGGGCGGACCTGCTGGACTCCGGCCTGCGGCAGGCCTATGTGCTGGCGTGCCTGCGTCTGGCGCCGCCTCGTTACTGCCACATTCCACTGATGATGGACGAGGGTTCCGGCCGGTTGTCGAAGCGGCGGGGGAGCGCCGACCTTCGCGCCTTTGCCGATGCGGGGTTCGACGCGCTGGCGGTGCGGAGCTACCTGGCACACACACTCGGGTTGTGCGAGGTGGGCGAGTGGCCGGCGATGACGGAGCTGGTGGAGCGATGGGACCTTGCCCGTGTGCCGCGGGAAGAGGTGCTCTTTTCGCAGCAAACACTTGCCGCCTTCGGGGAAAGCCAGTCACCGTAAGGAAACTGGCCGCTTTGCGTGGCGGCACGACCAACGACGGGGTGCTTGGCGGACCATGGGACTTTCGGAAATGTTCACGCGGCTTGCGGACCGGCAACGGGCCGATGGGATGCTCGATTCTGCGTTGCAGGCCTCGCTGGCTGCGGTGGCGCCGGTGTACGCAACGGGGGCGTACCTCAACCGCATGGCGCACGACCTTGGCCTCGTCCGCCGGGAGGTACTTCCCGCCACGGTGTTCAGCGTGGGGAACCTCACCCTTGGCGGGACGGGAAAGACTCCGTTCTGCCTCTGGCTGATCGAGTGGATGCGTGAGCAGGGCCGGCAGCCGGGCATCCTGACGCGCGGGTACGGGCGCGAGGACGAGCGCCGGCTGATGATCGTCCACGACGGCAGGCGGCTGCGGGCGACAACGCGCCAGGCGGGCGATGAGCCGGTGCTGCTGGCGAAGACGCTCGGGAACGTGCCCGTTGTGGCGTGTGCGGACCGGATTCGCGGCGGCCGGTATGCGCTGCGCAAGTTCAAGAAACTGGACACATTGGTGCTCGACGACGGCTTCCAGCACCATGCGCTGGCGCGGCAGGCGGACATCGTATTGGTGGACTCGACGGTTTCGCTGCGGTCGCTGCGGCTTTTCCCGCGCGGCAGTCTGCGCGAAGCTCCGCCGACGCTGGCGCGCGCGCATCTTGTGGTGCTGACGCGATGGAGCCAGGCGGACCAGCCGCGTTCGATCCTGCGGGAGGTGCGGCGCTTCGCCCCCGGAGTTCCCGTGGCGCGGACGAACATCGAGATTACCGGGGCGCGCCGGCTCTCCGATGGGGCGGAGATTCCGCTGGAGGAGCTGCAGGGCCGGTCCGCCTATCTGGCAGCGGGTGTGGCCAATCCGCGCTCGGTACGGCAGAGCGTGCTCGACCTCGGGATGAAGCTGACGGGCGCCCGGCGCCTGCCCGACCACGCCACCTTCACGCGGCGTTCGGTGGTCCGGCTGGAGAACACGCGGCGGAAGCGGAAGGCGGACTACCTTGTGGTGACGGAAAAGGACGCGGTGAAGCTGGAAGAGCTGGGAAACCTGCCGGACAGCCTGGTCGCGCTCCGCGCGCGTGTGGTGCCTGTGGAGGAGAAGGACGCGCGGATCATGAACCGGGTGTTGAAGGCTCGGCTGGAGGCGGGCGTGGTGCGGGGCTACCTGCGGTAGGGGCGTTCAGCGCGCGCTGGGGAGGCGCAGGGTGAATACGGAGCCGCTGCCGGGAGCGGAGTCCGCTTCAAGGCTGCCGCCGTAGGCTTCGGCGTAGGTGCGGCTCAGGCTGAGGCCGAGACCGGTCCCTTCGGGCCGAGTGGTGAAGAACGGGTCAAAAATTCGGCGGAGCGTCGGCGCGTCGATGCCCGGTCCGTCATCGGCCACGGCGATCTCGACGGCCCCGGCGCGTTGGGCGAGGCTGACGCGGATGCGCCCCTGGCGTTCGCCGATAGCCTCATCGGCGTTGCGGAGCAGGTTGATGAGAATCTGGGTCAGGCGGTCCTGGGGGAAGCGGACGTGGAGCGCCCCGTGGGCTTGGTTCGTCACCTCGACTTTGCGGCGCTCGGGGTTCAGCCCCTTTGACCACATGCGGACGATCTGGGCGGTGACCTGTGCGGCGTCGAGTTCGGGCGCGGGGTCCTCCTCCTCGGAGCTCCGCCGGCTGAACTGGAGAAAGCGGCCGGTGAGGTTGCGGATGCGGCGTGTTTCGTCCTGAAGGCCCTGAATGTTTTCGCGGATCAGCTCCTTGAGTTTGGGATCGCCGGGTTTGGCGAGGGCCTCGCGCAGTTCCTCGATCTGGAGCTGTATGATGCCGAGGGGGTTGCGTATTTCGTGGGCAAGGCCTGCGGTGAGCGTGCCGAGGGCGCGGAGCCGGTCAGCCTGGCTTGCGGCACGCTCGGCGTGGATGGAGCGGCGAATGGCGCGGGCGGTGAGTATCCAGAGGGCGACGAGGACGGCGCTGCCGGCGAGGAATCCGAAGACCAGGCGGTTGTGGAGTTCGTGAAGGGCTGTGTAGCTGTCGGGGTGGACGTCCAGGCGTATGACGGCGAGGGTCTGGCCGCCTTCATCGCGGAGGGGGAAGTAGAGGCGTTCGGCGATGGCGGGGCCGGGCCGTTCGTCCGGTGTGGTGAAATCGCCGTGCCATGCTTCCTGGACGGCGGGGAGTTCGCCTGATGGTAGCCTGTCTAGCGGAAGGAGCCCTTCGTTGGCTCCCTCTTCCTGGCGGGCAACGATGAGGACATATCCGGCGCGGCTGACGAGGGATGCCTCGCGGATGAGCCCCTCGCGGAGGGCGCCGGAGAGCGAGTCCTCCAGGTTCCGCCAGTCGAGCGAGTCGCGGTAGGCTTGGAAGGCGTCCTCGTACACTTCGCCGGTGGCTGGGTCGGCGACGACTTCGAGAATCCAGAAGTAATCGCGGGGCGGTTCGGCGATGGCGCGGCCGACGAGTTCGAGGTATTCGCCGAGGTATTGCTCCTGTTGGTGGGTGAGGAGGCGGAGGAGGCCGAAGACGCCAAGGTTGAGGGCGAGCAGGGTCACGCCGAGTGCAGCCACGGCCAAGGGGGTGCCGCGCAACCCTCCGGAAAGCCAAGCTGGACGGTGATGGTGTTTTTCCACTTTCGCTCAGACCCTCGCGGGGCGGAACTTGTGCGCTCAGGCAGCGCTTGACCCTGCCGCGGGGCAGGGGAGACTCGCGACGCCCACTTCCTGGAGACAGGTCTGCCCATATGAGTTCGGAGAGCCAACAGGGATCATCCTATCGGCCGGAGGACCTGATCCGCCATCTTTGGTCACGCCGGTATATCCTGATCGGCATGCCGATCGTTGCCGTCATTCTTGGCTATCTTGGTGTCCGGGCGTTCGTGCCGGAATCGTTTGAGTCTTCGGCGACGTTGCTGATCCGCACGCCACCGGTGGAGTACGCGCGGCCGCTGCCAGCCCACCGGCGGGTGAGCCCGCCGGGGTACGAGACGTTTTTCGAGACGGATCAGGTCCTGCACGAAGTGATCCAGGCGGCGCGGGAGGAGTACCCCGGGCAGGTGCCGGCCGGGGATTTCGAAATGCTCAAGCGCGCCTTCGATGTGCGGACGATCACGACCCGGGAGACGACCGTGACGGCGGAGTATTCTCCGGTGATCCTGTTGCGGGCGCGCGGTGGCAGCCCGGAGATCGCGCACTTCCTTGTGGAGACGTGGATACGGCTTTCGAACGAACGGTTCGGTGCGATCCGCTTCCGCGATGCCCAAGAAGTGCGGGCGGCCTTTGAAGACAAGTTCGAAACAACGAGCGAGGTGATGGCTGAGCAACTCGCGGAGCGCGACGAGCTGCAGCGCCGCCTCGATGAGATGGATATGTTGCTGGATACGCACCGCCGGCTGCTGAGCGGGCAGGTGACGAGCCGGCAGCGGTTCGATATGCCTACGGACCTGCGGCTGGCGGACCCGGGTGCGGGTGGTGGCCAGTTCGAGCCGACCACTTTCGCGCTCTTCCGGTTCCTCTTCGAGCAGATCGCGCGCGAACCGCTGCCCGACGACCTTGACCTCTACACAGAGCGGACACGGCTGGAACTCAGGGTGGCGGAACTCCAGGACTTTGAAAATGCGGAGGAGGTGCGGGAGCTGCGCCGCGCGGAGAACCGCTTGGCCCGGGTGGAGGAGCTGATCGACCGCTCGTTCGGCGAGCTGGCGGAGATCGGACGCGAGCGCGACGCGCTGGCCAGCCAGGTGAGCCGGCTGAACGAGAAAGTCCGAAATCTGGAGGATCAGTTGGTCGAGACGCGCAAGGTGCTGGCGGGCACGGCCATCGAATCGACGAGCGTCATGGACCCCTTCCACCCCGATTATCAGGGTGCTTTCTCCGTGATCGGCGCGCCGGTCGTGCCGGAAACGCGGGCGGCGCCGCCGCGGACGCTGCTGGCGATCGCGATCGGGATCATTTTCGGCGGGCTGCTGCTGCTGCTCGTGGTGGCGGAGTTCTACCTCAAGCGGGTGCTGGAGGAAGAGCCGCAGCGCTCGTAGCCGGCAGGGGCGGGTTGCTCCGGTGCGGGGGATGATTGCGTTCGGGGAGGGGTGGTGCTTCTCTCTCCGGCAATCTGCCGGAGGGAACGCTTGATGCCGAAATACCCGATTGTCCGCCGGCTTGGGGACTTTGTCGAGACGCTGCGCCGCGAGGGCGGGCTGACGGTGGTCGAGGCTCCGGTCTCCGCCGATCAGGAGATTGCGGAAATTCATCGCCGGGTGATCGCTGCGGGTGGCCCGGCGCTATTGTTTACGAACGTGGAGGGGAGCGGCTTCCCCGTGGTCACGAACCTGTTCGGGACCCTGCACCGGACGGAGATGGCGTTCGGGAGCCGGCCGCAGGACTTCGTGAAGCTGGCGGTGCAGTTCGCGATGGAGGGCGTGCCGCCGACGCCGGGCAAGCTGTGGCGGTTCCGCCGGCTGTTCCTGGACGGGCTGCGGGTCGGGATGAAGCGGCGGAGCCGCGGGCCGGTGCTCGACGTGGAGCAGGCGCCGCCGAAGCTGGGGGAGCTGCCGCTGCTCAAGCTCTGGCCGAAGGACGGTGGGCACTTCGTGACGCTCCCGCTTGTCTATACAGAGAACCCGGAGAACGGAAAGCCGAACCTCGGCATGTACCGCATGCAGCGTTACAACGACACCGAGACAGGCATGCACTGGCAGATCGGCAAGGGGGGCGGGTTTCACTACGACGTGGCGGAGCGGGCGGGCCGGCCGCTGGAGGTTTCGGTTTTCGTCGGTGGGCCTCCGGCGCTGATTCTTTCGGCCATCGCGCCGCTGCCGGAGGACGTGCCCGAGCTGCTGCTTGCCTCGTTGCTGCTGGGCGAGCGGTTGCCCCTGTGCAGGAACCCGGCGGGGAGCCACCCGCTGCTGGCGGAGGCGGAGTTCGCGTTGGTGGGGGAGGTGCCGCCCCGCGAGCGCCGGCCGGAGGGGCCGTTCGGGGATCACTACGGGTACTATTCGCTGGAGCACGACTACCCGGTGTTCCGCTGCCGGAAGCTCTTCCGGCGAAAGGACGCGATCTGCCCGGCCACCGTCGTGGGCAAGCCGCGGCAGGAGGATTTCTTCATCGGGGACTATCTGCAGGAGCTTCTCAGCCCGCTTTTTCCGCTGGTGATGCCGTCGGTGCGCTCGCTCTGGTCCTACGGGGAGACGGGGTTTCATTCGCTTGCGGCGGCAGTGGTGAAGGACCGCTACCCGCGCGAGGCGCTGATGTCAGCGTTCCGGATTCTCGGGGAGGGGCAGCTCTCTCTGACCAAGTTCCTGCTGCTGACCGATACGCCGATGGACCTGAGGGACTTCCCGCGGCTGCTCGAGCACGTGCTGGCCCGGGTTCATTGGGAAACGGACCTTTACGTGTTCTCGAACCTGTCGATGGACACGTTGGACTACACGGGCCCGGAGGTGAACAAGGGGAGTAAGGGGGTGATCGTGGGCCTTGGGGAGGCGGTGCGGCACCTGCCGCAGGAGTTTTCCGGGGAGCTGCCCTCCGGCCTGCGCGACCCGCGGGTTTTCTGCCCGGGGGCGCTGGTGGTGGGCGGGGCGCCTTATTCGGAGGAGCCGGGCCAGCCGGAGGAGATCGCCCGCCTGCCGGCCTTCAAGGACTGGCCGCTGCTTGTGCTGGCGGACGATCCGGCGCACGCGACCGCGGACGTGCCGACGTTTCTGTGGACTGTATTTACGCGGTTCGAGCCGGCGGCGGACATCCACGCGGCCGGCACGCGCGTCATCCGCTCCCACGTTGCGCGAACCGGGCCGGTGGTGATCGATGCGCGCTTCAAGCCGTCGTACCCGGAGGAGGTTTTCTGCGATCCGGACGTGGCGAAGCGGGTCACCGGGCGGTGGAAGGAGTACTTCCCGGGCGGGATGGAAATGGGCGACAGCGGGTACGGGCATTTGGCGGCCCGGCCTCAGACTTGAGCAGGACGTTCTCGTTGCCGCAGTCTCTTCGTTGCGCTGCGCTCCCGGGCCTCGGTCATGTGCGGGGGTACACTCCGCTTCGCCCCTCGCTTGGCGCTGCCTCGATCTTGGCGCCAAGCAGAACGCCCTGTCAGTCTCCTGCCGGACTGTGGAGCATCCTGCGCGGTTGAGGGCGGCTGACGGATTAGGGTTGCAAGGACAGGGGCCGGTCCCGACAGTTCCGGCGCTCCCCAGCCCGGCGCAGGCCCTCCCGCCATCTGCCATGCGCCCGGGGCGATTTTTTTCTCCGGCGGTGCGCCTGCGCCCAACGAATGAGGATCGTCGCCACTCTTCCCACCTACAATGAGGCGGACAACATTGTCCCGCTTGCCGAGGCTTTGTTGGCGGTCTCGCGGAGGTTGGAAGTGCTGGTGATTGACGACGATTCGCCGGACGGCACGTGGCGCCGGGTGGAGGAAATGGCCGCCCGGGAGCCCCGGATTCACCTGGTGCGGCGGGTGGGAGAGAGGGGCCGGGGAAGTGCTGGCGCCGCGGGTTTCAAGAAGGCGCTTGAAATGGGGGCCGACCTGGTTGTAGAGATGGATGCGGATTGGTCACACCACCCCCGGTTCGTCCGCCCTCTGCTCGAAGCGAGCCGCCGGGCCGACGTGGTAATCGGAAGCCGGTTGGTGCAGGGCGGTGGTGAGGAGGGCCGGCGGGGCGTCCGCACGCTGATCACGCTGCTGGCAAACTTCTACATACGGGTCGTACTGGGATTGCCGGTCAAGGACTGCACATCGGGCTTTCGGGTGTTCCGGCGCTGGGTGCTGGAATCGGTGGACTGGTCCCATGTGCGCGCCGGCGGCCCCGCAATCGTCCAGGAAGTCCTCGTGGCGGCACGTGCTCTGGACGCACGGATGGTGGAAGTGCCGATCCTCTTCGAGGAGAGGCGCGCAGGCCGATCCACGTTCAGCTTCAAAATCCTCATGGCGGGAATACTCTCGCAGCTTCGGCTCAGGGTATCGCCCGCACCGGTGCTACTCACATGATTCAACAGCTTCAATCCACACTCGCTGAAATCGTCGAACCGGTCGCTGGCGACCGCGAAGACCAACTCCTCGATCAGTACTCACGTTTCATCGACATCCTGCGCCAACACACGCGCGAGGCGAACCTGACGGGCATCCGCGACCCCAATGACATCGCGGTCCGGGTGATCGGAGACGCCATCGCCCCGCTGCACAACGGCCCGAAGGACTACCTGTCCGAGCCGCCGGAGGAACTGCTGGACGTGGGCAGCGGCGCAGGTATCCCCGGCATCGTGTATGCCATCCTGTGGCCGAACACGCAGGTGGTGCTGCTGGAATCGCAGCGCAAGCGGATCGATTTCCTGAATGAGGCCGTTTCGGAACTGGAGCTGACAAACACTGAAATCCTGGAGGGCCGGGCCGAATCGCACGCGCACGAGCTGGTCTGGCGCGAGCGCTTCGATCTGGTGACGAGCCGCGCGCTGGCGCCGCTGCCGATCAGCTTGGAGCTTTGCCTGCCGTTCCTTGGCCTTGAGGGGTATTTCCTCACGTTCAAGGGGAACAACCCCACCAAGGAAGTGAACGAGGCGGAGTTTGCGCTGAGCAAGCTGGGCGGCGGCAGCATCGACGCGCGCCCCTACAACGCCGGCCCCGGCGCCCCGCGCTGCCATGCGCTCTGGAGCGAGAAGACGGGCCTGACGCCGGACCGGTTCCCCCGGCGCGAGGGCATCCCGGCCAAACGGCCGCTGCGCGGAAGCCGCTGAGCCACAGCAACCCTGTATAGACAGGTACGCCCCCCGGATTCCGGGGGGCTTTTTTGTGCAGTGGCGTGGACTGGGTGGACGGCGTGGAGGGTGCTCCGTGCAAAGACCCCGCCGGCGCAACCGGCGGGGTCTTTATAGACGCGGAGGGTGGGTGGCTCAACTGCACCCTGTGGTGGAGCCGCAGGTGTCGCACTTCATGCACGTGCCGTTGCGGATCAGGGTCCAGCTTCCGCAGGTGCCGCAGGGTTCGCCCTCGTAGCCCTTTAGGCGTGCTTCGTGTGCTCGTTGTCCGGCCAGGGCGAGGGCGGGGCGGGCGCCGCCGCCGGCGGTGCCTTCGGCAG
Organism: Candidatus Sumerlaeota bacterium; assembly: GCA_007133495.1. Classification (GTDB taxonomy): domain Bacteria; phylum Sumerlaeota; class Sumerlaeia; order SLMS01; family SLMS01; genus SLMS01. The sequence goes on along the minus strand of SLMS01000085.1, from coordinate 20,642 downwards.
CGAACGGATCTATATGGGTGGAGGATGGCCGTATCGACCGGGGATTGAAGCCGCCGGGATTGTCCTCTTCGTTGTCGGACTCGCCGGTTTCGGTGGAGCGGGGAGCGAGCGGGTCTTCGCGCGGGGTGGTTTCCTCCCCGGGTTCGTCCTCGATTTCCTCGCGTTCCTCGGCGCGGGAGAGGCTGTCGTGGCGCAGGTCCTCGGGGGAGACGTGGGCAAGGTCCGTGCGGCCGAGGTAGCTGATGGCGAGTTCGCGGAAGATATAGTCGATGACGCTCGTGGCCATCTTGATGTGCGGATTTCCGGTCACCATTCCGTTTGGTTCGAAGCGGGTGAAGGTGAATATATTGACGAATTTTTCGAGCGGCACACCGTGTTGCAGGCCGATGCTGATGGAGATGGCGAAGCAGTTCATGAGCGATCGGAAGGCGGCGCCTTCCTTGTGCATGTCTATGAAGATTTCGCCGAGGTCTCCGTCCTCGTACTCGCCGGTGCGGAGGAATACCTTGTGGCCGCCGATGAGGGCTTTCTGCGTATAGCCGGCGCGGCGGTCGGGGAGGCGCCGGCGTTCGGTGAGGTAGCGATAGACGATTTTTTCGGCGACCTTCTGGGGCGGGGTGTCGGAGGTGAGGGGGGCGTCCTCCTCTTCCTCCCCCTCGCCGAGGTCGATGGCGGAGTTTGCGTTGAGGGGCTGGCTGAGCTTGGACCCGTCGCGGTAGAGCGCGTTGGCCTTGAGCATCCTGCGCCAGGAGAGCATGTAGGCGTCCTTGACCTCGTCGATGGTGGCCTCGTTGGGCATGTTGATGGTTTTGCTGATGGCGCCGGAGATGAACGGCTGTGCGGCGGCCATCATGAGGATGTGGGCGTTGGTGCCGAGGGAGCGCTTGCCGTAGCGGCCGCAGCGGTTGGCGCAGTCGAAGACGGGGTAGTGCTCGGTCTTGAGGTGCGGGGCGCCTTCGATGGTGAGCCGGCCGCAGATGTGGTCGTTGGCTTCGGAGATTTGCTGGCGTGTGAAGCCGAGTTCGGCGAGGAGGTCGAAGCTCCAGTCGTTGAGCTGTTCCTCGGTGAACTTGAGGTGTTTCTTGCAGTTTTCCTCGCCGAGTGTATATTTGTTGAAGAGGAAGCCGATTTCGAAGGCTCCGGCCAGGTTGGAGTTCACCCGGTCGATCATTTCCTGGGTGAAGCCCTTCCTGTGGAGGGTTTCTTCATTAATATAGGGAGCGCCCTGAAGCGTGAGCGAACCGCGGCACCAGGTGATGATGTCGTCTATCTGGTTTTGCGTATAGCCGAGGCGGCGGAGCGCATGGGGGACGCTCTGGTTGATGATCTTGAAGTAGCCGCCGCCGGCAAGTTTCTTGAATTTGACGAGCGCGAAGTCCGGCTCGATGCCGGTCGTGTCGCAATCCATGATGAGGGCGATGGTGCCGGTGGGGGCGATCACGGTGGATTGCGCGTTGCGGTAGCCGTGTTTTTCGCCGAGCGCGAGGGCGCGGTCCCATGCGGAGCGGGCGGCTTCCAGCATGGCGTCGGGGCAATAGTCCGGATCGACGGGGGTGGGTTTTATCGTGAGCCCCTCGTAGTCGGCCTCCTCGGCGTTCCATGCGGCGCGGCGGTGGTTGCGGATGACGCGGAGCATATCCTCGCGGTTTTTTTGGTAGCCGGGGAAGGGGCCGAGTTCGCCGGCGATTTCGGCGCTCGTGGCGTAGGAGGTGCCGGTCATGATGGCCGTGAGGGCTCCGCAGATGGCGCGGCCATGGGGGGAATCGTAGGGGATGCCCTGCACCATGAGGAGCGTGCCGAGGTTTGCGTAGCCGAGCCCGAGGGTGCGGAATTCCCAGGATAGCTGGGCGATCCGCCGGCTGGGGAACTGCGCCATGAGCACGCTGATTTCGAGAGTCAGCGTCCACAGGCGGATGGCGTGCTCGTAGCTTTCTATATCGAAACGCTGGCGCTCCTTGTCGTAAAAGCGCATCAGGTTCAGCGAGGCGAGGTTGCACGCCGTGTCGTCGAGGAACATATATTCGGAGCAGTTGTGGACGACCAGGCCATTGGCGACAAAATGCGCACTCGCGGGCTCCGTGAGGTCGTACACGTCTTCGACTCCCGCCGGGATGAGGGATGCGACGCGGTCGGTGAAGTGATCGGCGTACGGTTTGACCTTGGCGTTTAGTTCCGCCAGGGCCTGTGCTTTCGCGCTTCCGGGGAGGAAGCCGATTTTCCGCTCGAAGAGTACCCGGGAGGAGCGGCTGATCCGGAGCGAGTGTATTTGCTGGACGGGATACTCGCGCGTGCCTCCCTTGCCGTCGGGCATCAGGGCGGTTTCCTGGCCGAGGACCCGGCGGTTGCGATACAGTTTGGACTTAATGCCGAAAGCGAGCAGGAGGAGTTGAACCTGCGTGAGCAGTTCCTCACTGGTGGAGTCGAGCGATATGTACTGCGACTTTTCGCCGTAATTCGCAACCGTGCCGTCGGCTGTGTAAAGCCCGCGCAGCACGGCTGTCAGGCTTGCTTCATCCAACTCAAAGATGGCGTCGGCGAAGCGTTTCCCTTCCGATCCTTCGTCAAGCACTGCATACTGTTTCACACGTTCGAGCACTGCATGGACGCTCGTGCCGACCCGGATGCCGGTTTGGGTTCTGGTGAGAGTGCCCGGGCGGACTCCCCGGCCGTCTCCCGTGCTGAGCCATTCCTTGCAGCAGGCGATGTTCTCGTTGAGGTGGTGGGCGACCTGCTCTTCCGCGTTCCCGCTTGAGATGAACAGGAAGTCCTGGGATTCGGTCCGGGTGATGCACCCATCGCCAGCGGCGGCGCCAAGGACTTCGCCGAAGGCTTTTGGGATGGAGTCTTTTCCAAAGCCCGGTTTTTCGATGAGGAGCATGTCATCCACGGTGAGTTCGCAGGCCGGCACGTCTCCGCGGTTGGCGGTCATGACCTTGTGGTCGGCCGTCAGCCGCAGCGTATAGCCAGAGGCCGTGCGCAACTCATAGACAGGCTTCGTGCCGGTCTTGAATATTCTGTCCACGAAGACGCGTTCGCCGTCGCCGTTGATGATCGTTGCACTCCTGCCAACCATGTCCCTGATGCGGCGGTGTCCTTCTGCCGTGGCGACGAGCGTGTCTCCCGTTACGCACGGGTTGGAGGCATTGATGCGGCCGGACTGGGGGCAGGTGTGCCATTCGTTGATGGTTGTATCGAATTGAAGGCCGGGATCGGCGCATGCCCATGCGGCGTTGGCGATTTTTTCCCAGAGATCGCGGGCGCGGACGACTTTGGCGACTTTGCCGTCGGTGCGGCGGGTGAGGGTCCATTCGCCGTCGCGCTCGACTGATTCGAGGAAGGCATTGGTGAGCCGCACGGAATTGTTGCTGTTCTGGCCGCTGACGGTGGCGTAGGCCTCGGAATTCCAGTCGGTGTCGTAGGTGGGGAATTCGAGACGGGTGATGCCTTCGCGGCCGAGCTGGAGGACGCGCTGAATATAGTTTTCGGGAATGAAGGCGCCACGGGCGGCCTTGATGGCCTGGCGGAGTTCCTTGTTCTTCTTTGGGTCGAGACGCTCGCCGTTGAGCTTGTCCTTGCCGGAGGCGGCGGCCTTGAGGATGGCGTTGAGGTGCCGGTTGCAGAGCTTGCTTCCGGCGACGAGTGCGGCGACCTTCTGCTCCTCGAGCACCTTCCAGTCTATGAATGCTTCGGCGTCGGGGTGGTCTATATCGAGGACGACCATTTTTGCGGCGCGGCGTGTGGTGCCGCCGGACTTTATGGCGCCGGCTGCGCGGTCGCCGATTTTGAGGAAGCTCATCAGGCCGGAGGACTTGCCGCCGCCGGAGAGGCTTTCGCCTTCGCTGCGCAGGCGGGAGAAGTTGCTGCCGGTGCCGCTGCCGTACTTGAAGATGCGCGCCTCGCGTGTCCAGAGGTCCATGATGCCGCCCTCGTTGACGAGGTCGTCCTCGACGGACTGGATGAAGCAGTTGTGAACGAGGATGCCGTCGGCGAAGAAGCCTCCATCACCGGTGGCTAGATCATAGACTTCCTCAATGTCCTGGCACTCCAAGAAGTTCATGATTTGGCGACAGTGTAATACTTCTTGGTTTTGCTGCTCAATGTTCCGCAGAAACTCATCAAAACTATAACCCTGATCACAGCTCCGTGCAATCACTTCCAGATGATTCTCAATAAACAGATTCTCACCACCTCTAACTACGAGCCGCTCACGTCTAGATTCTGAAAGATACCGGTACAACTCAACCCCGTCGAAGGCAAGAAGCTCCAAGTCGATTTGCGTTGCCACACCACCTCCAAGTGTACGCACAGCATCATCGTGAGATGCATGTGGAGCCCGTAGGGTTCTGGGTGAGGAAGTGCTCAACAACGCTGCAACTGTTCGACACCCTGATTCAAAGGTGCTTGATATGCTTTGCGGTGAGATGACATGCTCTTTATCGGCGGTTGTAAAGATCCGGTGGTCTAAAGTGCACCGAAGTGTGCGGCCTAGATTATCAGGTGTGTCGGACTCTGACAGTGGTGTAGTCTGGCCCTTAAACCTGACAGTTACGACTGGCTTCTTGCCATTTGACCAAACATCCCTGAGAGGGACGAAGCCGGAATGGCTGAAGATCTCGTAGACGCCCGCCCTGACGGCCTCACGGTCTGCGAATAGCTCGGCGACCGTCATTTCGTTGGGGTAGCCATTGTGTAGGACAGTCACGACTGTATCCCCTGCCACGCACGCGTGGGGCTGGGGGTGTTCGTAGGCGTTTTCCGAGCGGCGCATCTCGCCACTCCTGGGGTCCACGAAGTAATGCCCCTGGGCCGGGCCGGAGATGCCGTAGGCCCAGTGGAGGCCGGTGTTGAACCACTGGGGCGAGTTGGGGGCGGCCATCTGCATGGCGAGCATGTGGCACGTCTCGTCGTAGTAGGCCAGCGCGTCGGCCTCACCGTCGAAATAGCCGTGCTTCCAGGCCCAGTAGGTCCAGCAGCCGGCGAGCCGGTTGAAGACCTGGCGGACGTCGGTCTCCCCGCGGGTGTTGCTCCCGCCGGAGGGGTCGGGTTCGGAGCGCTGGAGCCATTCGGGCACGCCCTCCTCGGGCACGCGGCGGAGTTTCACCGGCACGCCGGCCTTGCGGAAGTACTTCTGCGCCATGACGTCGAGCGCCACCTGGGACCAGTGCTCGGGGGCCATGATGTCGCTGGCCTCGAAGATCACTGTCCCGTCGGGGTTGACGATGCGGGACTGGCGGGTGGTGAAGGGGATGCTGGCGTAGGGGGATTTTCCCTGTTCTGTGTAGCGGCGCTGGATTTTCATCTGGTGCTGACCTCCTGGAAGTCCGCCTGCTGGAGCGTTTGAGCGATGTGGATGCCACGGTGCGGAGGGGGCAGCCGCGGTAAGCGAAGTTTAGGCGAAGAAATGCCGCTGTCAACGCCTGCCGGGGTGCCTTGGCCGCTTTCCGGGTGCCTTCCTCCGCTGGTGGGCGCTTGGGGGGCGCCGCTGGTGGGAGGCACAACGGGTGGCGTACTTGCGACAATTGCCGTACCAGATATGGTGGCTCAAGGAAAAAGCGCGGTGCTTAAAAGGCGCTCATTCCGCGGGTTGTGGAAAAGCTTGGTGGCGCAAGTCGTGTGGTTTCAGTGTTTCGATTGGCCTGTTAGGAACCTGTGGAAAAGTTCGATTTTTCGGGCCGTCTCAGGGTGGTTGACTGGCGTGCGTGCGGGGGGCTCCCCGCTTGACGCCTTGGCGGAGGGCTCCGTAGCGTTCCCACGCCCAGACAGCGCTCCCGGGAGGCCGGCCCACGGCCCTCCGGTTGCCGGGCTTGCGGGGCTGGCCGGACGGTGGCTGCCCTGCGCCATTTTCCCCACTTTCCGGAGCACACTCGATGGCTTCCTCCTACGACGTTGTGGTAATCGGCGGGGGGCCGGGCGGTTACGTGGCCGCGATCCGCGCCGCCCAGCTCAAGATGAAGACTGCGGTGATCGAGCGCGACAAGCTCGGGGGCATCTGCCTGAACTGGGGGTGCATTCCGACCAAGGCGCTGCTGAAGAACGCCGAAATCTACGACAAAATCTCCCACGGGGCCGAATGGGGCCTGAAGGTGGAGAACCCGAAGATCGACTTCAGCCAGGTGATCAAGCGCAGCCGCGGGGTGGCGGACCGGATGTCCTCGGGCATCGATTTCCTGATGAAGAAGAACAAGATCACGCCGATCATCGGGGCGGCGAAACTGGCCAAGGGCAACAAGGTCGAGGTGACGAAGAAGGACGGGAAGAAGGAGTCCATCGAGGCCAAGCACATCATCGTGGCGACGGGGGCGCGGGCGAAGACGCTCCCCGGGGTGGAGATCGACGGAGAGAAGGTGATCTCCTACAAGGAGGCGATGGTGCTGAAGTCGCTGCCGAAGTCGCTGACGGTCGTCGGCGCGGGCGCCATCGGGATCGAGTTCGCGTACTTCTACGCGGTGCTCGGGACGAAGGTGACGGTGGTGGAGTACCTGGATACGATCCTGCCGGTGGAGGACCGTGAGGCGAGCAAGGTGGTGGCCAATTCGCTGAAGAAGCGCGGGGTGGAGATCGTCACCGGCGCGGCGGTCAAGGGCGTGGAGGCCAACAAGTCCGGCACGAAGACCACCTACGAAAAGAACGGCAAGAAGGAGACGGTGCAGGCGGAGAAGACGCTGATGGCGATTGGCGTGACCGGCAACGTGGAGGACATCGGGCTGGAGGACGCCGGGGTGAAGGTGGAGAAGGGCCACATCAAGGTGGACGAGCACTACCGCACCGGCGCCAAGGGCATCTACGCCATCGGGGACGTGATCGGGGCGCCGTGGCTGGCGCACGTGGCGAGCGCCGAGGGGATTCACTGCGTGAACGCGATCGCGGGGCTGAAGCCGCGGCCGATCGACTACTCGAACATCCCGGGCTGCACGTACTGCCAGCCGCAGGTGGCGTCCGTCGGGTTCACGGAGGACCAGCTCAAGGAGAAGAAGATCGAGTACAAGGTGGGCAAGTTCCCGTTCAGCGCGAGCGGCAAGGCGGTGGCGGCGAGCGAGGCGGACGGCATGGTGAAGCTGCTGTTCGGCAAGAAGTATGGCGAAATCCTCGGCGGGCACATCGTGGGCGCGGAGGCGACGGAGCTGATCGCGGAGGTGGCGCTGGCCCGCAGCCTTGAGGCGACGCTGGAGGACCTGCACGAGTGCATCCATGCGCACCCAACGCTGAGCGAGGCGGTGATGGAGGCGGCCGGCGCGGCGGAAAACATGGCGGTGCATATCTGATTCCGGACACGCTGGTCAGGGGGAGTGCGGTGAGTCGATTTTCAGTGGCAGCGCGGTTGGTGCTGCTCTCGGTTCTGCTCGTCTATACGGCGGGTGCGCAGCCCCCGGTGGGATACTGGGCGGAGGTGGACACCACGGACGCGGGGACGCTCCGCGAGACCATCCACGAGACCATCCGCGGGCACACGCGCGTGCCGTTCGGTTCCGGAGCGAACTGGCCGGTGCTGGAAGAAGCGGACGCTCACCCCGAAGACCCGGATTATATTCTGGATATCTACAAGAACGACAACATGCCGGTCTCACCCACCGGCTCGCGCCCGTACGACCGGGAGCACGTGTGGCCCCGCTCCCTCGGTTTCCCGAACGAGACGGGGCTGGGGCGGTATCCGTTCTCCGACATGCACGCTCTCTATCTCTGCGACAGGCAGTACAACAATTTCCGAAGCAATCATCCCTTCCGCAATGTGCCCGGGCTTCCCCGCGACGAGTTCCCCACCGACGAAAACGCCGGCATGGGGGGCGGATCGGGTGTTTATCCGGAAAATTCGAACTGGCGCGGAAGTATCGGTGGCCGGACGTACTGGCAGGTCTGGAGCGGCCGGCAGGGCGACGCCGCGCGGGCCATTTTGTATATGGACGTGCGGTACGAGGGCGGCGAACACCCCGACGGGACGCCGGAGCCGGACCTCATCGCGGTGAATAATGCCTCGCTCATCCAGTCGAGTGGCGGTGAGAATGCGGCCGTGGCCTACATGGGCATCCTCGACGACATGATGCAGTGGCATCGCGACGACCCGCCGAACGATATAGAGCGCGGCCGGCACGAGGTCATTTTCGAGGTACAGAACAACCGCAATCCCTTCATCGACTATCCAGAGTGGGCGGAGTGCCTCTACGCGGGCGACTGCTCAGAGGTGGCGCCGATGGAGCCGAAAAACCTCGTGGCGTCGCTGGATGAGGGGGAGATCGTCCTTTCCTGGGACTCGCGGCCGGAGACCAACCTGACCGGCTATTTCCTCTACCGGTCCAGTGTGTCCGGCGGCCCCTACGAGCGGGTGAACGATACCCCCGTGACCGATACCGTCTATACGGATCTCTCAATATTCCCGGAGGATGAAGTCCCGCTTTACTACGTGGTGACGGCGGAGAACGACCGGGGGCTGGAGTCCACCTTCAGCATCGAAGCCGTGGCGGACTTTGATTTCGACGCGCCCGGCATGGACCTCATCATCAGCGAGTATGTAGAGGGCTCCAGCTTCAACAAGGCGCTGGAGTTCCATAATGCTTCGCCCGCGAGCATCGAGCTGACGGGCCGGTACGAGGTGTGGATTTATTTCAATGGTGCGGACGAGGCGCAGAGCCAGATAGCGCTCAGCGGCGAGGTGGCGCCGGGGGAAGTCCATGTCCTGGCACACCCGAGCGCGTCCTCTGTTATTCTGGACGTGGCGGACGAGACGGACTCGCGATTGCTGCACAATGGAGACGATGCGATCGAGCTGCGGCGTTTCGATGGCAACGGCGGCAGTGTGGTGGTGGACTCTCTCGGTGAGGTGGGCTACCTGCCGGACGGGGGTGCGTGGACGGGCAACGGCGTTTCGACGCGGGACCAGACGCTGGTCCGCAAGCCTGGTATTTTCGAGGGCCGCGCCGATTCGGGCTCGCCGTTCGACCCGAGCGAGGAGTGGATCGGTCATCCGCGCGACACGTTCGATTTTCTCGGGTTCCACGAGATATTGCCGGAAGAGGCCCCGGCAGAGGGTATTCTGATATACTGAGGGGCCGGCGGGTTATTCTGCCGGTTCGAGACTTTTCCCGCGCAGGCGGTCGCGCCAGATGGCGGAGTGGAAGCGCACGCGCTTGTTCCATTTCTGGGCGAGGGGGCGTGAGCGGTAGCGCTCGACGGCGGTGCGGTATATCTCCGGATAGTCCGATCGCGCCACGACGGCCTGCCACGAGCGTTTCTCATGGATTCGCTGGCGGGCGGCTTCGCACATGGCCTGGAGTTTTTCCGGGGACGCGGCGGTCCACTCGTCGATGATGGCGGGGACGCGTTCGAGGTAGTTCTTCCCGTCCACCATGAAGCCGGTTTTGCCGTCGTCTATCAGTTCCTCCACGATGCCGACGCGGGTGGAGATTGTTTTGACGCCGCAGGACATGCACTCCATGACGGGGTAGGGCCCGCCTTCGAGCCGGCTCAGGCAGAGATAGAAATCGAGTCCGCTATACAGGAGGGGGATGTCCCCGGCCGGGAGGAAGCCCGGGAGGACGACGATGTCGCGGGTGTCCTCCGGGAAGTCCTGTGGCGACCAGCCGAAGCGGTCCTCCGGCCCCGGGCCGAAGACGACGAGGCGGACGCGGGTGCCGTATAGCTGCTTGAGGCGGCGGAGGAGGGCGTCGTAGCGGTCGAAGCCTTTGCGCTGGTCCTCGTCGTTGGACTTCTTGGCGGAAAGGCCGAGGAGTATGGTGTCCCCGGGCAGACCGAAGCGCTGGCGGATGGCCTGCCTGCCTTCGGGGTGGGGAACGAAGAAGTCCGGGTTCACGCCGAAGGGGGTGAAGAAGGTCGGGATGGGGTCGAGTGCGGGAAGCTCGGCCATCATCTCGCGGCACTCGTTGTTGATGGCGCAGAGCACGTCGGTTTCGGCGGCCATGGCGCTGAGGCGCACGCGCACGCGGGTGGCGACGTGGTGGACGGTGACGACGGTGGCGCGGCAGGTGGCGCGGCCGAGACGGTAGAAGTCGCCGGGGGAGAGGTAGTGGATGACGTCGTAATCGCGGTGGAGGCGCTGAAGCTCCCAGCGTTCGCGCGGCGCCTGCTCGATGTCGAAGCGGAGCCGGCCGGGATCGTTGACGTGCTCGCGGAGCGAGCGGGAGATATACCCCAGAATCCAGTCCGGGTTGTCGTAGAGCATGACGACGCGTGTTTCGTGATTTCTGGACATGGGGAAGCGGCCGCTTCCGGCGGCTTTTCCGGGCTGGGATCGCAGGCTCAGGTAACCTGCCGCGGCGGAATTGCGACAAGCAGAATCAGGGAGCGCCGCCGGTGGGCTCAACCCCGGCCTGCGGCTCCCTGTCCCGGGGCACGAGGCGGTAGAGGTACACGGGGTACTCGCGGTAGTTCTGGAAGACTTCGAAGGTGAGGACTTCCTCGAGGTGGTAGCGCTCTTCCAGTGCCTGGAGACGCAGGTCGCGGCGGGCGGGCTGGGGCGGCGCGTCCGGCGGAGGGGGTTCGGCGTCCACTTCGACGGCGTCCTCCGTGACAAGGAAGGTGGGGCGGTACTCTTCCAGCCGGCGTTCGAGCGGCCACGGGCCGTAGAGGTCGTTGACCGGCCGGACGTCCTCGAAGAGCGCCACGGTGCAGGCCAGGTGGCCGAGCAGCACGGGACGGGCGTTCTCCTCGGCCATGGTGTGGCGGACCTGGCGGGACATTTCGGCGAAGGAGTAGTCCGGACTGGAGAGGTACTTCCAGGTCATGTGCACCTGGAGGACGAACGACAGGGCCAGGCCGGCGAAGAAGAGCCAGCAGAAGGCGGCGTGAATGCGCGTTCGGCCGCGGAGGAGGAACAGCTCCCGCGCCACCATCGCCACGATGATCGCAAGGCTCGGAGAGAGCGCTGCCCAGTAGCGCTGCTGCGGGTTGGCATACACGCTGAACGCCCCGAGGTAGCAGATCAGGAAGAACAAGGCGCCGAGGAACAGCGGATGGCGGCGGAGGCCGCCGAGCGCGATAATGGCGACCGGCAGGCCGTAGAGGAAGAAGTAGTGGAGCGGCTTGTCGATGCGGTCCATGCGCTGGATGATGTCCCAGGCATGGGCCAGCGCGCCGAATGGGTTCAGTTGCAGTTCGCGGCCGACATTGATGTGGTGGAAGAACTCGAAGTCCTCGCGGTAGGGGCGGGCGAGAAGGAAGTAGTGGAGGAGAAAGGCGGCGAGGCCGATGCCCACGAAGAGCAGGGGCGCCTGCCAGAGGCGGGAAGTGCCGCGTTGGGGCCATGCCAGGACGGCGAGGACAAGAGGCAGGCCGGCGACGGCGCTCGTCTTCGTATAGAAGGCGAGCATGAAGAGCGCTCCGGCCGCAGCCGTCCACGCCCACCAGCGCCCTTCGCGGGCGAGCGCGCCGGCACAGACCGAGGCGAGGAGGAACATCGCCATGGTGTTCTCCGCCAGGGCGAGCCGGCTGTAGGCGAGGAAGAAAAAGTTGGCGCTCATCAGCAGCGCCGCGAGAAGTGCCGTCCACCGGTCCGCGTAGCGCCAGACCAGCAGAAAGGTCAGTCCGGTCAGCACCCAGAAGGAGAAGACAGAAGTGAAGCGGGCCATCTCGATGGTGGGGCCGCCGATGGCGAAGAAGACCGTGTGGAGGACCTGTTGGACGGGAAGGTTGACGGCGAAGTTGAGGTCCCCGGGAACGTGCCAGGAGCCTTCGCGGAACAGGGCGCGGGCGTTGTTGGCGTACCACCCCTCGTCGGAGTAAAGCACCGCGTCGCGGACGATCTTTGCCCAGACGGGGAAGTCCGCGCGCAGGTGGACCGTGCGCACGGCGGAGAAGATCACGACGAGCACCACTCCGGCGATGAACAGGCCGGTTCGGAGCCTGAGGCTGAGCCAGGCAGGAGGTGGTGGGTTCCCTTCGGCGGGGACGCTGCTCATGCGGAAGGGGGGTGCGGCGGTTGGTGCCCCCGCGTCAACGGGGATGTCCGGGCATATGGGATCGCGGGATGCTGACCGGCCCGGCAGCAGCCTGGGGCGGCACCGTCAGTCGTCGCTGCCGGTCTGCTTGTCGAGGCCCGTGCGGAGGGCCTTGAAGACCTGCCAGCCGGCCCAGGAACCGGAGGCCTTGAGGACCTTGCGGGAGGCGCGGTTGTTGAGCAGTAGCGCCGCTGCGAATCCGGCACCCACCGCGGCGGTGAGCGTGATCCACGGGTGGTGCACCACGGCTTCGTGCAGTTCGCCGGATTCTGCGGACTCGCGCACTCCGCCGAGGGACTTGTTGAGGCGCTCCCAGGCGAGGTCGCGCTCGGCCTGCAGTTCGTGCCACTTTCCGCGGTCGGGCAGAGTACTCATAGCTGCATCCGGTCCACTCGACTGAGTAAGATAAGTGCCACCAATCCGTTGAGCACCGTCACGGTGAGCGGCGGTACCCATCCCATGCCGGTCAGCTCGCCGGAGGCGCGCCAGAGCGTGACGTTGAGGAATATCCAGGCGGTGAGGGCCGGGATGACCGCCAGGGCGATGAGAACGATGCGGGTGACGGTGAGGCGGAAGCGCTCGCGTATTTCGAACTCGCGCAGGCGTGCCTCTGCCTGGAGCCACTGGACAAGGTCCTTGCCGAGTGGCTCGAAGCGTTTCCTTAGCCGTGCGAGCAGTTCGAGCAGTTCGCGGCTGGTGCTTTTCTCCTGCTCATCTGCAGCGCCGGAGGAGGCGTCCTCTTCGGGCGCCTCCTCCACTGTTTCACGCTCTGGTTGCTGTTTGCCGTTGGCGGGCTCCATTCGGTTTATCCGCGTCCGCGGAAAAGAATGCCCGCGGCGAAGCCCACCGCTGCTGCGATGAGCAGGCTCTTGCCGGGCTTCTCCTTGATGTACTCGCCGACGGAGCGCTCGACGTCCTTGAGCGAGGTGTCGCCGACCCGTTCGTGCAGGTCGTGGGCCTTGTGGGTGGCGGTCTCGTAGGACTCGGCGGCGCGCTCGCGCAGGTGATGGAGCTTCTCGCGGGCGGCTTCCTTGCCCGCGTCGAGCTTGGTGCGCAGCTCGGAGAGGATGCGGCGCGTTGCTTCACGCTCCTCGTGGGTCATCTCGTCGAGGTCTCCGATCAGCTCCTGGGCCTTCTCCCCAACCTTGCTCTTTGCGCCGGCGGCCTTGTCCTTGAGCTGGTCCACTGCTGCCTTCTTATCGTTGCCCTGTCCTTCGGCCTGTTCTTTCCGGCCAGTGGGTTCTGCTTCTTTAGCCATGATGACTCCTCCTGTTGGAAGTCGCCGCCGGGCACTGCCTTTTGAGCCTGATGCGCCCGGCGGCAATTGTCACGGTAGCCCGAGGTGTGTCTTCCCGTCAACACCTTGGTCCGCCGGCGTGTCGTTTGGAGCGGTCAGGTGCTTTGGCTGAGGCGTTTGACCGGCTCGCCACCGAGTATTTCGTCCGCTTCGCGGAGCACGGCGGGGATGCGATCCTTCCAGGGGGAGTTGGCGAGCGCCTGGGAAAGGTCGACCTCGTCGAGCTTGTCCGCCTTTTCGCCGGGGAACCAGTGGCCCGCGTTGCCCAGCAGGTTGTAGCGCATCTTGCCGTACTCGACCATGTCGTAGGCCTTCGCCAGGGCGTATAGCCAGACGATGACGCGCATGTTGATGCCGCCCGGGGTTTCGTGCCATTCGGGGAGTCCCTCGTCGAACGTCTCGCCGAATTCGCCGAGGGTGTCGCGCCATGCCTCGCGCAGGCGGGCTTCGATGGGCGGAAGGAGTTCGTGGCGCTTGTCGTATAGACGGGTGGCTTCGACGTGGAGGTCGAAATCCTCCGGCCGGGCGGCACCGAGGCTGAGGGTGTGCACTTCGGGGCGGGAGAGGCAGAACAGGTCGTTGAACACGATGGGGTGGAGCGGCGCGGTGAGTTCGGTCAGGCGGGCGGAGGGTTTGAAGAGCATGCCGCCTTTTTCGGTCGGGCTTATGAGGAAGATGCCCATGTCGCGCCGGGTGGCCTCCTCGATGGCGGGCCAGTTTTTCTGGAAGATGTAGTACCAGTGCAGGTTGATATAGTCGAAGCCGCCGTTTTTTTCGTGGCGGACGATATCGAGCAGCAGGTCCAGCGGCCCGTGGGTGGAGAGACCGATGTGGCGGGCGAGCCCTTCCTTCTGGAGTTGGCGGGCCATCTCGAGGCACCCACCCGGGCGGACCGACCGCTCGAAGCCCTCCCGGTCGTTGATGCCGTGGATGGCGAGCAGGTCCACGTGGCCGAGGCGCAGGCGCGAGAGGGAGTCGAGAAAGTCCTTCCGGAATTCCCCGCCGGTTTCGGTGGGGCCGATCTTCGTCTGGACGATGAGTTTTTCGCGCGGGTAATCGGGGAGGACCTGGCCGAGTTGGCGTTCACTCGATCCGTAGCCGCGTGCCGTTTCGATGTGGTTTATGCCGACTTCGATGGAGCGCGAGATGGTGCGGACGAGGTTCTGGTGGGACTCCTGGTCTATTTCCTCGAAGGGGACATCCTGCCACTTGTCCTGATAGCGCATGCCTCCGCAACTGAAGACGGGCATCTGGAGTCCGGTTCGGCCGAATCGGCGGTAGAGCATGGTTACCTCATTCCTTGGGAAGCACTGGTTGCCGGGCGTGTGGGGGGGGAGGGGGACGGTGCTACTGGCAGCTCGCCCGGGCGATGAGCTGCGGGCTGACGTATACGGGCCGGGGCGCCGTGCCGCTGCGCACGTACTCAAGCAGCATGGTGGCTGCCTGGTGGCACATTTCCTCGATGGGGTATCGCAGGCCGGTGATCTGGGGGTTGCTTATGACGAAGGTGAGGTTCTCCTCAAAGCCGACGATTTTGACCTGGCGGGGAACGTGGGCCTTCATCTTCTGGAGTTCCGCCAGGATGGAGATGGGCAGGTGCCCGCCGAGTGTGAGGATGCCCTCGGGGATGCCGTTTTTCTCGACGTGGCGCTGGAAGGTGGCGCGGGTCTTCCTGGGTTCGGCGGGGAAACTGACCACCTCGTAGCTGAGGTCGGGGTCGGTGAAGTCCTTGACGGCCTTGCTGACGCCTTCGATGCGCTCTACGGTGGCCTGGTCCCTCTTGCGGCTTTCGGGCACGGCGACGAGGATGCGCCGGGCCCTGCAGACGATCAGGTGGCCCATGGCCATGCGTCCGGCCATGGTTTCATCGGTGCGTATGCTGATGAATTCGCCGCTTACGGGGACGGGGCCGACGATGGCGAGCTTGAGGCCGCTTTCGACGACGGGGCCGAGTTCCTCCGCGTCGTCGCGGGGGTTGATCCACACCATGCCGTCGACGGTTTCCTGCGCCTGGCCGATGTAGTCTTGGGTCGGCCTGCCGGTGTAGCGCGGCATGAGGACCAGGTCCATGTTGTGGGCCTTCAGGGCGCGGATAATGCCGTGCTGCACGAGCATGAGTTCAAAGTGCCCGAAGACCTGGGACAGGGAGTGGGTATCGATGGGTGCTTCGAGGGTGTCCTTGACGGGGAAGGAGAGGCCGATGGCGTTGTGCTTGCCGGTGGCGAGGCGGACGGCGGCGCGGCTGGGGCGGTAGCCGAGGCGTTTGACGGCGCTGAAGACGCGCTGCTTGGTCTCCTCCCGTGCGCTGAACCCGTCGTAGGAGTTGTTGAGAATGCGTGAGACGGCGGCGATGGAGACGCTTGCTTCGCGGGCCACGTCCGATATCGTCACGCGCTTGTGCTGGCGAGTGGGGGCGTTGGCCATTGCGGGTCGCTCGGTTGCGTCCTCTTGGAGGATTGCCCTCTTCGGGTAGGCGTTCTTGAACGAAGGGGGATCAGGTAATCGATTGACCGGTTTGATGGTCAAGTGGGAAGGGGGTGGGGTTCAACCGTTTTATTGTGGGCTCGGGGGATAATCGGTGACGGGAAGGCCCCCGGAAGAGTTTCCGGGGGCCGAGGGGCGTTTGCCTTTCGTTGCGCAGGTTTTCTCAGACGGTGACTGGTGCGACGACCGGGGCGGTGGCCTGGGCGAGGAGGGACTTGCGGCCGATGGAGACGTACTCGAAGCCGAGGCGCTCCATGCGTTCGAGCGGGTACATGTTCCGGCCGTCGAAGATGAGCGGGCGCTTCATCTTGTCGCGCATTTTCTCGAGCTTGAGGCCGCGGAACTCCTTCCACTCGGTCATGATGATGATGGCATCGGCGTCGTCGGCCACCTCGTAGGGGTTGGAGGCGTACTTGATGCCCTTGGGGAGGAGGTGCTTGGCGTTGTCCATGGCGATGGGGTCGTAGCAGTGGAACTTGGCGCCCTCCTTGGCGAGGGCGTTGATGATTTCGACGGACTTTGCGTCGCGCATGTCGTCGGTGTCGGGCTTGAAGGCGAGGCCGAGGACGCCGAAGCGCTTGTCCTTGAGGTCGCCCATGACGTTGCGGATGCGGTCGAGGAAGCGGGGGACGCGGTCGTCGTTCGTTTCCACAGCGGCGTCGAGGATGGGGAAGGGCTGCTCGAACTTGCGGGCGGTGTGGATCATCGACAGGGTGTCCTTGGGGAAGCAGGACCCCCCGTAGCCGAGCCCGGCCATGAGGAATTCCTTGCCGATGCGCTTGTCGCTTCCCATGCCCTTGGCGACGAGGGTGACGTCGGCGCCGATGGCCTCGCAGATGTTGGCGACCGAGTTGATGAAGCTGATCTTGGTGGCGAGGAAGGCGTTGGAGGCGTACTTGATCATTTCGGCGGAGTAGACGTCGGTGATGATCATGGGCGCTTCGAGGGGGGCGTAGAGTTCGAGCAGGGACATGGCGACGTTCTGGCAGGGGGCGCCGATGACGATGCGATCGGGCTCGAGGCTGTCCTTGATGGCGGAGCCTTCCTTGAGGAACTCGGGGTTGGAGACGACGTCGAAGTCGATGCGCCGGCGCTTGTTGGCTTCGAGGATGGAGCGGACGAAGTCGCCGGTGCCGGGGGGTACGGTGGACTTGTTGACGATGATCTTGTAGCGGTCGATGTGCTGGGCGATTTCGCGGGCGACGGCCTCAACGTAGCTGAGGTCTGTGGAGCCGTCGTCGGCGGCGGGGGTGCCGACGGCGATAAAGATGACATCGGAGCGGCGGACGCCCTCGCCGGTGTCGGTGGTGAAGGTGATCCGCCCGTCCTCGAGGTTGCGGCGGACCATCTCCTCCAGCCCCGGTTCGTAGATCGGCATGATGCAGTTGTTCAGTTTTTCGATTTTCTCTGCATTGTTGTCCACGCAGATCACGTCGTTGCCGAGATCGGCGAATACGGCGCCGGTTACGAGGCCAACGTAGCCCGTCCCTATCGCACACACGTTCATGATTCAATTCGCTCCATTGTCACCGGGGGTGAAAACTTGTGCAAAACCAGAGACAGACCTTGGGGAGGGGGGCGGGCTGGCTCAACCCCAAAAGCGGCAACGATTGCGGTGTGCGGCAAAACCGCGGGTTTTATCGGGGCCTCCGGGTCAGTGGAGAGCCCAGCCGGTGGTGGCGGTGGGTTCGAGTTCCTCGACGAGCACGAACTTCACTGCGTCGGCGGAGACGTATTGCCCGCCGGGAACGTGATCGGACAGGGTCACGCGGCCGGAGTTCCCGGGATTGAATTCGAAGGTGCCGAGCAGATTCCACTGGCTGCCGTTGGCGGTCTGGTCGCGGAAGACCTGTGTGGTGCCCTCCCGATGGTGGACGGCGTAGGGTGCTGCCATGGCGCGGTTGCTGGCGGCGACCCACCATGCGTGCACCTCATAGCGTCCGGCGCGGGCGAGGTTGGGTTGCCAAGTGGTGAGGCTTTCGCCGGTGCCGGCGGGGGAGAACAGGGAGTTCTCGTTATAGAAGCCGGGGTTGGCGGAGGAGGACCAAGTGCCGGTGGTGGAGAACTCCTCGTCCGTCACGTCGATGACGAAGGAGGGGACAACAGCCCAGGCGCTGGCAACGGAGCGCTCGGACGTGCCGGAGGGGCTGTTGACCACTTGGCCGTTCACCCAGGCGGTGGTGGACCCGCCGCCATCGTAGTTCATCCCTTCCGTGGCGCCGAGGTCGATGAGGAGCCCTGCCAGCTCGGCCAGCGTCATGCCGACGCTGAAGGTGGGTTGTCGGCCGTCAACGGTCACGAGCCAGACGGTGCCGGTCTCCTCGTCCCAGCCGAGGGCGGTGCGGGGGTGGCGGACTTCCGGGCCGACGCCGCTTGCCTCGTCGAACCCCTCCTCGTCGTCACGGACGTCGATCTGCCCGGCGGAGAGCAGGCGGGGCCCGGCGCCGATGGCGTCCACCACCCTCTCCCAGTCGGGGTTGCCGGAGACCGTTGTGGTGCCGTCGGCGCCCACGCGCTCCTGCAGCATGAGGGATTGATGGTTGGCGGAGACGCCGAAGGTGGAGCGCGGCGGCCGGCTGGCGCCGTTGACGGCAAGGACCTCTCCGTCGATTTCCAGATGGCTGACCGACACGTTGTTCCAGAAATACCCGGCGTTGATCGCGGCGACGGCGTTGACGCGCGTGGCCATGGAGCTGGTGCGTTCGAGGCTGCCGGAGGGCTCGCTCGCCACCGGCACGAGGTTGATATTCCGGTTTGCCATGTCCACCTCGATGACCTGCACCTGCCAGCGGGGCGAGGTGCTGGAGCCGGAGTAATGGAGTGCGCCCGGGGCGATTTCCTCGGGGGCGGTGTAGGTGATCTGCGGGTGGTGTTGGGCGTTGGCGGCCGGGTGCGGGAGCAGGGCCGCCCCGGCGAGGGCGATCAGGGCGATGAGTTTTGGAAGGATCATGGCCGGTATTCCCGGGAGGAGTTGATGGGAAGGTGGCGAGGTAGGGTTTGGGGGTCAACGCGGGAATAATTCACCATTGAAACAACTGTCTGCGAAGCGGAGGAGCAGGGAGGGAAGGCTTGCCTTCGCCCTCGGGGCGGGAGCTTGCTGCCGCCCCATGCGTGTTGGCCAGCCAGAGCGCGCGCGGGCAAGCCCGGCAAGCCGCGTGCACTCCACGGGTACGCAGCACTCGCGGCGGGAGGGCCCGGTAACAACGCTGAGATGCGGAAGGCCTCGCCAGCCGAGGCTTCCGTGTTGACCGCCTTCGCGCCGGGCCGGTCCATGAGGCGCCACACGGCCGCAGCCAACTCACCACCCTGAAAAAGCACTCCAACGACTTGAGATTCCGCCTCTCCCAAGCGCTCGTCCCCCGTGCCCTGAAGCTGGCTCTGCCGGCTTCGGGTGCTTATCTGGTGGTGGTGCTGGGGCTGCTGGCGGAGTTTCTCATTGTGGGGAACGTGCTGGGCGGGCCGGGGATCGCGGCGGTGGGGCTGGCGGGGACGTTGGCGCTGCTGCTCGTTCTGTCCTGTCATGCGCTGGAGCTGGGAACGCAGGCGCTTGTGGCCCGGCGGTATGGGGAGGGCGCGTTCAAGGCGGTGGGCCTGTATCTGGACAACGCGCTTTTCCTGGCGGTGGCGATCGGCGTGCCGGTGACGGTGGGGCTGTACTTCCTCGGGCCGGAGATTTTTGCCGCCGCGGAGGA
This sequence comes from Candidatus Sumerlaeota bacterium, assembly GCA_007133495.1. Classification (GTDB taxonomy): domain Bacteria; phylum Sumerlaeota; class Sumerlaeia; order SLMS01; family SLMS01; genus SLMS01. The sequence continues at coordinate 1,224 of SLMS01000085.1, read as the reverse complement.
CCAGAGCATCCGCGTTCTGGCCTTCGAGTACTTCCGTTGGCGGCTTCCCTCGTTGCCGATGATCGTGGTGGTGCTGGTGCTGATCGGCTTTTTCAACGCGATCGGCCGGCCGCAGATTCCGATGGCAGTGTACGCGGTCATCCTGTCGCTGAACGCGCTGCTTTGCTTCCTGCTGGTTGGGGGCCGGGGCGGATTCCCGGAGATGGGGCTGCGGGGTGCGGGGCTGGCCCACACGCTTTCGACGGGTGTGGGGCTGGTGATCTTCTTCACAGTGCTCACCCGGCAGCACTTCTGCCGTGAGTTCCATGTGCTGCGTTTTGGCCGTCACTTTTCGTTCGCGGTGCAGAAGCAGGTGCTGCGTCTTGCCGGGCCGATTTTCGTGCAGCAGTTTTTCGGGAACTTCGGCATGTTCCTGTTTGTGTTGATCAACGCGGCGGTGCCGGACGGGGGTATTTCGCTTTCGGCGAGTACGATCGCCCGGCAGATCGGCTATTTGGCGTACCTGCCGAGCATCGGCTTCGGCATCGCGGCGGCGACGCTGGTGGGGCAGTTCCTTGGGGCGCGGCAGCCGCGGCGCGCGGCGATGGGAGCGCTGACGTGCTGGATGATTGGTGCCTCGTTGATGGCGGTGGCGGGGCTTCTGTTCATTATCTTCCGGCACCAATTCGTTGGTGTCTTCCTGATGTTCACCGGTCCTGGGGAGGGCGAGGCAGGGGCGGCGAACCCCGAAGCCGTGGCGCAACTGGCGGCGGCGGTGCTTATCGTGGTGGGGATTTACCAGGTGCTCGAATCGGTGAACACGATTCTGGGCAAGGCGCTGCAGGGAGCGGGGGAGACGCTGTTTGTGATGACGGCGGCGGTTGGCACGCAGTGGCTGATCTTCCTGCCGCTGGCGTGGTTGCTGGCGTTGCCGCTGGGGTTTGGGGCCTACGGAGCGATCTGGGCTTTCGCCGTGCAGCTTGCGGTGTTGGCGCTGATCGTGATGGCGAAGTTCCGCTCGCCGGGGTGGAAGCGGCGGGTGATCTGAGAGTCAGGACGTTTTCGTTCTCCGATTCCGGTCGTCCAATTGGGTGCGACCGCCTGCCGGGGTCGTGGGTACCTTTGTCCCGGTTACCGGTGGTGTCGCTTCGCTCAACCACCGGCTACCATCTTGGACCCCTTGGCGGGGTCCTCGGAGCGCGACACCTGCCTGCCTCTAAAAGATCAACCCGAGAAGAAGGGGGT
>SLMS01000160.1 GCA_007133495.1 Candidatus Sumerlaeota bacterium | reverse complement strand
GGCAACCGCGAAATCGTCACCACAACCGGCACGATTGGCGACGACCGGGTGAACATGCGGACGACGCGATCGCTGACGACTCCCTCCTCCCCCGCCACGACCACCGGCACCATCGGCGACAACCGGGTGAACCTCCGCGCCACCGAGTCCACGGTGGGCAACCGCACGATCGTCACCACGACGGGCAGCTTGGGGGACCGCCGCGTAAACATGCGCGATTCGCGCCGGCCGGACGACCCCACCGGGCTCCGTACCCTGACGGGCACGCTCGGGGATAACCGGGTAAACCTGCGCACGACCGAGACGAGCGTCGGGCAGACGACACTCGGCTCGACGTATGGCCGGCTGGGGGACGAGCGCCTCAACCTGCGCTCGCGCTCCTACACGCCGAGACCCGTCCGCCAGCCCTCCACGTCCACGCCGACGCTGCGGATACGGACCGCCCCTCCCACGCGGTACGTCACCCCGCAGCAACGCCAGCAGCAACAGTACTACTTCCATTACTCCCAGCGGCAGGCAGCCCCGCGTTACGTGGCGCCGCAGCGGCAAACGCGTAGCGCGTACACCACGCGGACGACAACCTCGTTCCGCACGCGGCCGTCCACGACCAGTTCGCGCAGCACGTCTATACGCATCCAGCCGGGGCCCTCCTACCAGAGCCACTACTACCACCGGGGTACGACCAGCCGTCAGTTCCGGTCCGGTTCAACGACGCTTCGTATTTCGCCCGGGAGGACCAGCGTGCGCTACCCCACGCATCAGCCGCAGCGCCGCTGGTAACGGCTGGCTGCGGGAGAGTTTCACTCACGCATCCTCGAACAGGTCCCGCGGCGATTCGGGCGGCGGCGGCAGGCCGAGCATCGCCCCGAGCTGCCCGGCATTATGGGCGGCGTTGCCGTCGGGGTGGTTGTTGAAGAAGACGTAAGTGCTCTGCGCGCGGGGGGCGCCCTTGCGGACCTCGCGGGCCAGCGCCTCCAGCTCCTCCCGCCCGTAGCGGTAGTTGTAGCGCCCGTGGCGGTCTTCCGAGCCGTACCATGCCCCGGCGTTGCGGCCGTGAAAGCGGTAGTAGGCAAACGGGCCTTCAGCGGCTTCCGTCAGGCTGGCGGACACTCCCCGGACCGCCGGCTGGTCCACGGCCACGCGCACGGCGTCCAGCTCGTCCGCGGCGCGCCGGGCAGGCTCAGCGTCCCAGGTCCCACTGCGCAGTTCCACCGCCAGCGGAAGCCCCGCAAGCTGCCCCACGGCGATGTGGAGATAGAGAAGGTTGTCCCTTGTATAGACGAAGCCGGCAGGGAATTGAAGGAGCACCGGCCCGAGGCAGCCGGCCTCGGCGAACGGTTCCAGGAACTCCCGGAAAGGGAGCACCACCCCGGGGCCCGCGAGGCCCTTGTGGGTCAGCTCCCCCGGCGCCTTGATGGCGAACCGGAGCCGGCCCGCCGCGCGCTCCACCATGCGCCTTGCCGTGGAGGGCGCCGGCGTGCGGTAGTAGGTCGCGTTGACCTCCAGCGCCGGGAACCGGTCCGCATAGAAGTCCAGCATGGCGCGCTTCGGCATTCCGGGCGGGTACCAGCTCCCGAGCCAGTCGTCGTAGGAGAAGCCGGAGGTGCCGACAAGGATGCGTCCGGGCGCAGGTTCCGTCATGCGTCTATCCATCTATCCTACTAGACAAGGATGGCGGCCACGCAGGCGGTGGCGTTCGCCGCGAAGGACCCTGCGAGCATCGCCCGCAGGCCGAGGATGGAGATGTCCTTGCGCCGTTCCGGCGCCAGAGCGGACAGGCCGCCGATCTGGATGCCGATCGAGCCGAAGTTCGCAAACCCGCACAGCGCATAGACGGCGATCAGCCGCGAGCGATCCGAAAGCTCCTCCATTCCGATCAGGTCCAGGTACGCCACCAGTTCGTTCGTGGCCATCTTGACGCCGAGGAGCTGACCCACCTGCACCGCCTCTCCCCAGTCCGCCACGCCCATCAGAAAGGCAAGCGGGGCGAACAGGTAGCCGAGCAGGCCGCGGACGGTGAACCATTCGGGCGCCTGCCCGAGGACGAGCCCGCTGCTGCCCTGCAGGATCAGGTCCAGCAGCGCCAGCAACGCCAGGAAGGCGATCAGCATCCCCGCCACGTTCAGCACGATGCGCACGCCCTCCATGGTTCCGGCCGCGGCGGCGTCGAGCACGTTGGCCGTCTCGGGCTTGTAGTCCACCTCCAGGCGGCCGCCGGTCTCGGGCGTTTCGGTTTCCGGGACCATCAGCTTCCCGAAGAGCAACGCCGCCGGGGCCGACATGATCGACGCCGCCAGCACGTGTCCGGCAATGCCCTCCACCTGCCCGCCCACGATGGAGATATACGCCGCCATCATGCCGCCGGCCACCGTGGCAAAGCCCACGGTCATGAGCGTCATCAGCTCGCTGCGTGTCAGTTTCGCAAGGTAGGGGCGCACCATCAGCGGGGCTTCGATCATGCCGACGAAAATATTCGCCGCGGCGCTGAGCGTCTCCGCCCCGCTCGTCTTCATCGTGCGCTGCATGACCCACGCCACGCCGAAGACGATGCGCTGCAGGACGCCGAGGTGGTACAGGACTGCCGCCAGAGCGCTGAAAAACACGATCGGCGTGAGCACGTGAAACGCCATGATGAACCCCCCGGGGTTGTCCGGCGCCTCTCCGTCCACATAGGCCACGGTGGCGACGTTGCCCGGCCCGGGGCCGGTCGCCAGCGCGCCGAAGACGAACTCCGCCCCCTCGTGCGCAGTGCCGATCAGCGCCTGCACCGCGTCGTTCAGCCATTGGAAAACCGCCTGTCCCGCCTGCGTCTTCAGGATGAACAGCGCGAAGAGGACCTGCAGGCCAAAGCCCCAGGCAATCAGGTCCCAGCGCCGCAGCGCCGCCCGCCGGTCCGTGCTCAGGCCAAGGCAGACCGCGACCATGACGGCAAGGCCCGCCAGCGGCAGAACTCTCAGCAACAGGTCGCCCATAGCGCCTCATTCCTCCGCAGGAAGAATTCAAACAGGTGCCGTGGGCGAGGGGAACGGGAGGAACCGGCACAGTGCAAGCGCTGTCGCACCGCCCGGAGCCGGTGACGCGCCGGTGGCGGAGGTGACAACGGCGGGGAAGAATTCAGCCCTTTTCGCGAAATCGAACGCGATTTTGTGAAAATAACCCGATTGTAGTTGCATCGGCGCCCTCGTTTGCCCCATCCTCTTCCACCTTGACGGGGGCGATCTCACCCGTCCGGTGCCGGAAGCGGCGCAGCAAAGGGAGCCAAGGACAATGCCCGTTAGCGGATTCTACCTCAACCAGGTCAAGCGCCTCCAGGGCTCGCTTGGGAAGATGGGCGAACTCACCAACCGCCAGGTGGGCGAGGCCGTTGCTTCCTTCATGACCAAGGACACCATCCTGGCCCAGGAAGTCATCGCCCGGGACGAGGAACTTGACTGCCTGGAGGACGAGCACGAGGAGTCCATTATCCAGATCATCGCCCTCAACCAGCCGGTGGCCCGCGACCTGCGCCAGCTCATCGCCTACCTGCGCACCAACTCCTCGATCGAGCGCGCCGGTGACCTCGCCGTCAATATCGCCAAGTCCGCCATACGCATCTCCGACAAGCCCACCATGAAGCCCTATGTGGACGTGGCCCAGCTATACGAACTCGTGCGCGCCCTGTGGGCCGACGGCATGAAGTCGTTCCTCACCCTTGACGCCACGCTCGCCGGGGAACTCCGCGACCGCGACGACAAGATTGACGACCTCAACCAGGAGATCATCACCCAGCTTATCCAGATCGGCACCGAAGCACCCCAGCACATCTACCAAGCCACCAACCTTATCGGCGTGAGCAAGAACCTCGAGCGGATCGCCGACCTGGCCGTGGACATCGCCGACGAGGTCATCTACGCGCGCCTGGGCGAACTCCGCCACTACCGCACCCAGCACCGCCATCCCGAGGGAGTGGCGAGCAGCAAGTAGCGGGTTGGCAGTATCCGGTGGACTCCGGCCGATTCAGCCGCGGGCCATCTTCCTCCTGAACCAACGGCCAGCCCTCGGCCCCTGACCTTGACCGGCGGGTACCTCCGCCCCACCGTCTCCTCCCGCCGGTAAGGCACCGGCACAATCCCCCACGCCTCGCGCTACTCGCGATCCGGACACTCCATGCGCATCGGCATCGTCACCCTCGGCTGCGACAAAAACACGGTCGATAATGAATACCTTGGGGGCCTGCTGGCTGCGGAAGGTTTCAGCGTGGAGGCCGCCGATGAGGGCTCGCCCCCGGACGTCGTCGTCATCACCACGTGCGGGTTCCTGCACGCGGCGCGCGAGCAGTCCCGCGAGGAAATCCGCCGCTGGGCCGCCATTCGGGAGCGCGCCGGCACGCGGCTGGGGGTGATCGGCTGCCTGGCCCAGCGCAATTCGGAGGAGCTGCTGCGCGAGTTCCCACAGATCGACTTTCTGGCCGGCGTGGGCGATTTCGAGCGGGTCGCCCGT
>SLMS01000201.1 GCA_007133495.1 Candidatus Sumerlaeota bacterium | reverse complement strand
GGGTACGGGATGGACCTTGGAGCAATGTGGGGCCATTCGCTGCTCCCAATCCTGGGTCCGCCGCTGGTGGCATGGGCGGCGTGGGAGTATCTATACAGGCACATTACCCCGCGGGACTTCACGTTTGCAATCACGCTCCGCCAGGACCCGGAGCTGACCCTGCGGGACCTATCGGCAGAGCACTACCAGGGGCTGATCTTTCTTTTCGCCGCGCTGATTATTATTATTCTGCTGCTTTACTGGCTGGACCGTAAACTCCGCCGGCGGAAGGCCGGCACGGCGGAGGAGTTCACCGAAATGCCGACGACGGTGCGTGAGTTCGAACAGGAGGCTCCTGCCGGCATCCCGCCGGAACTGCTCCAGGAGGAAGGCCCGCGCGGGCGGATTCTGAGGGCGTTCCTGGAGTTCAGCGGGGCGCTGGCCATAACGGGGCTCGAACGTCAGGAGGGTGAAACCGCGCGGCAATACGTCAGCCGCCTTCAGGAAACGGACAGCCGGCTGACGGAGCTGCGGGACGAGGCGCTGCCGCTCTTCGAGGACGCCTGCTACGGCGTGCGGGACTTCACCGGGCCGGAGGCGGACCGCTTCGAGCGCACCACGGCGGAGGCGCTGCGGGCGCTCCTGCCGAAGGAGTGACGCCGGCGGATAGACGCGCACCGGCGCCGGGCCCCATCTCCGCCTTGACCCTTTCCGGCTGCCAGCCCGGGATGGGCTTCCGCTCCGGCACCGGAGCGGCAATCCAAACCGGAAACCACTCCGCCCTCTCCCTCCATGCTTGATATCAGACTTTTCCGCGACGAGCCAGACCGCGTCCGCAAGGCGCTCCGCCACCGAGGCAACGGCGAGGAGGCCGTTGACGGCGTCCTGGAAATTGACCGCCGGCGGCGCGAACTCCTCCAGCAGGCCGAGGCCCTCAAGGCACGCCGCAACGAAATCAGCAAACTCATCCCCCAGCGCGCCAAGGCAAAGGAACCAATTGAGGAGCTGAAGGAGGAGTCCCGCTCGCTCGGCCCGAAGATTTCCGAATGCGATGCGCAAATCCGCGAGGTGGATGTGCAGCTCGAGCAGGCGCTCCTCAACATTCCAAACATCCCGGCGGACGACGTCCCCATCGGAACGGACGAGGAGGCCAACCGGACCATCCGCCAGGCGGGCGAGTTGCGCAATTTCGGCTTCGCGCCAAAGGGGCACTGGGAGCTGGGAGAGGCGCTCGGGATACTGGACCTGCCGCGCGGGGCGAAGGTGGCCGGATCGGGATTCTATACGCTCCGGGGCGCCGGTGCGCGGCTGGAGCGGGCGCTCGTGCAGTGGATGCTCGACATCCACACGGCGCGCAACGGCTATACGGAGGTCTCGGTTCCCTATATCGTCAACCGGCAGACGATGACCGGGACCGGCCAGCTCCCCAAGTTCGAGGACGACTCCTACCGCATCGACGAGGAGGACTTCTTCCTCATTCCGACGGCGGAGGTGCCGGTCACCAACCTGCACGCGGAGGAGATTATCGAGCCCGGCGGGTTGCCGATCGCCTATTGTTGCCATACACCTTGTTTCCGGAGGGAAGCGGGAAGCGCGGGACGCGAGAACCGCGGCATTTCCCGCGTCCATCAGTTCCAGAAGGTCGAGCTGGTGCATATCGTCCGGCCGGAGGAAAGCGCGCAGGTGCATGAAGAACTGACAGCCAACGCAGCCGGCCTGCTGGAGGACCTCGGCCTCCCCTACCGGGTGGTGGAGCTTTGCACGGGCGACCTGGGTTTCAGCGCGGCGAAGTGTTACGACCTGGAGGTCTATGCTCCCGGCATGGACACGTGGCTGGAAGTATCCAGTTGCTCGAACTTTCTGGACTATCAGGCACGGCGGGCGAACATCCGGTATCGTCCCGCCGCCGGGGAAAAACCGCGGTTCGTGCATACTCTCAACGGGAGCGGGCTGGCGCTGCCGCGGCTGATGATCGCGCTCATGGAGACATTCCAGAACAAGGACGGCAGCATTGCGTTGCCGGAGGCATTGCACTCCCACGCCGGGATGAAGGAAATCCGCCCGTGAATTCTTCCGAAGCGCCCGCGGCGCCGGAGCACCGCAATGTGATCCTGTGCTGCGATTGCGAGGGCACGTATGAGCAGCTCCGGCGCGTGCACCGCGTTTTTCAGCGGGCGCAGGTCCCGGCGAACTTCTTTTTCGTCGGCCAGACAGCGGAGGCAATGCCGGACCTTGTGCGCGAAATAGCGCGCCACCACCAGTGCGAATCGCATACGTACTCACACCCGAACCTGCGCCGGCTTTCCTATACGGAGCAGCGCCACGAAATCCTGCGCGGCAGGCAGGTGGTGGAGGACTGCATCGGCCGGCCCACGCGCGGCTTCCGCGCGCCCATGCACTGCATGAACCGCGACACGGTTCGCGTACTGAACGAGGAGAGCTTCGTTTTCGACGCAAGCCGTCTATACTTTCGTTATCACATGGGAAAGGTGGAGGAAATAAACCCGACCTGGTTCCGGGAGTGGATGCCTCTCTACGAATGGATCGGACTTCGGCCCCGCACGGCCTTCCGGCTTTTCCGGCTGCTCACGCGCCTCAAGCGCACCTGCGTCCTCCCCGTGCATCCGCACTACTCCGGAAAAACGCCGGAACTCGCACGGGCGCTGCTCTGGTTTCTGAACGACGCGCGGCGACGCGGCATCCGCTTCTGGTATATAGACGAATGGCTGAAGGCCACGCGCGGGGTGCCGCTGCCGGAGCGGGGGCCGGATGAACCTTTTCTGAGCACCGGAGGGCTCGTGGCGGACGCGCGCGGCTCTGCCGGAATGGCTCCACCCTCCGCTTCAAGCAGCGCCGCACGGCTGGCTGCACCGGAACGGATGCTCAGCCGCTGAATTCATACAGGCGCGGCCTTATGCAAAGGTTACTTCGAAGCGGCGTCTTCCGTCTCGCCGGCGGCGGCCCACTCTTCCTCGGATATCTCTTCGGCTTCCACTGAGGCCATGTCCTCCGGCAGCATGATCGACACCGATACGGACTCCAGGGCAAGCTCCGTAGCTGGCTGGATCGCGTTGAGGATGGGCCGCGGGAAAAGGCCAATCCAGACAGCCGCCACCGAAAGCACGGCGAGCTGCAGCCACTCGCGCGGAACGAGGTCCTTGAGGCTTCCGTTGCGCGCTTCGTCCAGCTTTCCGAAGAACGTTTTCTGATACATGATCAGCAGATAGACAGCACCGAAAATCACCCCCGTTGCGGCGAGGGCAGCGATGAACCAGGTGTATTGCGTCATGCCCATCGCGGCTGCGAAGCCCGCCGGGTTCTCGTGCGCCTGCATCATAATCGGCACGTTCGACATGGAGCCAACGAGCACGGTGAACTCACCGATGAAGCCGTTCAGTCCAGGCAGGCCGGCACTGCTGAGGACCATGACCATCGTGAGGGCGGCGAATATCGGAAGGTTCCGGCAGAGGCCACCGAATTTTGACATCTCGCGCGTGTGGGTGCGCTCGTACAACATGCCGACGGCGAGGAAGAGCCCGCTCGTGGAAATGCCGTGGTTGATCATGGTGAGGATGGCACCGCTCATGGCCTGTGCGTTCAGGCTGAAAATGCCGAGCACGACGAAGCCCATGTGCGACACGGACGAGTAGGCGACAAGGCGCTTGATGTCCGTCTGGACGATGGCCGTCATGGCGCCGTATATAATTGCAATAATGGCGAGCCAGGTACAGAGCGGCGCGAACACCAGGGTCGCGTCCGGAAAGAGAGGCAGGCAGTACCGGATGATGCCGTAGCCGCCGGTTTTCAGGAGGACACCGGCAAGAATCACGGAGCCGGCGGTGGGTGCTTCGGTATGTGCGTCCGGCAGCCAAGTGTGCAGCGGGAAGAGCGGAATCTTGATCGCAAAGGCGAGGAAGAGCGCCAGAAACGGCCAGAACGCCGTGCGGAAGGAGCCGAGTGCTCCTGCCTCCGCCTGCGTGTCGGCCATTACCTCGAACGAGTAGGTCTTCACCTGCTGGAAGACGCCGTCCTCGTAGTATCCGTTATTATAGTACATCCAGATCAGCGCGATCAGCATGAGCACCGACCCCGCCAGCGTATAGAGCACGAACTTCATGGTGGCGAAAATGCGGTCCTTCGACCCCCAGATGCCGACCAGGAAATAGAGCGGGATCAGCATGAGTTCCCAGAAGATGTAGAACAGGAACAGGTCGATGGCCAGGAACGTGCCCATGATGCCCGTCTGCAGGACGAGCAGGAAGAAGTAGAATTCGCGCTCCCGCTTCTTGATGCCGCTCCACGAGCACAGGACCGCAAGCACGCCGATCGCCGCGGTGAGCAGGACCATGAGCATGGAGAGATGGTCCACGCCGACCGTCCAGGAAATGCGGAACGGCTCGATCCACGGGACGTGCTCGCGCATCTGGAAATGCGATGGCACCGTGTGTTCGAACGACTGGACTTCCCGCTGATACTGGCCGGACCAGTCGAACTGGCCGGCTGCGAAAATGACGAGTGCCAGATCGATCAGCACGATCGCCAGCGCGGCGTACTTGACCGTACGCTGCGGCAGGAAGAAACACGCCAGGAGTCCCAGGATGGTGGGCACGGCGATTATGAGCGTCAGAAGCGGCATCGGTTCACTATATCCCTGAGCTTACTCTCTATTGTCCCGCGCCGGTGCGGGTGGCTTCAGCGGTTTCGAACACCGCACTTTCGTCCGATGGGTCGAGGTTGATGGAGACTTCCTCTCCGGCCGCAGCCGCAGGTGCGGACTCGGTTTGTTCGGTGGCGGCTTCGCCTTCTGCGGGCGACGTCACTGCATCCGCAAGGAACGTCACCAGTCCGATGGCAAAATAGACCACGAATATACAGACGCCAACGAACATGAGCAGGCCGTACACCTGCACCTGACCGTTCTGCAGCCTTCGGAACCCGGCGGCAAACGCCTGGCTGACACGGCCGCAGCCAAGCACAATCCCATCCACGACGTACTTGTCCACCCAGAGCACCGCACCATAGAAGATCATCGCGCCGCGCTCGAAGACCGCCTCGTAGAAATCGTCCCACTTCCAGGCGCTCCAGGAGACCGACCAAAGCGGCTTGAGGACAGGGTTGCGCGCGAGCTTCTCGGATGCAGTCAGCTCGCCGGAGCCGTATAGATAGAAGGCCAGCCCGATGCCCGCGAGGGCAATCAGCACGGACACGACGGCAAGCAGCAGTTCGGGCCCGTGGTAACCGGCGTATAGCTGGCCGTCCTGCGTGGTGACCTCCCCAACGACCACCGCGCCGTAGGGCACCGCCTCACCCGTATAGCCCCAGACGGTCTGGGCGATGTGGAGCGCACCCCGGTCGGTGACGGGCTCCAGGAAATTGTGGAACATGGCGTTCAGGTTGCCCGGGAGTTGCATGATGCCGCTCGGCACGTTCAGAAAACCGACAAGGAGCGAAGCCACGGCCAGCACGATCAGGACACCGGTCATGCTGAAGACGCCGTCGTGGGCGTGGTTGAACTTCTCCTCGCTCATGCGCGTCCTGCCATGGAATACCAGCACCAGCGAGCGCGCCATATAGAACGCAGTGAACAGGGCCACAAGCATCCCGACGGCCCAGAGGAACGTAAAGACGGGGTTCCCCATTCCCGCGGAATGCACCATGTAGAGAATTTCGTCCTTCGAGAAGAACCCGGCGAAGGGAAAAACCCCGGCGATGGCGAGCGTGGCGAAAAGATAGGCAAACCACGTTTTGGGCATTTTCTTCCGGAGGCCACCCATCTTGAAGACGTCCTCCTCGTGGTGCAGCGCATGGATGACCGCACCGGCCGCGAGAAAGAGGCAGGCCTTGAAGAACGCGTGCGTAAAGACGTGAAAAATGCCCGCGGCGAATGCCCCCACGCCCATGGCCAGGAACATGAATCCAAGCTGCGAGACGGTGGAATAGGCGAGGATTTTCTTGAAGCCGCGCTGGGTCAGGGCGGCGTAGGCGGCGACGAACGCTGTCGCTCCGCCAACGAACGCCACGACCACGAGCGTCACCGGCGCCATCATATAGAGTACGTTCAGGCGCGCGAGCATATAGACGCCCGCAGTGACCATCGTGGCGGCGTGGATGAGCGCGGAGACCGGCGTGGGACCCGCCATGGCGTCCGGCAGCCAGGTGAAGAGCGGAATCTGCGCGCTCTTGCCCGTCGCGCCAAGCAGCAGGAGAAGCGTCACGGCCGTTATGATCGTCCCGTTGAAAGCGAACCCGGCGGGGAGCACCTCGCCCCCATTCGTCAACATGCTGATGATGTGCTGGAAATCGAGAGTCCCAAGCCCCCAGAAAACGAGGAACATCGCGAGGAGAAGCCCAAAGTCACCCACGCGGTTGGCGATGAAGGCCTTCTTTCCGGCGTCGGCGCAGCTAAGCTTCTCGTTGAACGGCTTGTCGAAGAAGTAACCGATCAGGAGGTAGGAGCAGAGGCCCACGCCCTCCCAGCCGATAAACATGACGGGGAAGTTCGCCCCGAGCACGAGTATATACATCGAGGCGGCGAACAGGGCGAGGTAGCTGAAAAAGCGCGCATAGCCGGGGTCCAGCTCGACGTGACCATTGTGCTTCTCGCGCATATAGCCCGTGGCGTAGATGAAAACCAGGGTGCCGACGAAGCTGACGAACAACAGGAAAATCGCGGCGAGCTGATCCACGTGCAGGGCGAAATCTATCGTGAGGTTCCGGTCCGTGCCGAGGACGCCGTCTATCTCCATCCACGTCCAGAGGGGAACATGGCCGCCCATGCCACCGCGCACGCTGGTGTCCCAGGGCCGGGGGTTTTCGGGGTCGGTACGGACGAAGGCGTACTGCTCTGCTTTTTGAAGGCGCTGGGCGTCGGTGAGGTTGTTCCAGCGATGCAGTTCCGGATCGTTGCCGGGGTCCTGGACTGCGGTGGGTGCCTGTTGCGCGGTTTGATTCGCGGCCTCGCGCACTTCGAAGAAGATGCCGGCGGCGAGAAAGAAGGTCGCGGCCATGGCGGCGACAGAAATATAGCCGGCCGTCTTGCCGAGCTTACGGCAGCCCAGTCCGTTGATCAGCGCCGCCAGCGCCATGATCGCGGGGAAGAGCCAGACCAGATCGATCATTCGGGAGCCTGTCCTTTACCGGGGGAGACTTCGCCGGTTGCCAGCGTCAGCGAGACAACGTTCGGCCAGGGAACGAGCGTCATGCGCCGGCCGGCGCTGTCGGGATCCACGTATATCCCACGTTCGTCCGCACCAATCAGAAGCAATTCGTTAATATCCGCCTTTTCGGGGCTCCATTGCTGCCGGGAGCGGGAGACGAGGAAGTAGGGCACTTCGCGGAACTCTGCTTCCACTCCGCCAAGGGTTTCGCTCTCGGGAATTCCGAACAGCGCGCGAAGCTCCCGTTCCGCTTCTGGTGTGCATCGGCATGGTGACAGCATCGCGTTCCCCCTTTACCTAGCGCACGGTTCCGTTCACCAACGTCTCGCCGAGACCGATGAACAGTTGCGGGAATATGCCGAACACAAAAATCAGGATCGAGGCGGTCACCAGCACCATCCGGGTGAGCACTTCGCCGCCGACCTGCACGGGCGCCTCCGGTGTCCCCGCCAGCGGCACATGAGCCACGCGCTCTTCCTCGCGCATGAACATCGTCACGACCAGGCTCAAATAATAGAACGCGGAGATGACCGAGGCGAGCACGGCAACCACGGCAAGGCCGATGAAGCCCACCTGCACGGCCTCCTTGAAAATGTAGAACTTGCCCATGAAGCCGATGGTGGGCGGCGTGAAGCCAATACCCACAAGGCTGAACATGGCGATGGCCATGCCGATGGCGGGAAGCGGCCGGCGATAGACAAGCCCGCGGTAGGCGGCCATGTGGCCTCCCCCGCCGACATAGTGCGCCACGCCGAAGGCCAGCACGTTCATCACCGTATAGCCTGCCATGTAGAGAATCACCGCCTGGCGGACGAGGAGCTGGCCCGCTTCGAGTTCCGAGCCGCTCATCATTCCCGGCAGCGCCACCAAAACAAGAACGCCCACGGTCATATACCCGGAGTGAGCCACCGAGGAGAGCGCCATCATGCGCCGGAAGTGCGTCTGCGCCAGAGCAGCAATGTTGCCCCACAGCATGGAGACAACCGCCACACCGGTGATGATATAGACGGCGCCACCCGCGAAGCCTTCCCAGTAGGAGAGCGCCTCCACAAGGTGGATGAGGAAGGCGAAGGTGGCGACTTTCGAGGCGGTAGCCACGACCATCACGGCCGGGATGTTGCCGCCTTCGTAAACGTCCGGCGCCCACATGTGAAAGGGCGCAAGGCTGAGCTTGAAGCAAATGCCGACGAACATCAGCGCAAAACCGGCGTAAACGTACATTGCGTTGATGGGCACCTGGGCCACTTCGCCACCCGGGCCGATGCTCTCCACGTAGCCGGTACGGAAGGCCTCGGCCATCTCGGTCAGGAAGGTTGTATGGGTCGCCCCATAGAGGAACGCGATGCCAAAAACCAGGAACGCGGAGGCGAAAGCACCGAGGATGAAATACTTGAAGCATGCCTCGGCCGATTTTGAGCTCCTCCTGTCTATCCCGACGAGCACGTACAGGGAGAGCGCGAACATTTCCAGCGCGATGAAGGCGGTGAGCAGCTCGTTCGACACGGAGAGCAGCACCATGCCGAGCGAGGCAAAGAGGATAAGGGTATAGAACTCGCCGCTGGGGAGGTTACGCCTGCGGACCAGGCTGGGTCCCATGGTCGTCATGACGAAGGTGGCGGAGAGGATGGCAAGGCTGGCGAGCTGGCCAAAGGCATCGGCGCGGAAGGTGTTCTCAAGGAACGGCTCGCCGGGCACGAGGCGCAGGAAAAAACAGGCCATCGCGGCCAGCAGCGTTCCGCCGGCGATCCAGGGCAGATAGCGCCGGCTGCCCTCCTTGCCGGAGGCTGCATCCACCACCAGGCAGGCTATCCCGCCCAGCAGGAGGAGCAGGTAGGGGATGATCCCGGTCGGGTGGATTTCTGGGACGTACGCCTGGACGGCCAGGTTTGTGTCCATATCGTTCGCGTTCGCTCGCCTTCGGTTTGGGGAAGCGCAGGCTTTCCCCGTGGGATTTCGTTACTCCGGCCGGCGTGTGGCCGGAGGGTGAGCCGCGCGGCCTTGTCTAGCCGTGCAGCAGGTCCTGCTCGTCCACCCGGATATGCCGGCGGACGCGGAACAGCGCGATGAATATCGCCAGGCCGACGCCGGCTTCAGCCGCCGCGACCGCCATGATGAACAAAACCAGAATGCCGCCCGAGAGCAGCCCGAGCTGAAAGGCAAAGGAGACGAACGCCAGATTCGCCGCGTTCAGCATCAGCTCGACGCTCATGAACAGCGAGATGGCGTTGCGCTTCCACATCACCCCGAGAATGCCGATGGTGAAGAGCAGGGTGCTGAGGATGAGGTTGGCTTCGAAAACAGGTTCCATCCGGGCTCAGGCGTCCTCCTCTTCCTCGTCGAGCACGATCTCGTGCCCGTCCTCGTCCTTGCGGCGTGCCATCACGATCGCGCCAATCACCGCCACCAGCAGCAGCACGGAGGTGAGGAGGAACGGCACGACGTACTGGGTGACCATCAGGGTGGCGAGCTGGGTGACTTCCGCCTGGCCGGACTCGCGCCGGAGTTCCTCCAGCGCGGCAGCGCCGGGCGCCACGTCCGACACGGCGAAGACCTGAATCGCCCAAGCAAGAACGAAGAAGAAAAGGAACGCCAGCGCACCGGCCCAGTAGCGCATGTTGCGCAGGTACCATGGGGTGCGCTCCGGTTCCCGGAGATTCAGCAGCATGATCACGAAGAGGAACACGACCATAATCGCGCCAGCGTACACGATGATCTGAATGAAGGCGACGAATTCCTGCCGCATGAGCAGGTAATTCGCCGCGATGCACAGCATCGTGAAGATCAGGGAGACGGCGCTCTTCACGGTGTTCTCGAAGAGAAGAACACCGAGGGCGAAGATCACCGTCAGTGCGAACAGGAGAGAGTAGATGAGCAGGAACATGAGGCGTGGCGCGTCCGCCGGGTGGGCGGCCGGTCAGGAACCGGTCCTTTCCCAGGGGTCCCCTTTCGCTTCGCGGTCGGACTCCTCCGTGACGTGGGAGATATACGGGTCGTACTCGTGGTAGTCGCCGAAACCCTTCTTCGGATCGTCGAGCATGTCTTCCTTGTTGAGAATGAAGTCGGTGCGCTTGTGGGAGGCGAGCTCGTAGGACGGCCCCATGATGATGGCGTTCTCGGGGCAGGCCTCCTCGCAGAATCCGCAGAAGATGCAGCGGAGCATGTGTATCTGGTAGATTTCTGCATAGCGCTCGCCCGCGGAGACGCGCTTTCCGGGCACGTTCTCCTTTGCTTCGAGGTAGATGGCCTCCGAAGGGCAGACGGCGGCGCACAGGGCGCAGCCGACGCAGCGCTCGAGCCCGTCGTTGTAGCGCTGCAGCCGGTGCCGTCCGCGGAAGAAAGGCGGTTGTTCGCGCCGTACTTCGGGGTACTCCAGGGTAACGGAGCCCTTGCCGGCCACGTAGCGGGCCAGATGTCTTCCGGCGACGGCAAAGCCTTTCATGAATTCAATCAGCATAGTTCGCGAGCCTCCGTGTGTCCGGATTGGCGGTGTGGAGCGGAGCGGAAGGCGGCGGAGCAAAGCCACCGCGCCCGCTCATTGGGCATACCGAGCGCTCAGGATGCCAACGCCGGATCGGACGAGGACTCCTTTCGGAACAGGTTGCGGTACTCACGGGCAAGCTGCGCCCGCCGGTTGCGCGAGAAAATCAGCAGCTCCCAACCAAGGAACATCGCCAGCGTCACCACGCCGATGGACACCTTGGTGACCCAGCCGACCTGCCCGTCCTGCGTGATCGCCATGTCGATCGCGACGCCACAGGCCGTGACGATGAGGTTAATGATGCCGATCGGGAGCATGTACTTCCAGCCGAGCGTCATCAACTGGTCGTAACGCAGGCGTGGAAGCGTGGCACGGGCAAAGATGAACAGGAAGATGAAGAAGCCGATCTTCGCCGGGAGAATGACCATCGGGCCGACAAGGTAAAAGGCCAGAATAGCCGCCAGGCCGAACTGCTCGATCAGCGCGTCCCACGGCAGGGGCACCGGCCCGAGGAAGCCCCCCAAGAAGAGGGTCACGCACGCGGCGCTGACGATGACCATGTTGACGTACTCGCCCATGAAGAACAGGGCAAAGCGCATGGAGGAGTACTCGGTGTGGAAACCGCCGGTGAGTTCCGCCTCGGCCTCGGCAAGGTCGAAGGGCAGGCGGTTGGTTTCGGCGAACATCGCCACGACGAAGAGCAGGATCGCCACCGGCTGGGCGATGACGTTCCAGTGCCAGAAGCCGCCTCGTTGGCTGTCGATGATGTCGTAAAGGTTCAGGCTTCCCGCGAGCAGCACCACGCCGATCACGGCGAGGGAGAGCGTGATCTCGTAGCTGATCATCTGCGCGGAGGCACGGATGCCCCCAATGAGCGACCACTTGTTGTTGGAGGACCAGCCGGCGATGGTGATCCCGTACACCCCAACCGAGGTGATGGCGAGCAGGTAGAGAATGCCGATGTTGGGGTTGGAGATCGCCATGGCGACGTGGCTGATCTCGCCGTTGGTTCCAACCATGCCGGGATCGAGGCCGAAGAAGCCGGCATAGGCGTCAAGGTGTTCCCCTTGTATAATCGGCCCGACAGGGACAATGCAGATCGCCAGAAAGGCCGGGATCACCACAAGACACGGCGCCAGAAGGAACAGCCCCTTGTCCACGCCGCGGGGCATGATCTCTTCCTTAAAGAAGAGCTTCACCCCATCCACGATGCCCTGCAGGAGGCCGAACGGGCCCACGCGGTTGGGGCCGGGCCGGTCCTGCACCCAACTGATGATCTTGCGCTCGAAGACGATGATGAAGGGGACTACCTGAAGCACACCGCCAAGGATGAGGGCGATCTTCAGGACGGAGGTGACGATGACGAAGGCGTTGGCCGCGCCGCCGGTGAACTGGCCCAGAAAGTCGAAAAAGGGCTGCATGAGTTCCTTGGTCTCGGGTCCGTGGGGGGACAGGCCCCTCAGTCGAATTTGAGAAAAAAATCACAAACTGAGCCCTGTCGAAAAGCCGCGCCAGTTAGGGAAACCGGCTCCGCAGGGGTCAATGCGATTTCTGTCAGCCCGCGGGTGCTGCCTCGCGGCCTGCTGCAACTGCCTCCAGCCGGGCGACCGGCGCAGAGGAAAGGCCCGTGAACCGGGCTTCGCCCAGCCCCGACGGGATGTAGAGCACTCCGGGCGCGGGGCCCTGCTGCACTTTCAGCACTACTTCGATCGAATCGCTGCCGGTGTGAACCACGGCGCGGTCGCCGTTGTCCAGGCCGAGCTCAAACGCGTCGTCCGGGTGAATCTCCGCAAAGGGCGCCAGCTTGAGCAGGTTGGCGATGGAGGCCCGGTCGAGATGGTAGTCCGCGCCCTGGACGTGCTCGCCCCAAGTGACGATGAACTCGCCCTCGGCCAGTTCCTCGCGGGGCGGAGCGGGCGAGGCCTGCTGCGGCGCGGGTAGCGGGTCCGCCTTCCAGCGGAAGTGCGCCCCGTCGATCCGGTAGTCCCCGGGATTGTACTCCGGCCCGCGGGTGCGGGCGCCGCCGGGGTCCCGGACGGTGTAGTCGTTGCGCGGGCCCTTGAGCATCAGGGCCTTGAAGCTGCCGGCGAACTCGGGCGCGGCGAGCCGGATCATCTCGTCGAAGACCTGCTCGACGGAGTCGTGGTTGAAGCTCTTCGCGCCCATGAGGGTTGCGATGCCGGTGAGCGTCTCCCAGTCCGGGCGCGACCCGCCCACGGGAGGTTCGGCCTCGGCCAGGCGCGCCAGATTGCCTTCGAGGTCGCAGTAGGTGCCGTCGCGTTCGAGATGGGAGGCCGCCGCGAAGAAGACGTCAGCCTTTTCAGTGATTTCGGAACCGAAGAGGTCCGAGACGGCGAAGAAGTCCAACTTGTCGATCGCTCCGAGCAGGCGCTCGCGCTCGGGGGCATTGTGGAGCACGTCGGCGCCGAGGCAGAAGAGTCCCTTGATCTCTCCAGCTTCGATTTTCTCTGCGAGCCGGCGCGCCGGGACGCCACCGGAGGTGGGCAGTGGGTCCTTCGCGTCGAGGCCCCAAGCCTTGCGGACGGCCTGCTCGTCGCCCGGCAGCCGGTCTGGCTGCGCACCGGCGGTGTAGAGCCCGAAGGCGTTCCGGTCGCGCAGGACGGGGATATAGTCCCATGCATCGCCCAATGCAGCCTTGAGACCCAGGAGCGCGGGGACCTCCTTCGGCAGGTAGGCGCCGTTCATGTCTTCGAGGCTCTGGACCAGGAGTGCCTTGCGGTGGCCGTGGGTGAGGAGAGCGATGAGTCTGTCAAGCTCCTCTGCTTTCACCCCGGTCAGGTCGACGAGCTGCTTCTTCGCCTCGCCCTTGTCCTGCACCGCCAGGGCAAGCAGTTCAAGCACGTGCGCGGTCTCGCCCGGCCGGCAGGGAAGCTGCCAGTCCGCGTGCGGCGAGAAGTAGGCGTCGTGATGGTGCCCGATCTGGATAATGGGCTTCTCGTTGAGGCGGGCGTACTCCTTCACCTGCATGGCGAAGACGGGTGCCTGGTGCAGGTAGTCGCCGTTGACGAGGACAACCGCGTCGAACCCGTCCTCCAGATCACCGCCTGCGTGGGCGAAAGCCTGAGCCGCTGCATCGGAGGCTTCGGCGGTCTGGAAGCTCATCCGCCAGTCCACGTTGTCGGTCCCAATGACGGTACGGGCGAGCTTGGCGGCGAGGTACCCCTCCTCCATCGTGGCGCGGGGACTGACGAGCACGGCAACCGAGTCCGCCCCGTGCTGGTCCTTGACGCGCTGGAGGCCCGTGGCGGCCTGCCGCACTGCTTCTACAAAGGCCGCGGGAAGCAGCGTGCCGCCGATGCGGATGCGGCTTTCGTCCCACCGGTCCTCGTGGGCGGGGAAGTCGGACCCGAAGCGGGTGATGTTGTCGATGAACTCCTCGGTGTCTTCGTTGATCGTGTAAGTGTCGTGGTACTTGCGGGACGGTGGCGTGGTGCGGTAGAGGCGTCCGTTGCGTGTCCAGTACGTCACCTTGGCGCCTGAGGCATCCCAGATGCCGGTGGACTGGGTCTGGGTCAGCTCCCACACGCGAGCCTTGAAGCGGAACGGCGTGGAGGTCAGGCAGCCGACCGGGCAGATGTCGATGACGTTGCCGGAGAGGATGTTGGCGACGGGCCCCTGCCCGAAAGTGCCGATGTAGTTGCCCTCGCCGCGATCAAAGACGCCCAGCACGTGGTCGCCGGCCACCTCGTCACAAAAGCGCACGCAGCGCGTGCACATGATGCAACGGTTGCGCTCGATGTCGATCAGGGGGTCGGCGTTGGGCTTCTTGAACTTGCGCTTCTTGTCCACCATGCGGGCGTGCCCCTTGCCGTACTCCATGCTGTAGCGCTGGAGCATGCACTCGCCGCCGCGGTCGCATATGGGGCAGTCGAGCGGGTGGTTGGCCAGGAGGAACTCCATCATGCCGTCCTGGCAGTCCTTCGCCAGGTCGGACTGGGTGAAGACGTGCATGCCCGGGGCGATCGGCGTCTGGCAGGCGATCGCAGGCTTGGGCATGGGGGTGGGTTTGTTGTCCGCCCGGGGGTTGGGCATGTGGACTTCGACGAGGCAAAGGCGGCAGTTGCCGGCGACGGAAAGGGAGGGGTGCCAGCAGTAGTGGGGGATGTAAACGTCCTCGCGGGCGGCTACGGTGATGATGGTTTCCCCTTTTTTGCCGACGACTTCCTTGCCGTCGAGGACGAAGGTGACGTCCTCGGGAGAGGGCTTGAGGGAGGGGTGGACGCTTTGATCGGCCATATTGGGGTGTTATCCTGCTGCGGTATGTTTGCCTCTTGGGGGAGGGGCGGCAGTCCGTGATTTTTTTCACAAATGCCGGCCCTGAAAGACCGGCACCAAGGCCACGAAGCGCGGCGCAGAAGAGCCGGTGGCGGTTCCGCATTCCCGCGATGCAAGGGAGGAGCCAGCGCCGGGCGCCGCGGGGTTATCCGAGCGGGTCCGGCGCCAAGGCAAGGTGGAAGTTGTTGGCTTTTGCGAGATGGCACGCACCGGCGCAACCGCAGGAGGCACTGAGCGGACACTCCCGCGGGCCGGATGCCGGCCTCCGCCCCGGGTTAGATGGTCCCTGCGAGACGGAAACCGAAAGTGTGAAACCTAACCCATATGTCGGCGAGTCCCCAGCGGTTGGCCGAACGGCAGCTCTGCGTGGAGTCCATGTAGGAGCCACCGCGGGCCACCCGGCTGTCGCCCGTCAGGGGTCCGGTCGGATCGGTCACGCTCCCGCCCGGATAGTTCGCCATGCTCCCGCTTTGAATAAGGTCCTGACACACCTCGTGCACGTTGCCGGACATGTCGTAAAGGCCCCACTGGTTTGGCAGCTTCTGGCCGACCGGCTGGGTCTGGCTGCCCGAGTTGGCGGAATACCACATGTAGTCCGTTCGGTTTCCGGGGAGGACCCCCGCCGCACAATCATAGTCGTGATCGAAGCAGTCGAGCGAGTCACCAAAGTAGAACCGGGTCGTTGTTCCCGCCCGGCAGGCGTATTCCCACTCCGCCTCCGTGGGAAGCCGCATCGTCACCGGGCCCTGACCCGTGGCGATGATGTGGGCGTTGAGGGCGGCAATGTAGGTCTGGGTTTCCTGGAACGACATGTTCTCCAAGGGGCGATTCGGTCCGGAGAAGTGCGAGGGGTTCACTGCCATCAGGGCTCCCCACTGGACCTGCGTGACGGGGTACTTGCCCAGGTAAAAGTCCTTCGTGAGCGTGACGTGCGTTTGCGGTCTCTCGCGGGGCCAGCTCCCCCTCTCGTCGGCGGGCGCTCCCATGACGAATGACCCTGCCGGGATGCGCACCATCACCAGCGGGACGTTGCCCGGCAGCATGACGGTGAGTTCCTCGAAGGCAGGCGTCGGCGTCGGACCGGGTGTCGCAGTTGGGGTCGGCTCCGGAGTGGGTTCGGGTGTCGGGCTGGGGGTGGGCTCGGGCGAAGGGGTTGGCGTGAGGGTCGGTGTCGGTTCCGGTGTCGGAGTTGGAGTTGGGGTCGGGACTGGCGTGGGGGTTGG
>SLMS01000280.1 GCA_007133495.1 Candidatus Sumerlaeota bacterium | reverse complement strand
GTAGTCCAGGTTGCCGATGAGGAACTCGCCGATCTCCATGTCCTTGCCCGCCAGGCGCGAGAGACGGAGCTGACGGAGCAGGCTGTCGTAAAGGCTGTCCGAAGAGCCGGTGTAGGTGGTGAAGTCGCTCTCCTCGGTTTCCTCGCGGGTGCTGGTGTAGGTGATGCTGTCGCTGTCCTCGAACTGCTCGTTCCAGTCGACGTCGTTTTCCTCGAAGCGCTCGAACTCCTCGCTCCCTTCGGCCTCGTTGGCGGGGTCTGGTGTGGAGTCCGGGTCGATATCGGTGGGGGTGGGCTTGTCCTCGCGTTCGGGAGCCGGCTCCGCCTCGGCCGCGGAGGCCTTTTCCTCCTCGGCCTTCTGGTCGGAGACCCCTGTGTCCGGCTCCTCCGGGGCGATGAGTTCGGTCTCCTCCTCGGTCGGCTCGGTCTCTGTGAGCAGCGCCTCCTCGTCGTCGGCATTCTCCAGGAACGGGTTCTCGAGCATCTCCTGGCGGATGAGCTGCTCAAGCTCCATGGAGTTCATCTGCAGCAGTTGGATGGACTGCTGCATCTGGGGGGTCATGATGAGGCGCTGAGTTTGCTTTTGAACCTGCTGGAGGGAGAGAGCCATGATGGTCCTCCTCCTTCGGGGGGAGGCTTGAGGTTCGCTGCTGGCGCCTGATTTTTCCGGGGTCAACCCCTTTCCTAGCAAGAATCAGGCACAAGTGACTGGACTGTTGCTTGCTAACCGCCCCCTGTCAAGCCAAAGGCACCGTCACACTCCCAACAAAGCCGCCATGAGTAACCCATACCGCAACCTCACCGACGAGCAGCTTCTGGCCCAGTGCGAGGTCTCCACCTTCCGCGCCAGCGGGCCAGGTGGCCAGCACGTCAACAAAACAGACTCCGCCGTCCGCATGCGCCATCTGCCGACCGGCGTCACCGTCACCTCCCAGCGCGAGCGCAGTCAGCACCGTAACCGCCGGACGTGCCTTGCCGTGCTGCGCGAGCGGCTGGAGCGGCTCCACCGCCGGCGCAAGCCCCGCATCCCCACCAGCACCCCTGCCAAAGTCCGCCGGCGCATCCTCGAAACGAAGGTCCACCGCGGCCGGCTCAAGCGCCTGCGCCGCAAGCCCGGCTCCGAAGAGTAACGCACAGGCCGCCCCCATCGGCGTGAATCGGTGGATGATTTCTTTCTGTAGGGCGCATCTCAGCGTTGTTACGGGGGCCTTCCTGCTGGGAGTGCCGCGTACCCTTGGAGTGCGCGCGGCTTGCCGCCGCCTTCGCGCCGCGGGCTTGCCCGCGCGCGCTCCGGCTGGCCAACACGCATGGGGCGGCAGCAAGCTCTCCCCCCGAGGGCGAAGACAAACCTTCGCACTCCATGAGCGGCACCACAACCAGAGGCTCCTGCCAAACTCCTGCAGGTGCACAGCCGCTCGTTGCGCCGTTGCGTGCTCCCCCTTGTCACTTTATCGGGTCGTGCGCTCGTACACCGGCATGGTCTCCAGGGGCACCTCCTCCGCGAGGACGCACGGCCCCTCGATCTCGCGATCAAGGAACAGGTGGCGCCACAAGCCCGGCGGCACCCAGTAGCGCACCCGGCCGTCCTCCCTCGCAACCGGAGCCACAAGGAACCGGTCCCCCATCATGTACTGGCCGGCGTGACGGTAGGCCTGCTCCTCGGCGGGGTACTCATGGTACATGGGGCGGAAGGGCGGGACGCCGGACCGGTGGGCCTCGCGGGCGAGCTGCCTCAGGTATGGCGCGACGATGTCCCGCCGCACGTGCAGGAACCGCCGCATGATCGCGAGTGCCTGCCGGCCGAAGCGCCACGGCTCCCGCACGCCATGGTCGCTGTGCAGCCGGAAGATCGGGCTGAACACGCCGAACTGCACCCAGCGAGTCATCAGCGCGGCGGGAGGCTTGTTGTTCTTCCGCTCGATCAGTCCGCGCAAGAAGCCGCCGATGTCGTTCGACACCCAGGCCAGAAGGACATTGGCGGCCAGCGGCAGGCCGGCCACCTCCTGCTCGAGCACCCGCCACTGGCAGACCGCGTCGCCGGTGAAGTGCAGCGTCGAGCGGTGCGCCCCGAGTCCGAACGTCCGCGAAAGCACCAGCGGCCCCGCACCCTCCCGCGTGTATAGCTCGTTCAGCCAAGCCGTGGCGTCGCGGCCGGAGGAGGTGCGGAGCGTCCCGTCCACCCACCACAGGTCGCAGCCGTTCCTCTCGATCGGGCGGTGGAATATTTCGAAGTACGCCTTCGCCTGCGTCTTGTCGAAGAGGTCCACCGCCTGGCAGTTTCTGTGAAACCGGTTCGGGGCTTCGCTGCCGCGGAGGATGCGCTTGGGCGCGCCCGTGCGGCGGAGGAACGCGGGAAGGCGCGAGTCCTTTTCCGGTATATACTGCGGATGGACGTTGAAGGAGGCGTGCAGGCCGCTTTTCCGCAGCCAGCGCCGGAAGCGCGCTGGATCGGGGAACAGCCGCCTGTTCCAGTCGAAACCGTGCCAAAAGAAGCGGTGCCAGTCCGTATCCACAACCACGGCGTTCAGCGGAAGGTCATGCCGGCGGAAATCCTCGCGCACCTTCCGGTAGTGCTTCTCGCCCATCCGCCGGTAGCAGGAATACCACACGCCGAGCATCCAGTCTGCGGGCCGGGGGATCGGGCCGAGTATTTCCGTCAGCCGCCCCAGCCCCGCCTTGTAGTCGTGCCCGTAATACACGGCGTAGAGCACCTGCGGCGCGGGGCCGGGGTGGTGTTCCTCGATCCAGTCCTCGTTCGTGCTCCACGGCAGCGAATCGTCCAGAAAAATCGTCACGCCCGAACGCGACAGCAGCCCCGGTGGGAACCTCCTCAGCCGGTCCCGCGTTGCCAGCACCTCCTTCGGCCAGCGCCGCAGGTGAATCGGCTCCCGGCCCTCCATCAACTCCACGAATTCGCGGAACCATTCATACTCGTCTATATCCGGGCACACCTCCGCCCGCAGCACGTCCCGCAGATGGTCCATCAGCGCCGGCGGGCTGCACACATGCGCGTCGAAGCCCTTCATCGGGTCGTACGGCTGGACGCCATCGGCGATCAGCCCCTCGTTCAGCAAATCGAACGACTGGAAGGACCCGCCGAGGTTCTCCCTGTCCAGATCGCCCGGCCGCCAGGAGCGCCGCCTGCCCTCGTGTTCCCATTCGATGAGGAGGTTGCCACGGTGCCAGCGCCGGCCGTCCTGCCGGAAGCGTATAGACATTTCTCCTGCCCGGCACGTCTGCCAGCCGCCCTCCCCGCGCGGCCGGATTGCGCGGAAGCGCCCCGGCTCCTTCACCGCAAACGTCGCCGGAACCCGTACCTGCCCGCCGGGACAGCACGCCAGCCGCGCGACCGCACCGCCCGCGCGTTGCGCCGCAGCCTTCATCCACCGTTTGTCAATACGTTCAGGCGCCATCAGGAAGCCCGCTTCCCGCTATTCCAGCAAATGCCGGCAGCGGGTCCTTGCTTCCTCCAGCACCTGCTTGAGCGGCAACCCCCGTTTTTCCGCCGCGTGCAGGCAATCGTCATACTCCGGCACGGCGCGGATCGGCTTGCCGTCCAGCTTCGCCACCTTCACCCGCACCTTTACGCCCTGGATCAGCACGTCGTCCCCGTGCCGGTGCAGGGAGTACCGTTCCACCCGGCGCACCTTCACCCCGAGGGTGCTCGTCTCCACAAGCAGGTAGCGGACGAACCGCTCCCGGTCCTCCGGCCGACAGAGCAGTTCCACCCGCGTGCCCGGGCGGTTTTTCTTCATCTGCAGGGAGGTCAGGTGGCAGTCGAGCGCCCCCTCGCGAAGCGCCCTGTCCATCAGCCCTCCCAACACCTGTGGGCTCTCGTCGTCGATGTCGGCCTGCAGTACGTCCAGCTCCTCGTGGCGCAGTCCGGGAAGATCGCTCATTGGAAATGCTCGTATCCTTCGCGTTGGATGGCGCGGCGGGTGCCGTCCGCCGCTTGCAGTGTCACCCCCTCGCCCTTCTCCACAGCACCGATGCAGGTGAGCCTCACGCCACACTGCTCCGCCAGCGCCTGAAGCCGGTTCTTCTCCATCGGACTGGCGAACAGCAGCTCGTAATCCTCGCCGCCGTGCAGTACAAAGTCCGCCGCAGGCTTGCCCGAAGCACGCGCCGCCGCATCCAGCGCGGGGGACACCGGGAGCGCCTCCTCGCGGAGCAGCATCTGTACGTCACTGCGCGCCGCCACGTGCGCGGCGTCCTTGGCCACGCCGTCGGAGACGTCTATCATGGCCAGGCGTGTGCTGCGCTCGACCAGCAGGCGCCCGAAATCGAGTCGCGGCTCCGGGCGCAGTGCCCGCAAAACGAGTGCCTCCGCGTGGTCACCCTCCTCCAGGCGCAGATTGCCTTCGAGTATTTCCAGCCCCGCCGCTGCTTCTCCCGGCGTCCCGGTTGTGTATAGACGGTCTCCCGGTTGCGCCTCGTGGCGCCCGGCCAGAATGCCGCCCGCCGGCAGCGTCCCCACAAGTGCCAGCGTCAGCGCCCACTGCGGCGCCAGCACCGTATCCCCGCCGGCCAGCTTGAACTCCCACTCCGCCGCCGCCTGCTCCAGCCCGTGATAAAAACCCTCCAGCCACGCCACCGGCGTAACCTTCGGCACACCCACGGAGAGCAGCCCGTAACGAGGCGTGCTTCCCTTGCTGGCGAGGTCGCTCACGTTCGAAGCCGCCAGCTTCCACCCGAGAGCCTCCGCCGTTGCCGCCGGGTGGTCCCAGAAGCGGAAATGCGTCCCCTCGACCATCGAATCGATTGTCCAGACGAGCTGTTCATCCCTCCGCGGTGGGGGAGTGACCGCCACGTCGTCGCCGGTTGGCAGGGGAAACCCGGCGGTTTGCCGTTCGAGCAGCGGCCGGAGCAGCCCGAGCAGACCCCACTCGCCGAGGTCCGCCAGCGTCTTTCCGCCGCCTTTCCTGTCTGGAACCAAGACTCTCGTTTCCCTTCGGCCGGGAGGGCCCGCTCACCGCATGTGATGAAGTGGCACGCGATAGTACGCAGACAGGCCCGCCTGCCGGGACTCGCGCTGCTCCCACATGCGCCCGAGTTCTTCCTCCACTTCCGGGTCGTACACTGTAAGCTCGGCCTTCTGTTCCTCGAGGATGCGGCGCTGCATTTCCCGCTCCCGCAGCATGTGCCGCAACGCCTCCCGCGGTTCCATGTCGCCGACAGGATGACCCTCGACCCGCAACCGGCCGAGCGCCTGCCGTGCCTCCTGCAGCAACCCCTCGGAATCCAGGTAGCCCTCTCGCTCGATCACCTCGTCCGCGATCGCCTGACGCCTGAGGGCCGTGCGGGCCCGCTGGCGGTGGCGCTCCATGATTTCCTCCTCGCTCTCCGGCCAACGCATCATCCCCTCCGCGCCGAAGTGCACGACGGTCTCCACCATCTGCTCCCAACGGGCGCTCCACGGCGCCTCCATGAACATGGCCTCCTCCGCCAGCTCCTCCTCGTCCACTTCCACCGGCGCTGCCACCGCAGGGCGGAGCTGCTCGAACGTCTGGCGGATCGTCTCCGCGTCCTCGATCCCCCCCTGCTCCACCATGTCCAGACCCTGATTGTAGGCTCTGCCGATCTCGACAGCATCGGGGCCCGGTTCCATGGCCAGCCCCCGCTCGATCTGGCTTTCGACGTACGCGTCCACCTCATCCGGCGATGGCTCCACCGCCTCCATCAGCCGCTGCGTGGCAAGCTCCCGCGACCAGGAATTCACGTTGTTGGCGAACAGGTCAGGATTTTCGAGACGTTCGGTGCTCAGGTTCTGGAGCTCCGCCTCGTCCACCCCCGCCGCGCGGAGCTGCCGCTCGCGCATCTCGCGCAAGCCTGCCCGGATCTCGTCCGTGGTCAGTTGTTCCCCGTACATCTCCGCCAGCACCCCCGGCTGCGGTGGGCCGGGTGCCTCCCGCTCGCCGCACCCGATGGCGAACAGGCTGGCGGCAAGGATCAGGCAGGCGGCAATGGTCAGTGGCTTTCTCGGCATTTGTCCATATTCCTTTCCGGGCCGTGGGTCACGGCGGCGCAACTCCCCTCTCCTCAGTCAGTAGCGCACCACAGAGGCGGAACTGTCAAGCCGGTCCAGCGGGGCTCAGGAGCCGCACCCGCAGATTCCCCGGGCCCTCCAGAATCCGGGACGCCCACCCTGCCAGCCTCCCTGGTGGCCCCGGCATGAGTAGCAGGCTGCCGCTCCCCTTTCCCTTCCTCATTCCCCTTGAACTTCGCTGCATACCCGGCTACCTCTGATGGTAGAAGGTATGGAGGGCTCAATCATACCCCGCCCCCAACGACAAGAAGGAGAGGAGAGCAATCATGTACGGAAAGCGAACTCCCGGAGGGTGGCTTTTTTTCGCCCTTGTACTGGCCGCCGCCTGTCTTTTTCTCCCCACCGCCTCTTTCGCGGAGGCCACCGAAGAAAAAGTCGATGTCGAACACTTCCCCGATGACTGGTTCTGGGGGCAGCCCAACCGCCCCGAAGGCCACATCGATCTCGTCGGCCGGAAACTGCCCGAACTCGATCTCGTGGACTGGATGAACGGCGAGCTCACCCGCGAGGACCTCGAAGGCAGGATCGTCCTGATCGACTTCTGGGCCACCTGGTGCGGGCCCTGTATAGCCGGCATCCCCAAGATGAACGAACTATACGAAAAGCACAAGGACGACGGGGTCATCGTCCTTGGGGTCTGCGGTTCCTCCCGCGGCCAGGAGCGCATGGCCGAAATCGTCGAGCAGCATGGCATGAAATTCCCCACCGCCAAGGATCACACGCAGGAAGCCGCCCGGAAAATGGCTGTCCGGTGGTGGCCCACCTACATTCTCGTGGACCGCAACAGCATCATCCGCGGCGTCGGTTTCGGCCCGGACGGCGTGGAGAAGGGCCTGGCTGCTCTCCTTGAAGAACAGCCCCCGCCCGCAGCCGAAGAAACCGAAACCGCCTCCATCGTCTTCGACGAGGATCAGCTCATGGGCTGGCTCGAAGGAAACGACAAGCGCAAGCAAATGCTCCGCAACTGGGCCGGCCAGCCCGCCCCGGAATTGCATCTCACCAACTGGACCAACGGCGAGCCCGCCACCCTCGAAGACCTTCGCGGCAAAATCGTCGTCCTTGACTTTTGGGCCACCTGGTGCGGGCCCTGCATCGCCTCCATCCCCCGGAACAACGAAATATACGAAAGGTACAAGGACCGCGGTGTTGTCTATATCGGCGTCTGCCATCCTCAGGGGGGAGAGACCATGGCGCAAGTGGCCGAAGAACACGGCATCAAGTTCCCTGTCGCCCTTGACGCGGACCGGCGCACCATACAGGCATACCACGTGAACGGCTTCCCGGACTACTACATCATCGGCCGGGATGGCCGTCACCTCGTTCCCGATATCCGCAACGCCGCCGTCGAGGAGGCATTGCAGGTCATTCTCGAACAGGAGGAACAGGCCGGTCCCGCACAGGAAGTAGCGGAAGTCCCAGGCTCCTGAGCCCGCGCGGGCGGGAGCTTTTCCCCTCCGGGCCCGGCAGCCGTCCGCCATGCTTGGTATAACCCGGGCTCTTCCCGCCACGTTGGCCCTTGCACTCGGCATGGCCCTGCTCGCCGGATCGCAGCACCGTGCCACGGCGGAAGCCGCCCCGGACTACATGGCCATGCGGCCGCGCACGCTGGGAGTCCCGGAGGACGCCCGGCCCCTCGATCTCGGGCTCGACGGGATTGTCCATACAATGTACACCGTCCGCTGGGGCGCGGAGGCCCGGCGGGCGGTACTCGCGACCGTTCTGGAGTGGGACCCCGAACGCCGCGAGTACGACCTTGGCTCCCTGGCCCTCCTCTCCCCGGAAATGGAGGTCCTCCGCGTCTATCCCGCCGGCGAAGCGCTCCGCGAACTGTACGGCTTCCGTACTCCTCCCGCCTTCCTCGCCGTGACCGGGCAGGAGGAGATCGTCCTGCTCCGCCAGGAGGAAAAGGACGCGATTCATCACTACACCCCGCCGGTGCTCGTCCTTACCGCCTATTGCACGGAGACGCGCACCTACCGCGACCTCGTGGACGATATCCAGACCGGCGAGCGCTTCTCCTCCTATCACCTTGCCGGCTTCACGCCTCCCCGTTACGTCACCATACCCGGCCGGGGTTACGCCGGCTCACGCGAGGAACTTCGCGGCCTCGATGTGGACGAGTTGGCCGCCCGCCGGCGCGAGCATATCCTCCGTATAGACATCGAAACGCTGGAGGAGGAGCGTATCGAATACTCCCTCTCTGAACTCGACCCCCTGGAGCTGGAGGCGAGCATGTTCATCTCCCAGGGGCACCTTTCCTCCACCGGCCCCGTCGCCTGGTACGTCCTCCGCAGAACCTCCTCCCCCCATGAAGACACCCTGGAGCCCGGCGAGCTTCGCTCCGCCATGCACCGCAACTTCGTCCTCGTCTTCAACTACGAGGAGGGTGAGGTGATCGACTACGTCCCCAACGTCGACGGCTTCGCCATGTCGCTTCAAGAGGACGATTTTCTCTACTCCGTGCGCAGGCCGGAACAGCCGCTGCCGTGGGAGCCCCTTTCCGGAGCCCTCAGAATACTTGTGCAGTACTCCACCGGCCACATCCTCATGGAGGAGTACCACATGCTGAATATAGCCGGGTACTGCTCCACCCGCAACCGCATCTATCTCTCCCCCGACCCTCCGAAGATAGACACCTGGGAGACGGGGGAGTTCTTCGTCCGCTCGTTGTTTGACTATACGCTCGGGGAAAGGCCCCCGCACCCGAATCTCTATTATTACGATTTCTGACGCGGCCCGCGGCCCTCAGCCCTTGCGCAGCAGCCCCATCGGCGTGCACTCGGTCCCCTGGCCGAGCGGATTGTCAGCCAGCGCCCGCTCCACCAGCCCGCGGTCCACGCCCGGGCTGGCGCCCAGCACCCAGCTCCCCCCCACATCGTTCACGTCCACGAGCGCCACGGCCAGCCCGCAGTAGGCGGAAAGCCGCTGCGCGGTGCCCTCGGGGTCCTTTGGGCCGAGAATCACGCAGTCGGGCTGGAGGGGCGAAGTCGTCGCGGCGTCAATGGTGGCGGCCTGCGGGCCGGCCACGCGGTAGAAGTCGCCCTTGCGGCCGAGCAGCTTCCCCGCCGCTCCCGCCGCTGCCGCGATCCAGATCCGCGGGGCGCCGCACTCGTTCACCGCGCACTGCATGCTGCTGGGCCGGCGCAGGCCGATGCCGTAGGGCACCTTCGCCACGCACCGCCAGAGCAGCCTTGCCGTCAGCCCGATCTTGATTTCGTTCTCCGGGATCGCACGGCCCTGTGTCACCGCCACGGCCTTCTCGGAGATGAACAGCACGTCGCCCTCGCGCGCCAGCGGCACGGCGCACTGCACGATGACCTCCTCAAGCGACGTCGAGCGCTCCAGCACGGGCGTGCGCACCGGCAGGCGCAGGTAACAGCCCTCCTGCAGCTCGATCCCGAGCGAGCGGTTCGGATTCGCCTCCGGCAGCAACTCGTCAACGGGCATTGTGGCAGCGGACATGGCAGCGGGCACCTTTCAGGAACGGGAACAATGGCCGGACTCCGGCCCTCTCGCCAACCACCCACCGGGGTGGCGCCAACAGCGTCAAGCAAAGCGGTGGTCCGGCTTTCTCCGCATCCCCGGGAGCGCCGATCTCCTGGGCGGCCTTTACCCGTCGCCCCCCCTCCCCTGCTCCCCGGTGGAATCTACCTCGCCAGCCGGCTCTTTTTCACCATATCACGAAACAAACGCCGCTGCTTGTAGTAGTCGAGCAGCGAATCCACAAGCCGGCGAAACGATTCCAGCTCGCCCGTCTGTTCCATCAACCCCCTCAACTCCTTCAGAAGTCTGATGCCCGTCTCGTATGCCCTCGCGCCTGTCGGCTCCAGGGCCGCCAGCGCACTCCTGCGGATCACCGGTATCGCATCCCCTGGATGGGTCTTTCCGCGCTCCCGTGCAAGCTGGAGCCACGTCCACTCGTCACAGCCGCCCTCCCTGGCGGCCTGCCATGCGTCGTCGATGTCGCCCTCGGCCAGATACACTTCCACAAGCCGTGTGAAATCGTTGGAAGACCAAGGGCTTGTGGTTTTCCGCTTTGCCTTTTTCTCTACGTCAGCTCTCAAATGTGCAATTGCTCTTGGTTTCCATTCCGGCCAAGAGCCCAGTTTGCGCGCGGTCTCGGCAAGAACGGAGAAGGAGGTGGTGCCAGGATGTTTTCTGTACACTCTCCAGGCAGTATCCATTGCTTCCTTTTCCTTTCCCATTTCAATATACAAATCGACCAGTTTTGATACCATGCCGACCGGGGTATATCCTCGTTCAGCTGCAAGCCCCTTCTTGATCCACGAGATGGCCTCCTTCTTCCGTCCCGCCTCAAGGCAGATGTCCGCTACATCTTCGTAGTTGGTGAGGTAGGCAAGGTTTTTGCTTTTCTGCTTGATCAATTCATCCCAATCTCCGCGTGCTCGTAGAAGGCGCTCCTTGATACGGTTCAAATACGAACGCTTGCCCGATCCGCTGTTCTCTACAATTTCATCTTTTCGGATTTCCTTGTCCACCAGCCGTTCGTACTCAGCAAGGCCTTCTTTCCCCAGCACTCCCCCGTAATCAGTCGCGGAACGGGCGACACCATGTGTGCCGGCGTCGTCGAGTCTGGCAAAAAGCCACTCTGCAAGCCTTCGCTTGTCCGGCTTCACCCGTGCACATGTATCCAAATGGACTTCCCACAGCTTCTCCAGGCAGGTGGCAATTTCGTAGTTCCGGGTGTCCGGAATCACTACGTCCACCATATTGTTGAGTTTCACGATTGCCCGCTCACAAAGCTCCATAGCCTCCTCGCCCCTCCCTTTTTCAGGCAGCTTTTCAATCAAGCCCACAACCTGACGGAGCCGCGCCGCGAAAGCCCGTAACGATCTGCCGTCCTTGACCCAGTCCGTGACGAGGGCAAGTTCCAGCAGTTCCTGCATCTTCGCCGGGCTGGCCCCTTCTTCCTCTTTCGGCAGGGAGGTCTTGAAGATGACCTGCTCTCTCACGCTGGCGTCCTCCACCACAAACTCCATAAGGAGGTCTGCCAGAGTCTTTGCCGGCAACTTCCCCAGGCGCCTCCGCACTTCTTCCAGCGAAACCTGCTTTGGGGCCGGTACTCCGTCGGGCACCGTCACTTTCGTCCATACAAGCGCAAGCGCGACCGCATGTTTGCAGAAATTCCCTTCTGCACCAAACGGACAGGTACACGACCAACCGACCCGCGCACCCTGCGCATACAATTTCACTTCGTAGTCCTCTGTACCAGTGACGGTGCCATACACCGTACCGCCGTTCGTGGTGATTCCGATAACAGCCCCATTCAGCGCGTAGGCCTCTCCCCGCCCAAACGAACGGTCGCCCGCGAGCGCGCGGATGGTGGAGGCCGTCAACAATTCCTTCAGCATTCGCCACCTCGATAACTGGAATGCTCCCCTCTATTAATAGACACCAACTCAGTCAAAATTGTTGCTCCTACCTCCCGTAGCCCTCCGGGTTCATGCGGTGCCAGACCCATGCGTCCGTTACGATTTCCCGTAGGGCCGAGCGTTCCGGTTTCCATCCGAGCCGTTCGCGGGCCAGCGTTGCATCCGCCACGAGGCGCGAGGGGTCGCCCTCCCGGCGGGGCGCCTCCACCGCCGGGATCGCAAAGCCTGTCACCTCGCGGCAGACGTCTATCACCTCGCGCACCGAAAAGCCTTCGCCGTTGCCGAGGTTGCAGATAAGCGGCCCGCCTCCCCTCGCCAGCCAGTCGAGCGCCAGCAGGTGCGCCCGCGCCAGGTCCGACACGTGAATATAGTCACGGATGCACGTCCCGTCCGGCGTATCGTAATCCGTTCCGAAAATGGAGATGGACTCGCGCTTCCCCAGTGCCACATCCAGCACCAGAGGGATCAGGTGTGTTTCCGGGTCGTGATGCTCGCCGCGCGAGGGCGTTGCCCCGCAGGCGTTGAAGTACCGCAGGGCGACAAACCGCATGCCGTAAGCCGCCGCGTATGCCTCCATCGCCTGCTCCATGAACCGCTTCGTCAGGCCGTAGGGGTTGGTGGGCTCGGTGGGGTGATCCTCGCGGAGAGGAATCGACTGCGGCTCGCCGTAGGTCGCGGCGGTCGAGGAGAACACCAGCTTGTCCGTTCCCGCCTCCTTCATTGCCCGCAGGAGCGACAGCGTCCCCCCCACGTTGTTCTCCATATACTTGGCCGGATCGCTCACCGACTCACCCACCAGCGAGGCCGCCGCGAAGTGCACCACCGCCTCGGCGCCCTGCTCGCGCAGCAGCGCCGTCAGCCGTTCCGTCTCCCGCAGGTCCACCTCGTGGAAGGGAATCTCCGGGTCCACCGCGGCGCGGTGCCCGGTGGAGAGGTTGTCCACCACCTGCACCTCATCCCCCCGCGCGGTGAGGGCCTCCACCGTCACGCTCCCGATATATCCTGCCCCTCCGGTTACGAGTACCCGCATGGCGTAGCTCCCCTTCCTTCTGGTATCGGCGGACCGGATTAGGGGCGGGGCGGGAGCTGTGGGCAAGGCGCTTGGCGGGGGTGGTACGCAACTGGCGCCTCACCCGTATTGAGGATGCCAAGATCTTCAAGGCGTCCAAGCAAAACGCCACCTCCGGCGGGAAAGGCATAAGCCAAGTGCCATCAGCGATTCAGGCGGCAATGAGAGGCCAGACGGGAAAGCGGCCGCACCCGGCGGCAACTCCCGCCGCCCGTTCCGAAGGGTACATCCCCCGGCAAGGTGGCGAACCTAAAGGAGCAGCATCATGACCAAGCAGAAGGACCCAAAGGCACCCTGGTTGAAGATCGGCATACTGGCCGTTCTCATTGCGGGCGCGGGCGTTTTCGTCTGGGCCAGCTTCGTGAGGACCGAGCGTGGACTCTCCACGCCCGAGCAACGTGCCCAGCAGTTCGAGCCGGGTGAAGGCCGTGGCCAGACCGGCGAAAGGCCGTCCGGCCGGCCAGAGGGCTGGGTTGATCCCCGCACCGATCCGGAATCCGACCGTACTGAACGCCAAGCCGAACGGGTGGAGCGTCTCAGCCTGACACCCGGGCAGCGCGAACAGATGGAGCAGCTTCGCGCCGAAATACACACCGACCCCAACGCCGAGCGCGGCGCCATGTTTGAGTCGATGCGCGAGGTGCTCACTCCCGAGCAGGTTGAACGCTGGGGCCAGCAGGGTGGGCAGCGGTCCGAACAGTTCCGTGCCGAGCGGGAGGCACGCCGCGCCGCCCGCGAACAGGAAGCCCGTGAGGCGCTCTCCCCGCAGGAGTTCCGCGAATGGCTCGCCATTCGGGAGGAACGCCGCGCCGCCAACATGCAGGAAGGCACAGGCCGCGGTCCCCAGCCCGGCCAGGGGGCGGCAAGGGCTGGGACACGCAACTGACCCATGGAGGTCACGGCCATGAAAAGAAATGGCTTCACGCTGATCGAACTCCTCATCGTGGTGGCCATCATCGCCATCTTGGCGGCCATCGCGGTGCCCAATCTGCTGGAGGCGCAGACCCGCGCCAAGGTCAGCCGCGCGAAGAACGACCTCCGTGTCCTCGCAACGGGGCTGACAAGCTACTACATGGACAACAACGCCTTCCCGCAGAGCAACTTCGTTCCCCGTTTCCGCCGGCTCCGGCCGCTGACCACGCCGGTTGCCTATCTCTCCACGATCCCCACCGACCCCTTCGATCCTGTGGATGAGGGGGCCGGATACTGGCGCGCCACCGGCGACTATCGCTACGGATCAATGCCCTTTACCGGCAACGCCACCCGCTGGGCCCTCGCCAGCGACGGGCCCTCGCGCACCAGCGACATCGAGCCCATCCGGTTCTATCCCGGCTACTCCCGCGGGCTTTTCTTCGGGGAGGTCTCCGGCTTTGACTATACACTCTACGATCCCACCAACGGCACCATCAGCTACGGCGACATCTTCCGCGCCAGCGACTTCATCCCGAACTGATTCCGGCCTGCCACCAAGCCGCCGGACCAACAAGCCAACACTCACCCCCCGGTCCCATAATTACCGGCCGGGGGGTCTGCTTTGCACCCGGCCAACGCCAAAATCCCACCCTCCCTGGAGACTTTCCTTGCCTTGAGCGGGGGAGGATCGCTTCCGTGGGAGTATCGGGAGTTTGTCCGAAAAGGGCAAACGCACCCCCACATCGCCGAGAGAGAGAAGTCCCATGTCCGTCCAACAAACGACCCAGATCGACGACCTGCTCCACGAGGAGCGACACTTTCCCCCGCCGCCGGAGTTCGCCGCCAAGGCAAACGCCAACGACCCCTCCATCTACGAGCGGGCGGCAAAGGACCCAGAGGGATTCTGGGAAGAGGAGGCCCGCAACCTCCACTGGTTCAAGCCATGGTCAAAGGTCTGCGAGTGGACGCCTCCCCACACCAAGTGGTTCCTCGACGCCACCTGCAACATCAGCTACAATTGCCTCGACGCGCACCTCGACAGTCCCCGCCGCAACAAGGCCGCTCTCATCTGGGAAGGCGAGCCCGGCGACCACCGCACCTACACCTACTTCCAACTGCACCGCGAAGTCTGCAAATTCGCAAGCGCCCTCAAGAATCTGGGCATCGGCAAGGGCGACCGCGTCGCCATCTACCTGCCCATGATTCCCGAAGCGGTCATCTCCATGCTCGCCTGCGCCCGCATCGGCGCCATCCACAGCGTCGTCTTCGGCGGCTTCAGCCCCGACTCGCTTGCAGACCGGATCAACGACGCACAGGCCAAGCTCCTCATCACCGCCGACGGCGGCTGGCGCCGCGGCAAGGTCATCTACCTCAAGAACGACGCCGACAAGGCCCTCGAACGCTGCCCCTCCATCAAGGACGTCGTCATCGTCAAACGCCCTCACGGCGAACCCTTCCCCTGCCACATCAAGGAAGGCCGCGATCACTTCTACCACCGCCTCATGGACGGCGCCTCCCCCGACTGCCCCGCAGAGCAGCTCGACTCAGAGCACATGCTCTTCATCCTCTACACCTCCGGCACCACCGGTAAACCCAAGGGGATCGTCCACACCACGGGCGGCTACGCAGTGCAAACCTACACCACCACCAAGTACACCTTCGACATCAAGGAAGAGGACGTCTTCTGGTGCAGCGCTGACGTCGGCTGGGTCACCGGACACAGCTACATCGTTTATGGCCCTCTCCAGACCGGAGCCACCTGCGTGATCTACGAAGGCGCACCGGACTTCCCCGACAAGGACCGCTTCTGGCAGATCTGCGCCGACCACGCCGTCTCCGTTTTCTATACAGCCCCCACCGCCATCCGCGCCTTCATGAAGTGGGGCCGCCAGTACCCCCAACGCCACGACCTCTCCCAGCTTCGCCTGCTCGGCACCGTCGGCGAACCCATCAACCCCGAAGCATGGGTCTGGTACCAGCAGATCATCGGCGGCGGCAACTGCCCCATTGTGGACACCTGGTGGCAGACCGAAACCGGCGGCCACATGATCACCGGCCTGCCCGGCCTCACCACCATGAAGCCCGGCTTCGCCGGACCGCCCTTCCCCGGTATAGACGCCATCGTCGTCAACGAGGAAGGAAAGGAAATCAAGGAAGGCAGCGGCTATCTCGTCCTGCGCAAGCCGTGGCCTGGCATGATGCGCACCATCTACGGCGACGACGAACGCTACCGCCAGACATACTTCGGCCGCTGGGACGGCAAGTACTACTTCGCCGGCGACGGCGCAAAGCGCGACAACGAGGGCAACATCATGATCCTCGGCCGCGTCGATGACGTCCTCAACGTCTCCGGCCACCGCATCGGCACCATGGAAGTCGAATCCGCCCTTGTCGATCACCCCGCCACCGCCGAAGCCGCCGTCGTCGGCAAGAAGCACGACATCAAGGGCCAGGCCGTCGTCGCCTTCGTCACCCTCAAGGCGCGCTACGAGCCCAGTCCCGAACTGCGCGACGAAATCCGCGAGCACGTCACCAAGATCATCGGGCCCATCGCCCGCCCCGAGGACCTCTTCTTCGCCGCGGACCTGCCCAAGACCCGCTCGGGCAAGATCATGCGCCGCCTCCTGCGCGACATCGCCGAAGGCCGCGCCCTCGGCGACACCACAACCCTCGCCGACCCCAACGTCGTCACAAAGCTCAAGAACACCTACGAAGAGCGCTACGGCGACTGACCCCAACCACCCCCCCACCCGCCAAACCCCGGGCCGCCACCGC
>SLMS01000095.1 GCA_007133495.1 Candidatus Sumerlaeota bacterium | reverse complement strand
TGGAGTTCAACGGCAGTGTCGTCCGCGATTTCAACGCGGAGCTCTTCGAGTCCGAGGTCACCTCCGTTGAGGGGGGCACCCGGGTGGTCTTCACCTCCGCCCCGATCCTGGAGGACCTGGTGGCGGAGAAGGAGTTCTTTTTCCGCGACCACGACTACGTGATCGACATGACGATCCGCCTGATCAACGGGCCGGAAACGCCCAAGCGCATCGGCCGGCTGCACGACCGCGGATTCGGCATCGGCTGGCAGGGCGGCTTCGGGGAGCCGCAGGTCACCGGCCGGTTCGCCGGACAGGTCAGCGCCCTGATCGCCCAGGAAGGCTCCATCCGCACACGCCGCGTGGACCCGGGCAACGATTCCTCGATGACCATCCCCGGGCCGGTGGACTGGGCCGGGCACGAGAAGAAGTACTTCACCGCTCTGCTCATCCCCCCCCAAGACCAGGCCGTGGACTCGGTCGAGGTCAGCTACAAGCCCCGCAATCACGATTCCGCCTACGACGAGCGCGGCGTCCAGGCGCCCATAAGCGTGGAGATGTTCCACCCGTGGCGCGACCTGGAGACCAACGAGACCCTGGAACTGAACTACCAGCTTTACGTCGGGCCGAAGAACCGGGACTCCCTCAACTCGCCCTCGTTTCAACTCGCCGCCGGGATGACCGAACCCGGCAGCCTCGTCTTCAACCGAATCCCACTCGGGCTGGACCGAATCGGCCTCCGCCCGATCTGCCTCGGCCTGCTCACCATGCTGAACTGGCTCTACAGCCACCTGGGCATCTGGGGCCTGGCCATTATCGCCACGACGATCGTCGTCCGGACCCTGATCTATCCGCTGACCCACTGGGCGATCAAGAATCAGGCGCGCACGATGATCGAGCAGCAGCGCATCCGCCCGGAGATGGAGAAGCTCCAGAAGAAGTTCAAAGGTGACCCGATGAAGCGCAACCAAGCCATCATGCAGCTTTACCGGGACCACAACGTCAACCCGCTGGGTTTCCTGCGCGGATGCTTCCCGATCCTGTTGCAGATGCCCGTCTTCCTGGCGCTGTTCGTGGTATTCGAACAGTCGGTCGAGCTGCGCGGCCAGTCCTTCCTGTGGATTCCGGACCTTTCCGGCCCGGACAGGCTGTGGGACTGGGGCATCAACCTGCCCATCTTTGGGTCCTCGCTCAACCTGCTCCCGCTGCTGATGGGCCTGACCAATTACCTCCAGATGCGCATCATGCAGATGCCCGCCACCGACGAAATGCAGCAGCGCATCCAGAAGCAGATGATCATCCTGATGCCGATCGTCATCGTGGTCTTCCTTTACCAGCTCCCCGCGGGTCTGATCCTGTACTGGACGGTCAGCAACGTCATCAGCATCGGGCAGAGCTACATGACCAAACGGATCATCGCTTCGCACATGGCGGCACACGAGGCCACCAAGCCTGAGGAGTCCGCGCCCGCCGCGGAAGCACCGTCCGTCGACAAGAAGGGGAAAGTACGGCAGGGCACCGTCGAGACGTGACGGCCGTGCCGCAGTGAAGAAGGGACTGCAGAGACAGACGAAAGGCCCCGAAACGATGCAGGAAATGGAAATCCTCGCCCGCAACGAAGAGGAAGCACGCACCCGGGCCGCCGGCCAGAGCGGCGTGCCAGCAGAGTTCCTGGACGTCATTGAGGAGTACGAACCCGACGAAATCGACCTGAAGACCTTCAAGGAGCAGGAGGGCCTCGAAGAGCCGCCCTCCCGCGATGAGATCACCCTTTACGTCTTCCGCGCCGCCTTCGAGCACTATCGCCTCGCCGCCGAAACATGGGTCGGGGGGCTCATCGAGCGCTTCGCCCCGGGCAGCACTGCCACGGCCTCACGCTTCCGCAACATCATCGTCGTGCAGCTCGAAGTGCCCGACCCGTCGATCCTGATCGGCAAGCAGGGGGCAACGCTCGACGCGCTCCAGCACGTCACCGTCCGGGCACTCCTCACCATCGACCCGGACTTCCCGGACATCATGCTCGACGTGGAGCGCTACCGCGAACGGAAGCTCGTACGCTTGGAGAAGGAGGCGCGCCGCGCCAGCGACCGGGCGCTCCGAAACGGCCGCAAGGTCCCCCTCAGCCCCATGTCGCCCGCCGAACGCAAGTTCGTCCACAACTGCCTCAAGGGCGTCGAAGGCATCGAAACCGAAAGCGAGGGCGAAGGGCGCGACCGCCGCGTCATCGTCAAGGTCACCAACCGCGGCGGAGCAAGGCGCGGCAGGGGCGGAGGCCGCGGACCCGGCGGCGGCAAGAAGCCCCATCCCCAGTACGGCCCCCATCCCCCGGACGAGCGCCAGCAGGGACCCCAGATCACTGACGAACAACGTCAGCTCCTCTACGGCAACGTGGACGACGGCGACGCCGACGTGGAGTTCGAGGACGAGGAGCTGGAGGACCGCAGCTCACTCCTTCCCGAGTACCGGGAAGGTGGTGGCGGAGCCGAAGACCCGGGCGAATCGGAGAAAGACCGTCAGCGCCGGATGGCCGACGAGATCGAATAATCGAATCATGGCGGGCGGACAGCACTTGACTCCGGCCCACGCTTTGCTCCAGAATCCCATACTCAACAAAGTTGATCGATATACTCAGGAGAACAGCTTATGGCCCGCATCTTCGAAGACATCACCAAAACCATCGGGAACACCCCGCTGGTCCGCCTCAACAAGGTCACCAAGGACGTCAAGGCGACGGTCCTCCTGAAGTGCGAGTTTTTCAACCCGTTGGCCAGCGTGAAGGACCGTATCGGCGTCTCCATGATTGAGGCTGCCGAACGTGATGGGCTCATCAAGCCGGAAACCGTCATCATCGAGCCCACCTCCGGGAACACCGGCATCGCGCTCGCTTTTGTTTGCGCGGCCAAGGGCTACCGCCTGCTGCTGGTCATGCCCGAGTCGATGTCCAAGGAACGCCGGCTCCTGCTGCGCATGATGGGCGCGGAGCTGGTCCTGACCCCTGCGGCAAAGGGCATGAAGGGCGCCGTTGCCTACGCCGAGAAACTGGTTGGCGAGACTCCCAACGCCTGGATGCCCCAGCAGTTCGACAACCCGGCCAACCCGGAAATCCACCGCAAGACCACCGCGGAGGAAATCTGGAACGACACTGACGGGAAGGCGGACATGCTGGTCGCCGGTGTCGGCACTGGCGGGACGCTCACTGGTGTCGGCGAGGTGATCAAGCCCCGCAAGCCCGAGTTCAAGTGCATCGCCGTCGA
The DNA here is from genome assembly GCA_007133495.1 of Candidatus Sumerlaeota bacterium. GTDB lineage: Bacteria > Sumerlaeota > Sumerlaeia > SLMS01 > SLMS01 > SLMS01. Next base: position 12,979 of record SLMS01000095.1, on the reverse strand, counting down.
GCCGGTGGACTCCCCGGTGATCAGCGGCGGCAAGCCCGGCCCCCACAAGATTCAGGGCATCGGCGCGGGCTTCATTCCCAAGAACCTGAACACGGACATGGTGGACGGCGTCGAGCAGGTCACCAATGACGAGTCCTTCGCCATGGCGCGCACGCTCGGCAAGGAGGAGGGCATCCTGGGTGGCATTTCCACCGGGGCGAACGTCGTGGCGGGGCTGCGCCTTGCGGCCAAGCCGGAGAACAAAGGCAAGTTGATCGTCGTGATTGGCCCCTCGTTCGGCGAACGTTACCTCTCCACGGCGCTTGCGGACGAGGCGCGCGCGGTGGAGGACACTGTCGTCGCCATCTGAGGCGCGGCACACCCCAACACACGCCAGCACGGAAGAAGGGCGGCTCCCCCGGCGGAGCCGCCCTTTCTTCTACCCGTTGATGCGAAAGGAGGGGGGTAGGGGTTGGCTAACAGCTTCCGCCCTGCGGTTTTTTCTTCGGGATGCGGACGCTGAACGCGTCGCCGATCAGGCAGATGCCGCCAAAGCGCCGCAGGACCGGGCGCACTTCCTCGGCCAGGCGCTGGGCGGTCTCCTCGTCGCAGGCGACAAGGATGTAGCTGTTGCGGGTCACGCCGGTCAGGTCATCGCCGGCGCGTTCGCCCCGGTCGCCGAAGCCCTCGGCATGGGGCAGAATTGTATAGCCGGGCACCTTCAGCCGGGCCAGCAGCTCCTTCAGTTTGGGAACCTCTACCGAGAGCGTGACGATTTCCACCCGCTTGACGCGTTCCATCGGATCAACTCCAGAGCCAGGTGATAACGCCGTGGTAGAGCGGGATGCCCAGCACGATGTTGAAGGGGAAAGTGAGCGCCAGCGACATGGTGAGGTATATGGAGGGGCTGGCATCCGGAACGGCAAGCCGCATCGCGGCGGGCACGGCGATATACGAAGCGCTTGCGCACAGGACAGTGAACAGCAGTGCGTCGCCCGCCGGCATGCCGACAAGCATCGCCAGCCCGATGCCGACCGCGGCGTTTACCAGCGGGATAAGCACTGCAAACCCCACGAGGAACAGCCCTCCGCCGATGGCGTCCTTCAGCCGGCGGGCTGCGACAATTCCCATGTCCAGGAGGAACAGGCAGAGCACGCCCTTGAACAGGTCGTCGGCGAAGGGCGCCACCTCCGTCCAGCCGCGCTCGCCCGAGACCAGGCCGATCAGCAGGCTTCCGATCAGGAGGACCACCGAACCGTTGAAGAACGAATCCCGGAAAAGGTCCTTCCACGGTGTCCCCTCCGGGTCGTCGTTCTCCGGTTTCCCGAGCCAATGGAAGAGCAGCACACCGATGACGATGGCGGGAGATTCCATCAGCGCCATCGCGGCGATCATGTGCCCGCCGTAGGACATGCCGAGCTGTTGGAGGTACGCTGCGGCCGTGATGAACGTCACGGCGCTCACCGAGCCGTAGGTGGCTGCCACCGCCGCCGCGTCCGCCGCTGAAAGGCGCACCCGCAGGATGAAGTACGTATAGACGGGGACTGCTGCGGCCATGAACATCGCCGCGCCGAGCGCCAGCACGATCTGGATATTGAAGCCGCTCTGGTTGAGCTCAGCGCCGCCCTTGAGCCCGATCGCGACCAGCAGATAGTAGGAGAGCAGTTTGGCGATGGGCTGGGGGATCTCCAGGTCCGACCGCACGAGCGCCGCGAAGATTCCGAGCAGGAAGAACAGGATCGGCGGGCTCAGGAAGTTGTTCGCCAGGAGTTGCCAGGTCATCTGGGGAGGAAAAACTCCGGGAGTGGGAGATTACTTGATTTCGACAATGCGCAGGTAGTTCGTGTGGTGGGTTCCGCCCAGCGGGATGCCGCCGAGAACCACTGCACGGTTCCCCGGCCGGGCGAAACCGTGCTGCCGGGCGGCCCGCGTGACCTCGTTCACGAGCGCATCCGTCTCGCTTCTTGCCATGGCATCCTCCGGCGGCGGGGGCATGACACGGGAGCTGACTCCCCCCGCCAGGCAGAGCAGGTTCACCGTAGCCGGCTCAAGCGAGAAGGCGTAGATCGGCATCGAGGGCTTGAAGCGCGAGAGGTTCATCGCCGTGAAGCCTGACTGCGTGGGGACAAGGATCAGGTCCAGCCGGAGCGCCTCCGCCAGCCGCACTGCAGAACTGCACAGCGCCAGGGTGACCGACGGCGTTTCCCCCTTCTTCACGATCCAGCCGAGGCCCTTGTTCCACGGGATGTGCTTCTCTGCCTCTCCCGCCACAGAATCCATGACCTCAACGGCGCGGACCGGGTAATTCCCGATGGCGGTTTCCGCGGAGAGCATCACCGCGTCCGTCCCGTCGTGGATGGCTGCGTAGATGTCCGCCACCTCCGCGCGCGTTGGCCGAGGATTGTGGATCATCGATTCGAGCATCTGTGTGGCAGTGATGACCGGCTTTGCCCGCTTGTTGCACTCCAGGATGATCCGCTTCTGGACGCCGGGGACGCGTTCCATGGGGATTTCGATGCCGAGGTCGCCGCGGGCCACCATCGCCCCGTCGGCCTCGAAGAGTATCTCCTCGAGGCTGTCCACGGCCTCTTTCTTTTCGATTTTGGCCAGCAGGGGCACCACCCGGCCGCACTCGCGCATCGCCTCCTTTGCCTCGCGGATGTCTTCCGGCGAGCGGACAAAGCTCAGCGCGAGCACGTCCACCCCTGCCCGCAGGGCAAACGCCAGGTCGGCCCGGTCCTTCACCGTGAGCGCGGCGATGGGCAGCTTCGTGTCCGGCAGGTTCACCCCCTTGCGGGACTTCAGCATCCCTCCGTTCTGCACCCGGCAGACGACGTTCTTCCCGCTGATGCGCTCCACGACGATTTGGAAGTTCCCGTCGTCGAGCAGGATGTGCTCGCCGGGCTGCGCCACACGGTGGAAGTTGGGAAAGTTGACGCTGAAACGGCCGTCCTGCCCGGTGGCGCCGGCCTCGGAGGTGAGCGTGATCGCCCGCCCCTCATGGATTTGCGCCTCGCCGCCCTCGATGTCGCCAAGGCGGAGCTTCGGTCCGGAGAGGTCCCCAAGGATCGCGTAGGGCCGGGAGAGTTCCCGGCTCAGGTCCCGGATGATCCTGATCACCTTCTCGTGCTGTTCGTGGTTCCCGTGGCTGAAGTTCAGACGGAAGACGTCCGCCCCGCCGACAATCATCCGGTTGATCGTCTCCCGCGATTGGGAGGCCGGTCCAATGGTGCAGACGATTTTCGTGCGGTTCTGAAGACCGGTCATGGGGGGTGAGATTGCCTGATTGGGCTGGCGCGGGGGGTGGGCTTTCCGGCCGGGGCAAAGGGTTCGCCGGGTGCCGCCCGCAGGGCAAGCATCTTGGGCCCTTGCCCCGGTGGGCCCGAACGGAGCCATCTGGGCCGAACCCTCCGCCGGACCGGCCACGCCGGCCTTCCCGGCGGCCTGGAATAGCGGCAGCCATGCGCGTTCTCATGTTGTTGGACAGTTATCGCCAGGACGAGGTGGGACGGTTCCTCTACCGGCTCAGCCAGCGGCTCACGCCCATGCCCGGGCTCGTGCTCAACAGCGTGGCCTTCGAACGCGGTCCCATGATGGACCTGCTCAGCGGCGGGGCCGTCGGCGTCCGGGTGCTCCCACTCGCCCCGCCGCGGCCGTACCGGTTCCGCCCGCTCATGAACCTGCGCCGCGCCGGCCGGGCCCTGGCTCAGCGGACCGACCGCCCCGATGTCGTCCACATCTTCTGCCGCTGGCCCTCTCTGCGCTGGAGAATGCTCCTTGGGGGGCTGGACGATGTCCCCGCGGTGTGGACTCCTCCCGAAGCCCATCAGTCGCCCCTGCGCCGCTGGGTCGGCACCGGGCTGGAATGGCTCCCTTTCACCCGTTGGCGCAGCCGCCACAGCCAGCAGGTGGCCGCTCTGCTGCCAAGCCTCCGGGACCAATTGCCAGCTTCGGCCGGTGGCGAAGCGAAGCTCCTGACCCCGGGCGTGGACGCCGTGCAGACGCACCCGCTCGCGAAAGTCTCCCGCGCCCGCATGCGCATCCTGCTGAACGTTGGGCGGGACGTGCCGCTCGTGGCGGTTCCGCTTCATCGCGAATTGACCGCCCTGCAAGAGGACTGGATCATTCGGCTGCTTGCTCAACTGCAGGGAGCGGTTCCGGGGGCGGTGTTCTGCGTCGTCGGCCCGCCGATGGAGAAGGATTCCTTCCGCTCGGAGCTTCTGGACGCCGGAGTTGGCGAGTCGGCGCGCCTGATCGGTCCCGTGCCCGAGTACCTCCCGCAGGTCCTTGGTGCGGCGGACATGGCGATTCTGCCGCTCCGGGACGATGGATTTCATCTATACGCGGCGGAGGCCCAGGCCGCCGGAATCCCGGTGCTGACCGTGGACAGTCCGAACAACCGCTTCTTCGTGCGGCACGGGGAGACCGGCCTCGTCGTGCCACCGGGTAATACCGGCGCCATGTGCCAGGCGTTCACGCGCCTGCTCGGGGACCGGCAGGAGCTCCGCTCCATGGGAGAGGCCGCCAGACGCCTCGTGCAGGAGGAGTTCGAAGTCGGCAATACCGCCAGCGCGTTGATGGGGCTCTGGAATTCACTCGCCCCTCAGGCTGCGGTGGAAGACGATATAACGAGGTCCAAAGCGGACACGGACAATTCAGAGGCGGACGCCGGGCGCACGCAGGCGCTTCCGGGAACCGGACCGCAGGCCGGTTCCTGACTTCTATACTTTTTTCTCCTCTCCTTCTTCCTTGTAGCGGACTTCGTAAAGGTCCTTCCGCCGGTCCCGCCAGTTCTGCGTCGTGCCGCGGTAGCGATGCCGGCGGAGCAATTCGATATCAAGGTCCTGCATGACGACTGTTTCGATGTTGGGCGTGCATTCGGCGGCGATGGCGTCCCGGCTGAATGGAATATCCGCGGGGGTGAAAATACCCGACTGTGCATAGTGTATATCCGCGTTCTCCACGAACGGCAGGTTGCCCGTGCAGCCCGCCAGGGCAACGTAGAGATGGTTCTCTATGCAGCGCGCGATCGAGCAGTGCCGGATGCGGAGATAGCCATGACGCGAGTCCGTATTGAATGGGCAGAAAATGACCTGTGCCCCCTTCCGCGTGGCGATGCGCGCAAGCTCGGGGAATTCAATATCGTAGCAGATCATGATCGCGACCCGTCCGCAGTCGGTATCGAAAACCTCCATCTTGTTTCCGCCGGTGACACCCCACCAGCGCCATTCGTTCGGAGTGATGTGGATTTTGTACTGTTTGCCGATGGTTCCGTCGCGCCGGAAAAGGAAAGCGACGTTATATAGATACTCGTCCTCAATCAGGAAATGCGACCCCCCAATAATATTGATATGGTACTCGATCGCCATGTTGGTGAACAGCTCGAGGTAGTCCGGCGTGAAGGCCGCGAGCTTCCTTGCAGCCTCGGCCGGGCTCCTGGCGTCGCAGAACGAAAGGAGCTGGGTGGTGATCAGTTCCGGGAGCATCACGAAGTCGCATTTGTAGTCCGACGCAGTGTCCACCAGGAAGCGGCACTGCTGGTCGAACTCGCCGAAATTCTGGATGGTGCGCATCTGGTACTGGGCGACAGCAAGGCGGACGATCTGCACCGGCTGGATGGCGCGCTTTTTGAACGGACGGTAATCCACGTTCGTCCACTCAAGGTGCGTCGCCCATCCGGCGCTGTCCTCATCGGAGGGCAGGTAGTCCGGCAGCAGTTGCTTTATCTCGAACCCATTCGCAAGCTGCACCGTCAGTACCGGATCGTAGATTGTCTTGTCTTCCACGTTTTGCACGTACTCGTGCACCGGCATCCTGTCCTTGTACTTGCGGTAATTGGGGATGCGGCCACCGATGACGATGCCCTTGAGGTTCAGCCGGCGCACGAGGTCCTTCCGTGCTTCGTATAGACGGCGGGCCAGCCTCATGCCGCGGTATTCCGGGTGCACCATGATTTCGATGCCGTAGAGCATGTCTCCCTCGGGGTTGTGGTTGCGGATGGTACCGCCCTCGGAGATGTGCTGCCAGTCGTGCCATTCGGAGTAGAGATCGTAGTCCACGATGAGGCTGGAGGAGGAGGCGACGATCTTGCCTTCGAATTCGATGCCGAACTGGCCTTCCGGGAAGATGGAGAGCTGGCTTTCGAATTCCTCGCGCGTCCACGGGCGCATTTTCGGGAAGCACAGTTGTTGCAGCTCCACAAGCTGCTCGAAGTCCTCGGACTTGAGTGTCCGGACATTGATCTTTCGTTCGAATTCAGTGTGGTCGATTTCCATGGGCCGTTTGCCTCGGGTTGGTGCGTTGCCGGCGGGGGAGCGCAGCCTGTCCCCGGCCGGTCAAGAATCGCATTTATGTGCCAACGCCGCTTCCGGCGCAAGGCGGCAGTGTGCCCTGCCGATTCGCGGGGGCGGAATCTTGAGCTTGCCATCGGGCGGGGGCAGGCGTCATCCTGCCCGGACTTCCCTCGTGCCCCCGGGGAAGAATCCCGGCCAAGGATGTTACGACATGCGCGTATTCCCAGCCAAAAGCCACTTTGCCCTCCTTGCCGCCTTTCCGGTGGCCATGGCCTGCACCGGCGGTTCCCCCGCCACGGGCCAGAACACGCAGGAACACCCCGGAGACGCCTACTACGCCCAGTACTGCGCCACCTGCCACGGGGCCGACATGACCGGCGGCATGGCCAGCAGCCTGGTGGACGGGCAGTGGGAGTTCGGAGGCTCGCGGGAGGAGATATACCGCAGCATCGCCGACGGCATCGAGGACCAGGGGATGCCCGCCTACCGCAACGCGCTCGATGAGCGCCAGATCAACCTGATCGTCGACGCCATCGAAGGCGTGGAGTACGTCCCCGTAAGCACTGCCATGGCGGACGAACCGGAGGACTATGACGTGCTGGAGACGCTCGACTATGACGTCCGCGTGGAGGTCTGGGTCGGAGAGGGCATTGAGGTGCCCTGGGGGATCGCCTTTCTGGACGAGTCGCGTGCCCTCGTCACCGAACGGGCCGGCCCTGTGCGCCTGATCGAGGACGGCGAACTCCACCCCGACCCCATCGAGGACACGCCGCCGGTCGCCGCGGGAGGACAGGGGGGCATGCTCGCCGTCTCCACCCACCCGGACTACGAGGAGAACGGTTGGATATACCTGGCGTATAGTCACGGTCTGGAGGACGATGGCACTTCGGGTCCGCGGCAGACGCGCGTGGTCCGCGGCAGGATACAGGACCACCGCTGGGTGGACCAGGAGGTCGTCTATCAGGCGCCGGAGGAAAGCTATACAACATCCACCGGGCACTTCGGCACCCGCGTCGTCTTCGATGAGGACGGCTACCTCTACTTCGCCATCGGCGACCGCAGGGACCTTCCCTCCTCCCAGCGTCTGGACAGCCCCAACGGCAAGGTCCACCGCCTTTACGACGACGGCACCGTCCCCGAGGACAACCCCTTCGTCGATGACGAGGATGCCCTCGACACCATCTATACATACGGGCACCGCAACCAGCAGGGGATGGACTTCTATCCGCTGACCGGGGACCTCTGGACGGCTGAGCACGGCCCGCGCGGCGGCGACGAGATCAACATCATCCGCGCGGGGAAGAACTACGGCTGGCCGGAAATCACCTACGGGATTCACTACGACGGCCGCACCATCACGCGCGAGCGATTCCGCCCCGGCATCGAGCCGCCCGTGTGGGTCTGGCGGCCTTCCACGGCGCTGTGCGCCATCGACTTCTACACCGGCGACGAATTCCCGCTCTGGCGCAACCACCTCCTGGCAACCGCCCTGCGCAACGAGGACCTGCGCCTGCTCCAGGTGCGCAACGACCGCATCATCCACGAGGAGGTCATCCTGGAGGACCGCGGCCGCATCCGCGACGTCGCCACAGGTCCCGACGGGGCGATCTACCTCCTCACCAGCCGGCCGCACCAGATTCTCCGCCTCACCGCGATCGAGGAGATTCTCCGGTAGCGGGTTGGGTTTTTCGCGGCGAAATCTTCTCCCTTGAATGGTCCCGGCACGTCTGGCAAAAAAAGACCGCAGTTGCCGCACGCCTCTTGCTGCGGACGGAAGACGGACGAACCGGAACGGCCATGCCGGCAGGCGGGCCCTTCATTCCCAGAGCGCGGGAGAAGCGCCAACATGGAAGCCGCACTGAAACTCTGGCACGTAAAAGCGTGCCCGCTCTTCACGGAGCTTACCCAGCAGCAGCGGGACCACATCGCAAAAACCGTTGATATGATTGAACTTGAGAACAAGCGAGTGGTCCCGCCGCCCCCGGCGGATGATCCTTCACTTTACATCGTGAAAAAAGGACACGTGCAGCTCTCCTTTGTTGACGAGGAGGGCCACGAGGCAGTCGTCCTTGTGCTTGGGCCGGGCGACGTTTTTGGCGCGCTGACCCCAGAGGACCAGTCTGCCTTTGGGGAGCATTGCCGCACCATCGAAGGCGCTGTGCTGTGCCGGATTGGGCGTGAGCGCTTCGAGGCCCTCGTGCGCAACTTCCCCGACCTCGCCTTCCGTCTGACCAAGCTCTCCTTCCTGCGCATCCGCAAGCTGCAGGTGCGCCTGGCCGAGATGATGATGAAACCGGCCGAAGTGCGCCTTGCTCTGGCACTGCTCGACCTCTCCAAGCAGGTGGGCCGCGAGATGTCCGATGGCCGCATCAAACTGACCCTGCCGCTTTCCCATGCGGACTTCGGCAAGCTGATCGGCACCAGCCGCGAGATGGTCTCCATTCTCCTCAAGAAGTTCCGGAACCAAGGTCTCGTGGAATCCTCGAAGGGCTGGACGTATCTGCGCGACGTGGAGAGGCTGGAGGAACTTGCCGGTGGCGACAAGCCCGCCAGGTCCCCTGCGTAAATACTTCACACCCTCGCCGGAGACCGGTCCGTAGGGTTCCGGCCAGATGGCGGCCCGTTGCTCTCCGGCATTCCTGCCGGGGGAGGGCACGGGGATAGCCATCCTCCTCTGGAGCGGAAGCTACCGGGGAGTCCCTTGTCTGCCGGAGGTGTGTCATGAGCGCATCGGCCCTGAAAGGAACGGAACTCCTTCAAACCGGATGGCGGGCGGCAATTTCCCGCATGGCCATCCTGCTGAGCCTGCTCGTTGTCGTGGCTGTCCTTGGAGTGGCCCAATTGATCAGACAGGCGCGCAGCCCCACTCCCCTTCTTGCCACCGGCGCCGGGGCAGTGCCCGCCTTGGCGGCTTGGGACTTCGATTCCGAAGACTGTCTCCTCTCTTGGGACCAGGTTGAGGCCGGTGGCCCACCGAAGGACGGCATCCCGGCACTCACCGATCCGGAAATGCTTGCAGCCGGAGAGGCGGACTACCTCGACGGGGAGGACATCGTCATCGGTGTGGCTCACGGTGACGAGGCGCGCGCCTATCCGCTCCGGATTCTGAACTGGCATGAGCTGGTCAACGACACTGTCGGTGGCATGCACGTGCTCGTCACCTACTGCCCGCTCTGCGATTCGTCGCTTGTCTTCAACCGCACGGTGGGTGGCGAGGTACGCGATTTTGGTGTCAGCGGCCTGCTGTACAACTCGAATGTGTTGATGTACGACCGTGCGGAGCGCGAGGAGGACGAGAGCCTCTGGAGCCAGATGCAGATGCGCGCGGTCTGCGGTACGGCCGCGAACGAAGGACTGGAACTGGAACTCGTCTCCTCCTCGGTCACCACGTGGCGGGATTGGGTGGACTCCCATCCCAAAACGGAGGTTCTCTCGTTGAACACCGGGTATACACGTGACTACCAGCGGAACCCCTACACGGGGTACTTTGCCAGTGATCAGTTGATGTTCCCTGTCGAGTGGGAACAGGCCGCGGATGCGGATTTTCCACCCAAGGAGCGTGTCCTGATCGTACGGCACGGCGGCGCGGTGAAAGGCTATCCCTACTCTGTGCTTCAGGCCGTTCAGCAGGAGGAAGGGGAGGTCACGGACGAAATCGCCGGCACAAGGGTTTCCATATCCTCCGGCGATCCGCGTTACGGCGGCTGGAGTGTCTATACGGAGGAAGGCGAGCCGGTTCCCTCGGCTGTGGCGTTCTGGTTCTCCTTCCGGGCTGACCAGCCCGAGGCGGACGTATATCTTCCCGGACTGGGCGAGGAGACCTGATGCCGGCCCGAATTACTGTCAGCATCGTCGTCCCTGCCCTCAACGAGGCGGGCAACCTTCCCCGGACGCTCGCCGCGGCACGCCGCGTGTTTCCGGCGGCGGAGGTCATTGTGGTGGACGCAAACAGCACGGACGGGACGGCCGCAGCCGCCAGGTCCCATGGCGCCCGTGTCGTCCACTCCACCGCCGGAAACCGCGCCGTTCAGATGAACATTGGCGCGGAACACGGCCGCGGCAGGGTTCTGCTCTTTCTGCACGCGGACACGATTCTGCCCCCAAGCGCGGGGATCAGACTCCGGAAGGCGCTCGCGGACCCGTCGGTTGTGGGCGGCGCGTTTGCGAGGCGTTTCGATTCGCCCTCGTGGTTCCTGGGATGGACGTGCCGGCTGGCGGATATACGCGGGAAAGTGCTCGGCTGGTATCTCGGAGACCAGGCGATGTTCGTCCGTCGGGGTGTTTTCCGCCGGATTGGAGGATTTCCGGAATTGCGGTGCCTGGAGGACCTCGAAATGTCCCGGCGGATGAAGCAGGCGGGCCGGACGGTGCTCCTCGACCCGCCGGTCGTCAGCTCCGGACGGCGGTTCGGACGGCGCGGAGCGGTCTTGAGGACGTTGATGGACTTTTGCATCACTGTCCGGTACTTCATGCAACCGGACCGATTTGCTGCCGAAAAACACAGAGCCGGAAGGGATGCGCGGCTTTCCGGCAATGCTGCCCACGCGCGCGGGAGAGAAGGGGCAAGAAGGGAAAAACACCAGAAAGGATATACTTCGCAATGTCCCAAAAGTACGACTACGACCTGATTGTCATCGGTGCCGGCTCGGGAGGCCTGGTCGGCGCGGTGGGAGCGACGAAACTTGGTCTCCGCACGGCTCTTGTCGAGGGGCGGAGTATCGGTGGCGATTGTCTCAACTATGGTTGCGTGCCGAGCAAGTCGCTTCTCGAAGCCGCACGAAAGGCCAAAACCGTGCGCAAAGCCGGCGAGGCAGGTATTAAAGTGGACGGCTATTCGATAGACTACGAGGCCGTAAAGGCGCGCGTCACGGCTGTGCAGGATACCATCCGCGAGCACGAGGACGCTGCATGGTTCCGCAACATGGGTATGGACGTGATCGAGGGCTTCGGCTCCTTCAAGGACCCGCACACCGTGGAGGTTAATGGAACCACCATCACAGGAAAAATTGTGCTTCTTGCCACGGGCTCCCGGGCTGCTCCCCTTCCGGTGAAGGGAATCGAGGAAGCCGGTTTCGTCACGAACGAGTCGGTTTTCTCCATGCCGGAATTCCCGAAACGGTTCGCCATAATCGGCGGCGGTCCGATAGGGACGGAGATGGCATGGGCTCACTGTCAGCTTGGCGCGGAGGTGACCGTTTTCGAAGCTGCTCCGGAAATCCTGTCGAAGGACGACCCGGAAATGGCCGCCGTGGTCCGGAGGTCCCTGGAGGAGGACGGGGGCCGTGTTCTGTGCCAGTCCAAGGTGCTTTCCGTCGAAAAGACCGGGAGCGGGAAGAAGATAATATACGAAAGAAAGGGCGCCGAGGAAGAGCTGGAAGTGGATGAGATTCTCGTCGCGGTGGGGCGGGCGCCCAACGTGGAGAAGCTCAAACTGGAAAACGCCGGGGTCAAGTACGGCAGGCGTGGCATCGAAGTGAATGCCTCCCAGCGGACCAACGTGAAGCATATCTATGCCATCGGGGACGTTATCGGGGGTTTTATGTTTACCCACTCTGCCGGCCTCCAGGCGGGCACGTTCATCCGGAAGGCGATCTTCGGCCTTCCGGCAAAGACGTCCTTCAAGGGCTTCCCGTGGTGTACCTACACCGACCCCGAACTGGCGAACGTGGGCTTGAACGAATCGATGGCGAAGAAGGAGGGCGTTCCTTATGTCGTCGCCCGTGCAGAGTTCCGGGACAATGACCGGGCGATCGCGGAGGGCCGGCGCGAAGGCCTTGTGAAGGTGCTCCTCGAGCCGCCGAGCCTTTTCGGTCTGCGCGGCGGGCGGATTCTCGGCGCACAAATCGTTGGCCAGCACGCTGGCGAGATGATTCACGAGTTCGCTCTCGCCATCAAGGCGGGGGCCAAGGCGAAGGACATCATGAGCACGGTGCATGCGTACCCTACGCTCTCGGAGATCAACAAGCGCGGAATCTCGCTCTACTTCGGGGAGAAACTCTTTCAGCCAAAAACGCGCAAGTGGCTCGGCAGGATCTTCGGCTACGCCGGAATCACGCACCCCGGAAAGGAGAAGGCAGCTCATGGCTGAGGCAGCAATGGAGCAACAGCATCAGGGAGCGAAACGCAGGACTTTCCCATGGAAGATTGCCGGGTTGGTTGGCATCGTCGCTGTGCTGGTTGCCATAAACCAGATATTTCCGTTGGATGAATACACCGTAAACTTCCTGCGATGGGTGGAAGGCCTTGGGATTTGGGGGTATCTGGTGTTTGCCCTCTTGTATATCCTGTTTACGGTGTTGTTCCTGCCGGGATTTATCCTCACGGTGGGAGCCGGCACGATATTCGGCCTGTTGTGGGGTTTCATCGTGGTTTCCATCGGGAGCACGATCGGCGCCTCTCTGGCGTTTCTGATCGGCCGGTTTGTGGCCCGGGACGCCATCGAAAAGAAGGTGTCCGGAAGCGCGAAGTTTGCCGCAGTGGACCGCGCCGTGGCCGATCGCGGCTGGAAGATTGTCTTCCTGACACGCCTGAGTCCAGTCTTCCCCTTTAATCTCATCAACTACGCCTACGGGCTGACGAAGGTGAAGTTCTGGCACTATGCGCTTGCGTCCTGGATCGGCATGATGCCGGGAACGCTCGTCTATGTATATATAGGAGCACTTGCGGGCACAGTGGCACAAGCGGCCGCTGGAGAAGTGGAGGGAGGG
>SLMS01000313.1 GCA_007133495.1 Candidatus Sumerlaeota bacterium | reverse complement strand
CAACCAGCCCACCGCAGAAGTCCTCCACGTCAATGCTGATATAGACAACGCCTTCCAGGGCCTGGCTGTGGACTCGGAGGACAACGTCTATCTTGTCGGCGACGCCACGGGCGCCAAGGCCGGTGAGATCGTCAAGTACGATGCCGACGGCGACCAGGTCTGGCTTCTGACACCGGGCGAAAGCGGGCGCGAGGTCGGTGCTTCCTTGTTCAGTGATGAGGCGAACCTCGTCACGAACAATATCTGGGGCGGGCTGTACACCGTCCCCACCGACACCGGCGCGGCCATCACCTTCGCAGCCGATTCCGGCATCTCCCCCGGATTCCCCGAGGCCGTGCGTGACCTGGCGGTACGTCCCATTGACGGCGGCGACGACGAAATCTACGCCGTCTCGGATGGCAGCCTCTACCGCATCTTCGGCGGCAGCGCCGCGGACCCCACCGGCTATACGCAGAACGAGCTCGTGCTCGAAGCCGGCGAGACCGGAACCGCCGTCCGCCCGAGCGTGCGCAACTACGACGACAGCGTGATCTTCTCCAACTCGGTGGACAATGCCGTCTATATCGTGCATGCCGAGTCGGGGGAACTTGTCCAGACCATCACCCAGTGGGGCAATGAACCCCAGAACTTCGACCAGCCCTCCGGCATCGCGGTCATCCCCGGGGAACACTACGAATACCTGTTCGTCAGCCAGTTCGGCGACCAGGTGGCAGTTTACATCAAGCCGCAACCCCTGCCGCTCAGCGTCACCGTCGGCCCCGGCGAGGACTACGAGACGCTCAGCGAGGCCATCACCGGAGTGATGGCCATGGGCGCGCACAACAACGGCCAGCCCGTCGAATTCGTCATCACGGCCGGCTTCACCGACACCGCGCAGGCGTCCTTCCGCGACGGGTTCATTGACGATATCATCGTCACCGGCCAGACAGCCGGCAAGCAGGACGGCCGGCCGATAATCCTCGCCGCCAACGACGATGTCTATCTTAACATCCCCATGGATAACGACGGTCAAACCATCGTGATTGAAGACCTGATCGTGATCCCCGAGTTCGACGCCGCGCAGGGCACCCGCGGAGCGCGTCCATTCTCGATTGGCGGCAACGACGTGAACCTGGGCAACACCATCACGCTTCGCAACCTGCTCTTCACCGCCAGCAAGGCTGGCAACGAACCGTGGGACCCGCATGAAGACATCCCCGGCGCCAGCGGTGACGCGGGCGACGCGACACGTTTTGGCACCGGCTCGCCCTTCCTCGGCTTCAACCAGCCAGGGTCGGACACGGTGTTCAACTTCGAGAACGTGGTCATCGCCCACTACCACCACTCGGGAACCGTCGGCGCCATCACCGTCTATCCCGAATCCGGCACCATGAACCTGGTGGGCTGCGGCTTCTACCGCAACGCCCGCCGCGGCATCCAGGTCCTGGCCCAGAGCAAGAGCGGGTTCGAGATCAACATCAGCGACACGGTCATCGCCCACCATGGCTCGGCCGGTATCGAGACCCACGGGGACGCCAATGGCCTGATCATGAACATCGGGCCGGGGACGCACATCCTCGACAACGCCTTCCACGGCCTTGGCTTCCGCGTACCCAACGGCGTGCTGACGATCGAAGGAACGGAAGAGAATCCGGTTGTCATCAGCGGCAACGGCAACGTGTTCGACACGGGCGGCGGCGTGTTCTTCTGGGATGCGTCCGCCGAGCCGGCAGCGGTCCTTCCCACGATCTCTCATGCCCGGTTCATCGGCAACGGTGCACAGGGCCTTGGCGTCTGGGGCGCCGACCTCTCCGGCGGGATGAATATCAACAACGTGATCTTCCACGGAAACCAGGCCGAACACGAGGACGCCCTCAGGTCCGGCGAAATTGGCTTCCTGACCGGGTCCGGCGTGATTACCGAGGGGACGGTCACCGTCTCCGACGTGACTTTGTTCGAGTCGGATGGGCACGGACACCTTCTCAACCTGGACAGCGACAACCCACTCACCTTCAACATCACCGACACCATCTTCGCCGGCGAGGACAACACCCTGCAGGCGACAGCCAACGTGACGGTGAACATCTCCAACAGCGCCTTGGTCGAAGACGGGCCGCACGCCCTCGACCCCAATCCGCTGCAAGGGGCTGGCACCTACAACGTCAGCGACACCATCCCCTTCGACCCGCACTTCGTCACCGAAGACCCCGCGGAGGAGGACTTCCTCGACGTCCAGAGCGAGGGCTACTCCGACGCGGGCACCGGCGGTGAGCCGCTCGGCGGCGGAGCCAACTGGGTTGGCGGCATCGTCGGCGTCATGGACTGGATGGAGATCGTCCACTAAGCCACTCACCGGCGCTCATGAGGCGCCCATCCCTGACAGCAGCAGTTGCGGTACAGCGCCCCGGTCCCAGCGGCCGGGGCGCCCTTCTTGGTGGCGGGACGGGCACGGCCCGTGGTCAACGGCCTTGACCTGCCCCCGGTCTCGCTGTTCCACGGATGCCATCAGCTCTTGTTCCGGACGCCTGAGCCCCTATGCCGTTCCGAATCTTCTCCAGATTGTTGTTCGCCCCGGTAATTTGCCTGGCGTTGGGCGGCTGCCTGTCCGCCCCCGCTGCCACACCGGCCGGTGACCTGAAACCTGCCGAGGTCAACATTCTCCTCAACATCTGGCTTCGGGAAAAGCCCGCCCTGCTCGAGTTCTATCAGGGCCATGTGGAACCGGAGGAGCGCTTGCTGGAGACCGCCGCCCGGATCAAGGAGGCCGAGCGTCGGTTCCTCACACGCGTCGGAGGTACCGCCCTCCCCGCCGCAGAGGAAGTTATTAGTGCCGCCAACATGGATTACCTCCTTGAGCAGGCGCTAGCCCTTCACTTTTCCGAAGCGGCCACAGGGGGAGGCGCCCCGGCGTTGCGCGGCGCGCGCGCCCACCTTGGTGCTGCCCGGCTGGCGGAACTCGCCTTCATCCGCGAGAAGCTGGGGGAGGGCGTGCTGGAGACACCGTTTCTTGACATGGAGGAGATTCCGGAGGAGCCCTCGACCATGCTCTTCCGGCTGGAAGGGGCGGAGCCCTTCACTCTCGAGGTCCTCCGCCAGCGGGCTCCCAGCCTGACCGAGGAGCAAATCCGCCTGACCGGCCCGCTCTTTTTCGGCGCATTGTTCAGTCACCTGAGACGGGACGCTCTGGGCCGGGAGGAGCTTCGCGCTGCTGTCCTACGGCTGCCCGAAACGGAGCGATTGCTCACCCACCTGCGCCATTCTGCTGCTGCCCACCGATGGCGGGAGGAGAACATTGAGATCGGAGAGCTTACGGACGATCAGTTGCAGACTTACCTTGAGGAACACACCGACCGGTTCCGGCGGCCGCCGAAAGTCTGGGCCGAGGTGCTGGAGGTCTCCATGCCTGCCGACGGCTCCGTTGCTCCGGCCGGGTGGAACGAGGCTGTCGCCGCCGCGGAGACCCTAGTTACCAACGGGCACTCCGTGGAGGAGATCGCCGCGAGCTTCGGCGAGGGGCCTCTGCGCCACGTCCACGTTACCCTGAAGGGTGACCACCCTGATGCGGCGGGACGGCTGTTCAGCTCTCTCGCTCCCCGGGCGCCCGTCGGCTCGGTGGAAGGGCCGGTCGTGCGGCGCGGCATGTTCCTCATCTATGAGGTGCATCGCCGGGAGGTTGGCGAGGTGCCGCCCCTCGAGGAACTCCGGGACGCCGTTTCCCGTCTCCTGCATGAAGAGCGGTACCGTCTGGCGTGGAGGGCGGCCCTGGAGAAGCACTCCGTGCCCGACAGTGGGGGCTGAACCTTGACGCCCTCTTGTCCGGGGGGCTTTTGCGGGAGAAAAAGCATCAAAATAAGTATTGACCCGAGGTGCTTGGAGGTGCCCTTGTTCCGGGAATCCGTGGATAGTGGAGGTCAGCCCGCATTCCCCCCCCCATGCAGGCTCCCTTTGATGGGAAGTGGTGTAGCCACAGTCTTCTGTGCCTTGGGGGAGAAGCGGCTGCTTCTCCGCTTGAACCCCGGAAAATGCGGCCCCGGCGTGAGTTTCCGGGGTGCAAAATCCCCCCCCCCAAGGAGAAGGCGAAACATGAAAAGACTGATAGTCTTCGCCTCAGCAATGGCCGTGGCAGCGGGTTTTCAGGCTGCCCCGGCACAACCCCAGGAGTTGCTCGTCAACGGGGACCTCGAGAGTTGGACCGGCGGCGTGCCGGACAACTGGGACCTCACGCAGATCGACTCCGGCGGCAACGAGGGCGGTACGCCCCCCACAATTACCGAAGAAACCACCGACCTTCGGCCCGGAACCACCGGCTCTTCGGCAATGTTGAGCGTTCGGGCTGCAAGCGACTTCACTTTCCGGTACTTCGCTCACAGCAATTCCTTCGGTCCTGTGGCGGAGGGAACGAACGTTGACTTTGATCTCTGGTTGAAAGGCCCTGACCTTCGCCCCTTCGTCGGTGTCAGCACCGATGGTGGCGCAACTTGGACCGTCAGCTTCGCCCACGGGTCTGGTACCAATGGGGAGATCGGAGGCCACGGAGGAGCTGCCGACTGGACCAACGT
>SLMS01000229.1 GCA_007133495.1 Candidatus Sumerlaeota bacterium | reverse complement strand
TATAGACGATCAGGTTCCCCAGCAGCAGAATCATCCAGGTGATGTATATCCAGATGAGGAAGACGACGCTGGCGCCAAGCGCGTCCGCGAGCGTCCGGTTCACAAACGACATATAGACGTAATAGAAAAAGAAGTAGCGGGCGATTTCCCAAAGCGCGGCGGCGGTCAGGCCGCCGAAGATCGCGTAGCGGAAATACACCTTCACGTTGGGCAGGAAGGAGTAGGCCACCGCGAGCATGAGCCCGTTGAGGGTGAGTGGGATGAAGGGCAGGAGGAACCCAAAGCGGATGGTGACGGTGCGGACGCGTTCGAGCGGGCGCTGGAGCGCCTCCGGAGCGCTTCCGATGATGGGTTGGACCTCCTCCATGTCCTCTTCGGCGTCCTCTTCGGTTTCGCCGTTCTCTTCCGTTACTCCGTCCTCTTCCGGCTCGCCCGTTTCAACGTTCTCTTCGGTTTCGCCGATTTCTTCCGTTACTCCGTTCTCTTCCGCTTCGCCCGTTTCAGCGTTCTCTTCAATTTCGCTTTCCTCTTCCGTTACTCCGTTCTCTTCCGCCGGTTCCTCCTCCGCCACGGGGACAACGGCCACGGCATCGGCATCGAGGAACGCCGTGGCCACGGCGGTCGAGGTGACGGACAAACCGATCACAATGGGCGCCAATACCAGGATCGTGATGAAGTTGGTGAACGTGCGTGTCCACCTCCCCCTGTGGGTGGTCTGCCAGGTCTGATTCACCACCGATTCGATGGAATAATACAGGAACCCGCCGACGAGCAGCAGGCCCACGAAGCCGATGACACCAACGCCGCCTGCGCTCTGCCGGAAGCTGCTGCTGACCTCGGTGAAGAAGTTGCGCATGCGCGCGGCGAACTCCTCCTGGCTCTGGAGCAGCTCGGCCTCCTCCTCCGACAGGTCCTGCGGGTCCGCGGCCATCCCTGCTGCGGAGGGAAGGAGCTGCTGTTCGAGCATGACGACGAACTCCTGCTCGCGCTCCTCCGTATAGAAGATCGCCGCGATGGAGGTCACGACGGCCAGCAGGGGAAATATGGAGAGGATGGTGGTGTAGGTGAGGGAGGCGGCGCGGCGAGCGAGTTCGGTGCGCTGGATGCCGGCGATCAGCAGCAGAATGAAGCGGTACACCTGCACTTCGAGGTAGCGGGTGCGGTCGAACAGCTCTTCGGGCTCCGCCACCTTGACCCACTGGTGGAACTCGCGGGCCTTGGCTAAAAGGCGCTCGGTGAGCCTCTTCCGGCTGCCGCTTTGTTCCTCGCGATCGTTGCCGCTCAAGTGCGTCCCCCATCACCCACCCCGCTGGGGGCGGTGAGAATACGGAAAGAGTGAAGAACGGTGCCACCTTTGGACAAGCCAAAAGGGGCGTCCGCTGCCGATGGAGCGGGAGGGGTCCTCGGGAAACGGCCGTGGCAGGGCCTCCGGCCGGCGGCTTCCTGCTTGTCCCGCGGGCAAGATGGCCGAGTGTGGCGCTCGATCCGGGCCGGTGCCCAACCACTCGTCCACGGGGATGTCATGGACCTGATTCTGCTCGCCACCGTCGCGCTTTTTGCCTCGTTCCTGACGTTTTTCAGCGGGTTCGGGCTCGGGACGCTCCTGCTGCCGGCCTTCGTGCTCTTCTTCGATCCGCCGGTGGCGGTGGCGCTCACTGCCATCGTGCATTTCGCCAACAACCTGTTCAAGCTGTCGCTGGTGGGCAAGTTCGCCGACCGGGCAGCCGTGTTCCGCTTCGGGGTACCGGCGCTCGCCGCGGCCTTCGTGGGCTCGGGGCTACTCGTCACCCTGGCACAGGCCGAGGGATGGGTGACCTATACGCTGGCCGGGCGCGAGTTCTCCATCACGCCGCTCAAGCTCACCATCGGGGTTCTGATGCTCGGTTTTGCGAGCATGGACCTGCTGCCGCGCCTGCGGAAGATCGAGATCCCGACCAAGTACCTGCCGCTTGGCGGGCTGCTCTCCGGCTTCTTCGGCGGGCTCTCCGGCCACCAGGGCGCCCTGCGGAGCGCCTTTCTCATAAAGTGCGGTCTCTCGCGCGAGGGTTTCATCGCGACCGGCGTCGTCATCGCCTGCATGGTGGACCTGGCGCGCCTCGCCGTCTATACGGACTCGTTCCTCGCCCTGCAATGGAGGGAACACGGCCTGCTGCTGACGGCAGCCGTGACGGCGGCGCTGGGGGGTGCTCTCGCCGGCCGGTGGCTCCTCCCGAAGGTGACGCTTCCCGGCATCCAGTACCTTGTCGGGGCACTGCTGCTGCTGGTCTCGCTCGGGCTCATGTCCGGCCTGATCTAAGGGCTTGCCGTGAGGCCGGGGGGTGGGCAGGGTGCGCTCCGGAGACGGAGTGCGCCGCCTATGCCCTTGCAGGAAGAAGAACATCCGATCGAGCCACAATCCCCGCCCGCCGGGCCGGCGGAGGTGCTCCTCGACGATGGGGCAGCGGAGACCTGCGCGGCGGAAATCCGCCGGCATGGCGGCGTGGAGGTCTTCTTCGTGGGCCGGACCGGGGAGGGCGGCCGGATCGTCTCGGTCAGCGCGGAGGCGTTCGGCTCAGCGGAGACCGTTCCCGCGCCGTTCAATCGCGCCAAACCGGGCGACGTTATTCTGCACAACCACCCTTCGGGTTTTCTCGAACCATCGGAAGCGGATCTCTCGATTGCGGCACGGGCGGGGATGCTCGGCGTCGGTTTCTATATTATAGACAACCGGGCGAGCCGGTGCCGGGTGGTGGTCCGGCCAAGCGCACCCGTGGACCGCAAGGAGGTGGGCGAGGGGGAAATCGAGGAGATTTTCCGCCCCGGCGGCCGGCTTTCGCGTGCCCTCGGGCCGGCCTACGAGAGCCGCGAGCAACAGTTGGAAATGGCCAAGGCGGTGACGCGCGCGCTGAACGGCGACGGGGTCGCCGTTGTGGAGGCGGGGACGGGCACGGGAAAGTCGCTGGCCTACCTGGTGCCGGCGGTGCTCTACGCGCTGCGGAACAATGACAAGGTGGTTGTCAGTACACACACGAAGACGTTGCAGGAGCAGCTTTTCGAGAAGGATATACCGGACCTGCGGCGGATGCTCGGTGTCGAAGTGAAGGCAGCGCTCATGAAGGGACGTGGCAACTACGCGTGCCAGCGCAAGGCCGAATGGGCGGGCGAGCACCAGCAGGACCTCTTTTCGCGGGAGAACCTCGGGCCGTTCGGCCGCCTTCGCCAGTGGGTGGAGGAAACGCGCACGGGCGATCGTGGAGAGCTTCCCTTTGCCATCGACGACGCGCTGTGGGAAGAGGTGCAAAGCGACGGCGACAACTGCAACCCGCAGCGGTGCAAGTTCTTCAATCCGTGCTTCTTCTACGAATCGCGCCGGCGCGGCGCCGAGGCGCAGGTGCTCGTGGTGAACCATGCACTGCTGCTGGCCGACCTGTATATACGCCAGCAGACGGGCCGCTGGGGGGAGACGGTGCTGCTGCCTCCGTTCCGGCGCGTGGTCGTGGACGAGGCGCACAACCTGGAGCGCGTCGCGGGAGACAGCCTCTCCACACGAATCACGCGGCTGGGCGTGCAGCGGATCGTCTCGCGTCTATACAGAAAGGACCAGCGTGGCGGGACGAAGCCGCTCGGCGTGGTCCCAAGTCTCGGCTCCATACTTTCCGGAAAAATAGACGACCCGGGCCTGCGGGATGAACTCCAACCGGTCGTGCTGGAAATGGAGCTGCGCCTCCGGCAGACCGTGGACGAGGCGCGAAGTGCAGTGGAAGCGGCGTTCCGTGACCTTCCGGACGAGTTGCTGGACCTGACGCGGACTCCGCACCCGAAGGGCCGCGAGGAGGCACGCATCCGCCTGCCGGACTCCCTCTATGAATCCCCGGAGTGGAATAACGGTCCGGGTGGGATACTGCGCGAGCTGACGGCGCAGTTGCAGGAACTCCAGGACACGGCAGAGGAGCTATACGAACAGACAGGTGAAGTTTTCGGCAATTGGTCGAGCCGCCTGTCGAAAAATGAGAAGCTGGACAACGAGGTGCAGGGGGTCATGGGGGACTGGGCGGCGATGCTGCGCCGGCTGGATCGGGCCCTGAAGGCCATCCGCGCCTTCCAGCGCCCTGACTCGTCGGCGTGCCGCTGGGCCCGTGTCCATGAAAGGAAGCCGATGCGGGGACGCGGCAGCGCCTTCCTTCAGCCATCGGGCTTGCGGATCGAACTCGCCTCGGCGCCGCTCGACGTGAGCAGCTTCCTCCGCGACATTCTGCACGCGCGGACACGTTCGGCCGTCTATACGAGTGCAACGCTCACCGTTGACAAGGAATTTCAGTTCTTCCGGGAGCGAGTCGGCCTCCCCCCACCCGGCGAGCAGACAATCGCGCCCGGGCAGCAGGAGAGCACGCAGGAGGAGGGCGGCAAGCCGGCAGAGGAGGAGCTGCCGCCCGCGGAACCGCGGCCCGTTGAGTACCTGATGCTCGAGTCACCCTTTCTATACAGGGAACGGGTTTTCTTCGGCCTGCCCGCCAGCATGCCGCCGCGGGATGACGCCATTGCGAATTTCGTTTCCGCGGCCATCCGTGTGTCCGGCGGCAGGGCGCTTGTGCTGTTCACGAGCTACGGAATGCTGAACCGCGTTCACCGCCTCTGCCGGGACCAGCTCGCGGACACGTCCATCTCTCTATACGCACAGGGGACAGACAGCCGCACGCGTCTGCTAAACCGGTTCCGGGAGGAGGAAACCTCCGTCCTGTTCGCCACCTCCTCGTTTTGGGAGGGCGTGGACGTGCCGGGCCGCTCGCTGGAGCTGCTGATCATCGCAAAGCTGCCGTTCGACGTGCCGGACGAGCCACTCGTCGCGGCGCAGTGCGAATACCTGACGAAGTGCGGCCGCGACCCGTTCCACAATCTATCCGTGCCGCGGGCGGTCATCCGATTCAAGCAGGGCTTCGGCCGGCTGATCCGCAGCGCGGAGGACTTCGGCGCCATCCTGGCCGTGGACGACCGTCTATACAGTAAATCCTACGGCCGGCGGTTCATCCATTCGCTGCCCGACTTGCCGTTGATGCGCGCGCCGGAGGGGAAACTGCTCGGCCGGATGGAGGGATTCCTCCGCGAGCAGCGCAGCCGGTTGCCATAGAGTGCGTGTTTTCTTGTACAACGCGGATCCGTAATGAGCACACCGCTCACGACCCGGGCAAGTTTTGCCGCCTTTACCGGGCCTTGATGATTCGGTGGCGGGGTTTACCCGTCAGCCCTTGAACTGCGCCGGATCGAGATGAAGCTTTTCCAGTTTGTCGTATAGATTCCGCCGGCTCATGCCGGAACGTTTTGCCGCCTCGGAGACGTTCCCCTTGCAGGAACGGAGGAGGGCGCTGAGGTAGTCGGCCTCAAACTGGTCGCGGGCTTCGCGGAATTCCGGCAGGCCCTCTGCGCCCGGCGCCCCCGGAACATCCAGGCGGGGCACTTCGCGGGAGGACTCGCGCTCGCCGGCATGCAGTTCCTTCGCGTCGATCTCGTCCCCGTCGCACAGCACCGCCGCGCGCTCAATGGCGTTGCGCAGCTCACGCACATTGCCCGGCCACCCACGGTTTTCGAGCACGCCGAGCGCGTCCGGCGCCAGGTGCAGGTCCGGTTTGCCGGAAGCGGTGCGCTGTTCCGCGAGGAAATGCTCTGCCAGCTCGCGTATATCTCCGCGCCGCTCGCGCAGAGGAGGGACGGTCAGCCGCAGCACGTTGAGTCTATAATAAAGGTCCTGGCGGAAAGTGCCCCCCTCGGACATGCGGGAGAGCGACCGGTTTGTCGCGGCAAGGATACGCACGTTGACCGGCCGGGGGTGGACGGAGCCGACACGTGTGATTTCCTTCTCTTGGAGCGCACGAAGCAGCTTTGCTTGGAGGCCCAGGGGCAGCTCGCCGATTTCGTCGAGGAACAGCGTGCCCCCGTCCGCGGCTTCCATCAGTCCTGCGCGGCTTTCGTCTGCGCCGGTGAAGGCACCCTTTTCGTGGCCGAACAGCTCGCTCTCCATGAGCGTCTCGGGTATAGACGCGCAGTTCACCGCGACGAAGGGCGCGTTGTGGCGGGGAGAGCCGGCGTGGATGGCCTGTGCGACGAGTTCCTTGCCGGTTCCACTCTCCCCGGCAATGAGCACTGGGCTGTCCACCTGCGCGTACCGCTCTATCAGGCCGCGTGTCTGTTCCATTGCGGGGGAGCTGCCCACCAGCCGGTGCATTTCGCCCGTTGGAGACGGGGTTGCCGTGCCCGCCCCGTACTTGCGGCGGGCGCTGGCGGCAGCCTGGCGCACCGTACCCACAAGCGCCTTCGTATCGAACGGTTTCGTAATATAGTCGTAGGCGCCATGGCGCACGCAGCGCACCGCACTTTCGACCGTGCCGTAGGCAGTCATGAGGATGACTTCGCACG
Source organism: Candidatus Sumerlaeota bacterium (assembly GCA_007133495.1). Classification (GTDB taxonomy): domain Bacteria; phylum Sumerlaeota; class Sumerlaeia; order SLMS01; family SLMS01; genus SLMS01. Next base: position 9,977 of record SLMS01000229.1, on the reverse strand, counting down.
GGAGGCCCTTGTCGCGGACGCGCTCGAGCACCTCCTCGCCGTCCATTTCGGGCATGCGCAGGTCGGTGATGAGCACGTCGGGCGGTTCGGCGAAGAGGTGTTCGAGCGCCTCGCGCGGGCTCTGGAACGCGGTGACCGTGCAGCCCTCCAACTTGAGCAGTTTGGTGAGGACACGCCCCATGTTCTGTTCGTCGTCGAGGACAACGACGCGGGCGCCCTTCATGTTGCGGGACCCCGTTGCGGGCCGTTGGGCGAGGCGGGGGCGGGCTCTTCGAGGAGGAACGGGCGGACGGGGTCCAGGAAGCGCACCGGCAGTTCGGCGTCCATCAGACAATTGCTGTCGTCGTACCGCATAGACAGAACGTGGCCCTCGCGGTGGACGAGGCCGATCAGGTCGCCGCGCGAGGCGGGAACGCGCAGATGGACCTCCTTCATGCCGCCGGAAGCGAATTCGGCCAACCGCTCCATCAGCTCGCCGACGCCCTCGCCGTTTGCCATGCTTGTACAGACACTGGGGGCAGCGACGCGGCGCAGCTCCGCCACCGCGACGGGGTCCTCCACCAGGTCCATCTTGTTCAGCACGTGGAGTACTGGCTTTGATTCGATGCCGAGTTCTTCCAGCACCGCGTTGGTTGCGCGCAGGTGGTCCAGCACCGCGGGGTGGCTCGCGTCGAGCACATGGAGGAGGAAGTCCGCCTGCTGGGACTCTTCGAGCGTGGCCATGAAGGCCTCGACGAGCTGGTGGGGCAGTTTGCGGATGAAGCCCACCGTGTCGGTCAGCAGGAGTGGTTGGTTGTTCGGGAGGAGGATCCGCCGCGTGGTCGGGTCGAGCGTGGCGAAAAGCTTGTCCTCCGCGAGAACGTTCGCCCCGGTGAGGTGGTTGAGGACGGAGGACTTGCCGGAGTTCGTATAGCCGACGAGGGCTGCAGTCGGTGTGGGCCTGCCCTTGCGGCTCTTGCGTTGTGTGGCGCGCTGCCGGCGGACTTCCTTGATCTCGCGTTTGCACCGGGCGATGGCGTCGCGGACGAGTCGGCGGTCCACCTCGATCTGTGCCTCGCCCGCGCCAGCCATGAACCCGCCGCCGCCGCGCTGGCGTTCAAGGTGGGTCCAGGCGCGTTTGAGCCGGGGGAGGGAGTATTCGAGCCGGGCGAGCTGCACCTGAAGCCGCGCCTCACGCGTCTGCGCACGCTGGGCGAAGATATCCAGGATCACCTCCAGGCGGTCGATCACGACAAGGCCGGTCTCCTTCTCCCAGTTGCGCTGCTGGCCGGGGGAGAGTTCGTCGTCGATGACGATCAGCTCGGCACCGGCCATCTCAGCCGAAGCCTTGATCTCCTCGACTTTGCCCTTGCCGAGCAGCAGGGCCGCGGTGGGCTGGGACAGTGACACCGTCTCATCGCCTGCCACCTGGAGCCCCATGGTCTCGCACAGGCGCATGAGTTCTTCGAGGTGCTCGGCCGCTTCGCGGGGGGAGTCTTCCTTGCGGCGTATGCCCACAAGATAGGCGATCAGGGCCTTCTTCTTGTCAACGTCCGGTTTCTCCAGCAAAGGGGCCTCGTGCAGTTGGCAAAGCGGTGGAGCAGGGTGTCGCTCCAACTCGCGCTTTTGTGTATGCCACCGCAGCACAGGCCGATCAAAGGGAAACTCCATGGACGGAGCGGGCGCGGGGGAAACCGTCGTGCCGGGTGGGGAAGGAGTCACCTCAACCCGGTGCCATGTTGACCACGAATCCGGGTGGCTTCGGGCCGTCAGCCGCCTGTGAGCTGTCCGCAGGGAGCCGCAATCACCCGATGTCTGCTTGCCGCCCCTACCCTGTCTGTTGCCCTAGTTCGCGGATTTGTTCGTAGAGTTTGCGTTCCTCGGGGCCGGGGGGGGCTTCGAAGCCGATCATGATCTGAACGTATAGATCGCCCTGCGTGCCGTTGGTACGGGGGAGGCCACGGCCGCGAAGGCGCAGGCGTTTGCCGGAACTGCTGCCGGGGGGGATGGTGACGTTGACGGTGCCGTCCGGCGTTTCAACGGCGGCCTTGCCGCCGAGAGCTGCGGTGGCCGGGCCGACCAGTGCATCGGTGACCAGGTCCTCGCCTTCGATCCGGTAGAGCGAATCGGACGCGTAACGCACCTTCAGGTGAATGTCGGCGCCGGCGGGGCCTTCGCCACGAAGGCGTATTTTCTTGCCCTGTTCGATGCCGCGGGGGATGCGGATGTCGAAGGTGCGGGTACCTTTTCCGGGTACGGAAAGGGAGACCTTCTGCATGCCGCCGTGCAGCACGCGGGAGAGGGGGACTTCGATGGTGGCTTCGGAGGGCGCGGAGGGCTGCTGCGCCTGCTCAAAGAAGGGGTCGGGGCCGTTGCCGAAGGGGCTGCCGCCGAAGCCGGCGCCGCTCGTGCGGAACTCGACACGCGGTCCACGGCCGCCGGCACCGCCAGCAGCCTGCTCGAAGCCGCGCCCGAAGAGCACCTCGAAGAAGTCGCTGAAGTCCCCGAAATTGAACCCTCCAGCGCCACCTGCACCCTTGCCGGTGAAGCCGCCAAAGCCTTCGAAACCGGGGGGCGGGCGGAAGTCCTGTCCCTGCCGCCAGTTGTCGCCGAGCTGGTCGTAGCGCCTGCGCTTCTCAGGGTCCTTCAGGACCTCGTATGCTTCGTTGATTTCCTTGAACTTGTCTTCGCTGGATGAATCCCCCTTGTTGGCGTCGGGGTGGTACTTGCGCGCGAGCTGCCGGTAGGCACGGCGAATCTCTTCCGCAGAGGCGTTGCGGGAGACACCGAGAATTTCGTAGTAGTCGCGATATTTGACGGCCATAAGCTAGCGGTCCCCTGACAAGCTTTGTCGTGGACTACCCCTCGCTCTGTCCGGCTGGCGGTCCGGAGCTGACGATGACCTGCGCGGGGCGCAGCAGGCCGACTTCCTCGTCCACAAAGCCGGCGCGCGCCTCGTCGCAGACGATGCCCTCCTCGAACTCGGGGTGGGGCATCTGCTGGATGGCTTCGTGCAGCTCAGGGTCGAACTTCTCGCCGATGGAGGCGACCTTGTGAAGGCCGAGCTGCTCGAAGGCGCCGAGGAGCTGTGCCTGCACGGCGACCATGCCGGCGCGGGCCGGGCTCTCCTTCTCCTTCACCTGGAGGAGCCCGACGGCGAGGGAGTCGTACACGGGGAGGAGGCGCTCGACGGCGTCGCGCCTGCCGCGCTGGCGCTCGCGGGCCAGTTCGCGGGCGGTGCGCTTGCGGAAGTTGTCAAAATCGGCGGCCAGACGCCGGTAGCGGTCGTCCTCGGACTCGCGCTCCTCCTCCTCGAGTTCCTCTTCGGGATGAAGGAACTCCTCCTCCGGCTCTCCGGCGTTTTCGACCTCTTCACCGGATCCCAAGTCCACCACCCGGGCGGACTCCTCCTCCGGGGGTTTGGCTTCTTTGCGGTTGTTTTGCGGGTTCTTGTTGGGTTCCCGTGGCTCCATGCGCCTCATTGCTCTCCAGAGAGTGGTCTGCGCGGGAGTGGTGTTGCAAGTTTCAAACCTTACTCCCCTCCGCTGTAACTGCTGATGTTTGGGGACTTCGACTGTTGAAACGTTTCGTTGTGACACGGAGCGGGCGGCGCGTGGCGGCAGGAGGCGGCCGATGAGGGTGTTGCGCCGGGTGTGGCTGCTGTTGGACCGTGGCGGGCGGCGCCTGCTGCTGTATGTTGTGTGGGGCTACCAGCGCTATTTCGGGTGGCTGCTGGGCGGGCAGTGCCGGTTCCTGCCGAGCTGCTCGCACTATGCGGAGGAGGCGTTGCAGCGGGGGCCATTGTTCCCGGCGGTGGGGCTGATCCTGTGGCGGGTTGTGCGCTGCCAGCCGCTTTGCCGCGGGGGGGAGGACCCCGTCCCGGAATGGATGGGACGGGGCGGATATCACTTGGGGGCTCTTGACCGTCGGCCCGGCGGAAAGGACGAGGGCGGCGATCAGCCCGGAGGCTGACGCTCCTCCTCGCCCGATTCGACGGGAGTGCCAGCACCATCCGAACTGTTGTTGGCGCCGGACTTCGGCAGCGCCTCTTCATCCGATTCAGAGGTCGGCTGCCCCCCATGCAATCGGTCGTATTCATCGGCAGGGAGCGTACGGACCGGACTGCCCAGGAGGCGTTCGCCCCGCGTGGCGGCCCAGTGCCCGAGCCGGTTGGGCCATTGGGCAGCAAAGACCCAGTACACGGTCAGCAACCCCAGTCCGGCGCCAAACAGAATATCTCCCGGATGGTGCCGGAGGAAGCGCACGCGGGAGACGGCCGTGCCGATGGCGAGTATCCACCAGAGGTACTTCGCCTTGGGCGCGATCATGCTGAGATAGACGGCGATGATGACGGCGCTGGTGGCATGGCCGGAGGGGAAGGAGGCGTAGTCGCCGCGGAAGTGGGGCCGGTGGGGGGAAAACCAAAGCCAGTAGTCGCCGCGCTCCGGGCGTAGGACAGGATTCGGATTCTCCTCCAGGTAGGCCCAGACCTCGTCCATTTCCTCGCTGTGGGTGTGCATACGGACGCCGTAAGGAGGCCGGCTGCGGCCGGTGGTTTCCTTGATGGCCATGACGAGGACGGAGGAGATGAGGATCGCGACCCCGAAGGGGATAAGAGTATGGCGGGCGCGGGGACAGAAGAGCCAGACGATGATGGTCAGGGCGATGCCGAAGGTGGAGCCAGTCTGGCGTGTGGTGGCGAAGTAGTCGTCGAGGAAGCTGAAGTGGTCGCGCAGGTTGGTGTAGAAAAAGTCGAAGGACTGCTCGGCGTACTGGATTTCGATGATGGCGAGGACGGCCAAAGTGATGCCGAGGGCGATTTTCCACCCGTGGAAGGGGCGGGGAAGGAGTTCCTGGCGGCGCAAGGGGGTCGAGTTGCCTTTGGGCTGCTGAGACATATCGGCCTTTCGGTGTGGCTTGGAGCGGGAGCGGCACGGGTGTACTTGCGCCGGGGGCGGGCGGCCGTCACACCTGTGCTCTTGACGCGGCGGGGCAAATTCCCAGCCTGACGGCCGCGGATCGTGAGCAAACAGGGAGTCCTGTGGCAAAGCAAATACGACTTTCCATCGCCTGGTCCCTGCTGGCCTTCTTTCTCTTCATGCTGGGGAACGATGGGCACAGCCTTTGGGACCGGGACGAGCCGAGGTACGCCGTCGCGACGCAGGAGATGCTGCGGACCGGCGATTTCATCGTTCCGCACTTCAACGGCGACATCCGCTTCGACAAGCCGATCCTGACCTACTGGCTGATGGCCCCGGCGATGGCGGCGTTCGGGGAGACTGAGTTCGCCGTACGCCTGCCCTCGGCGCTGATGGGGGCGCTGCGGGTGTTGGTCATCTTTCACTTCGCCGTGGCGCTGGGGTGCAGCATCCGGGGGGCTTCGGTGGCCGCCATTGTGGCGATGCTTTCGGCGATGCTGATGCTGGTGTCGAAGGCGGCGACGACGGACTCGACGCTGATCCTGACGGTGGTTGCCGCACTGTATATCTGGTGGGAGCAGCAGCGGCTGGGTTTCGCCTGGTGGCGGCACGTGCTGTTCTGGGTGGTGATCGGGCTGTCCATCCTGGTGAAGGGCCCACCGGGGATCGCGGTGGTGGCGTTCGCCGTCCTGGGTTATCATGGCTGGACATGGTGGAACCGGCGCAGCGGCACGGAGGACCATGGCCTGCTCCCGGCGCTCCCCCACCGCCCGGAGGTCTTCGACGCGAAGACACAACTCGTGCGCTGGGCAAGCGGGCTGGCGGTCATGCTGGCGGTGACGCTGCCGTGGGTTATCCCGACGTGGGTACGGACGGACGGGGAGTTCTTCCGCGTGGCGGTCGGCGTGCACGTGATCGAGCGCACGCAGGTGGCGATCAACTACCACGCCGGGCCGATCTACTACTACATCCCGGTGGTGATTGCAGTCCTGCTGCCGTTCACTGCCCTGGCGCTCAACTCATTCGTCTGGGGGCTGGCGAAGCGGCGATGCGATGCGATGCGGTTTTTGTGGAGCTGGTTCGTGCCGGGCTTTGTGATGTTCTCGCTGGTGACGACCAAACTGCCGCACTACATTGCGCCGCTGCTGCCGGCGATTGCACTGATGGCGGGGCTTTGGTGGACAATGCACGAGCGCGCGGCGACGGAGCCGCGCCAATGGCCCGGCTGGAGGTGGATCGGAGGGGTGTTCACGGCACTGGCAGGGCTGGCGATGGTTGTGGGCCTGCCGGTGGCAGTGCGGATGATGGAGTTTCCGGTGAGCCTGGTTCCGTTCATCGTGGTGGGGGTCGTTTTCGGCGGCGGCGTGGCCGCCGGTGCGGTACTGTGGCTGGCGCGCCAGGATATGTATGCCGTGACAACCTGGGGGCTTTCGATTGCGGTGGGGGTGCCGATGGCGCTGCTCTGGGGCATGCCGGCGCTGGACGAGTTCAGGCCCTCGCGAAAGATGGTGGAGTGGATCCGGGAGAACGCTCCGGAGGAAACACGGCTTGCCGCGGTGCGCTACCAGGAGCCGAGTCTGGTTTTCTACTGGGGCGATTACGTGGACATGGTGGGCACCGAGGAGCGCGATCGGGGATTTGCACTGCTCAACGACGTGGAGAACCCCACCGCAATGGTGATCACCGGCCAGGAGTGGGAACAGGGAGACTTCCGGCGCCTCTATACGGGAGAGGTGGACCCGCGGGTGCTCGTTCTGCACGACGAGAACTACTACTACTTCGAGCAGGGCCGCTGGCAGAGAATGCTCGTGGTAGGAAATTGGGACCCGAACACAACCGCAGTCGCCAGCAAAAACGAAGCTGGCCAACCAACAGGCGGAAGGACGCCAGATAATCATGATTCCCTACGTTGACCGCGATCTGATCCGCTCGTTTTTCGTCGCGTTTATCATGCTGCTGATTTTCGTGCAGGTAGGCTACCTGGTCTCGGTTCTGCTCGAAAAGAACCAGTACGTCCTGGGTGACGGGGGCCAGAAATTCGGCTGGCTGATGCTGTATTACCTATTCTCCATTCCGAGACAGGTCTCCTACGCAATTCCGGTGGGCACGGCGGCCTGCATCCTCTGGGTGTTTACGGTAAAGGCAAGAAACAACGAGGTGCTGGCGTATATGAGCGGTGGCGTGAGCCCGCTGCGGCTGGCGATGCCGCTGCTGGTGCTGGCGGGAATTTTTTCGGTGCTCTGCTACCTGACGATCGAGTTTCTGGCAGGCCCGGGCGAGGAGGCTTCCCGGCGAATCGAGCGCATCCAGCTTCAGGAGCGCAGCCTGGAAACGCTCACCCGGGAGCAGAACGTGTTCCAGCGCGGCCTCGGTGACCGGTTCTATAATATCATTGGTTTCGATCCTGCCACCGAGCGCATGGAGCAACCTGTCATTTTCCAGATGGGCGACAATGTGCGGGACATGCGTTGGCGGCTGGACGCGCATTACGCCGAGCGGATCGAGGAAGAGGACGGGGACAGCTATTGGGTCTTCCACAATGCGCATTTCCGCCGCTACGCGCCGGACGGCACGGTGACAAGCTACAATTGGGCGGAGCAGCTCCGCGAAGGGGACGAGCCCGAATTGCAACTGGAGGAAGACCTCACCAGGTACCTCCAGCAGCGCTTCCGCCCCTCCGCGATGGGCTTCAACGAGCTTCGCGAATATATCAATATCTTCGAACTGCAGGGGAAACCGACCCACGTGCTGCGCACCTATATGCACGTGAACTTTTCGGTCGCGCTCGGGAGCATTGTGCTGGCGCTGCTGATGTGCGGGCACATTCTTCGGCCGTCCTCCACCGGTGTCCTGATCGGATTCGGCGGCGGGCTGGCCTATATTTTCGCGTATTACCTGCTGGTGATCATGGGGCGCCAGATGTCAATGGCGGGAATTGTGGACCCGCTGCTGGCGGCGTACGGGCCGAACCTGCTCTTTGCGCTGATGGGGTTCTATTTGTTGCGCAGTTACCGCACGGCGTAGGCGTCAATACTCGGTAATGCGCAGGTCGTCCGGGTCGAATTCGCCCTCGAAATTGTAGAGGCGGAACAGGGTGAAGGTGCGGTATTCCTGGCCGCGAACGCGGAATTCGAAGTACTCCGGAGTGCTGACCTCCTCGAACCGGTCGGTGATGGCACTACGGAGGAACTCGAGACGCCGGTCGCGGACGTATATCGCGTCCCAGCCTTCCTTCCCCGTCGGCGGACCCCATACATCGTATTGATTCATGCGGCCGCTGAAGGTGACGGAGTAGGTGCGCGGCCGGCCGTGAACATAGAATGCCATCTCCGCGGCGACGTGGTAACGCTCAGTCATCAGGAACGTTTCGTCGGGGTTCGGCATGGTCCAGAGCGCGCGGGTGACCCACTCCCCCATTTCGTCCCAGCCGAGAAGCTGATACCCCGGGTCCATCTGGGGCGGGATGCGCAGCCCGAGCCCCTCGACCGAATCCTGGACCCCCCGGAAGACGTCCCGGTCGTATAGCAGCGCCGTAAAGGCGGCGGGCAGCGCCAAGCCGGCCGTGACCCCGGCGTACAGCCAACGGCGGGGCTTCTTCTCGCGGACGCGCTGGAAGAGCAGGTCGGCCTGCCATACGGCGAAAATGGCCCACGTGTAATACGCCGGGGCTGCCCAGTTGCCGTAAACCCGGCCGCGGAAGCTCTGCAACAGCAGCATCAGGAATACAGGGGCGCCAAGGGCGATGAGGTACTTCGCGCGCGGGTCGGCGGCCCAACCGTCCCTGCGGAAAACCACCCAGGTGAACCACAGCATCGCACCGAATATGATGGGCGTGACGAGGCCGGCCTGCGAGCCGATATATTCGAGAATCCACGCCGGATTGATGCGGAAGCCCTCGTCGAGTGCAGCGTCCCCGGCAACGTGACGGAAGGTGACCCAGTCCTGCTGCCAGTTCCAGTAGATCACCGGCGTGAAGAGCAGGAATCCGATAAGGGCCCCGAGCCAGAGTTCCTTCCGCCTGAGGTGGTGGCGGTGCTCCGGAGAGAGGAAGAAGAACACTGCAAGGCAGGGCAGCAGGTAGATCATGGCGTATTTGCTGAGCATCCCGAGCCCGAAAAACACCCCCGCCAAATACCACAGCGCCGTCCTGTCGCGCGAGAGGGCGAGCCAGGCCGTATAGCAAAAGGCTGCCCAGAAGAGCATCATCGGCGCGTCTGTCGTCGTGATCAGGGCACCGAGGGCGAACAGCGGCATGACCGCCAACACCAGGATGGTGAAGAACGCCACGCGGCCGGACCGGAAGAGGTCCTTCACGAAGAACCACGTCACGGCCAGCCCGGCCACCGAGCAGGTGACGGCAACGGCGCGGACGGCGAAGGCGCTGGTGCCGAGCACCTCGGTGAACAGCCGGATCAGGTAGGCGATCAGCGGGGGCTTGCTGTAGTAGCTCCAGTCCAGCCGGCGCGACCACTCCCAGTACTGCGTTTCCTCCGATGAGAGCGGATAGACACCCCGGGCAATCACCGTGTAGCGGTAGACGGCGATGAAGGCGCCCAGCAGCAGGGTGAGAGCGAACCAGTTGAGCCGCAGTTTGCCCTCCTCATTCTCGGCGAAGAGGGGGAACTTGCGGTCAAATGCGAGCATTCCCAACCCGACGCCCATGCCGAGCAGCGCGCCGAAAATCACGTCCCCCGGAAAGTGCACGCCCATATATACGCGAGACCAGCAGACAAGCACCGCCGGAACGAAAATGAGGGGGAGGAGCTTGCCCAGATGTTTTCGGAAGCCGATGGCCAGCACGGTGGTGGCGGCGAACATGTTCACCGCGTGATTGGAGGGGAAGGCGTAGCTGACCCGGCGGGACCCGCGGGTGCCGACGAGGCGGTACTCGTCCTCCGGAAGTGCCAGGAACGGGCGGAGGCGTTCGGTGGCGAGCTTGATGTCCATGCCAATCATGTCCGCCATGAGGACAGCCAGGCCGGCCAGAATGACGAGCCAGCGGGCGCGCGGCGTGCCGAAGTACATCACTGCCACGACAGCAGCCAGGATGGGAATCTGGAAATACTGGAACCGGGAAAT
>SLMS01000325.1 GCA_007133495.1 Candidatus Sumerlaeota bacterium | reverse complement strand
CGGCGGGCGAACTGAAGGGGTTCCGCTCGGGGTAGAGACGCTCTCCGAAGTTCCGTTGATCGCCGGCCGGGCACGGGGGCACTCTTCCGGCCGATTCCCTGAAGGCGGACTGCACAGATGGCTCCCGACTTTTCCTCCAACGCATTCAAGCATCTCCGGACCGGCTACCTGCCGCCAGACAACGAGGACGACATCGAGGACGTGCGGGCCTCCCTGACCCACCGGCCGCGGAGGCTGCGGCGCCTGCCCGCCCTGCGGGAGATGGTGCGGGAGACGCGGCTGAGCGTGCGCCAGCTCGTCCAGCCTATGTTCGTGCGCCCCGGCAAGGGCGTGCGGACGCCGATCGCGTCGATGCCGGGCCAGTTTCAGCTCTCGATAGACGAGGCGGTGCGCGAATGCCGGGAGGTGCTTGAGCTGGGCATCCCCGGGGTGATCCTTTTCGGAATCCCCGAGTCGAAGGACGAAAAAGGAAGCGAGGGATACGCAGAGGACGGCATCATCGCACGGGCGTTGCGGGAAATAAAGGCGGAGTGCCCGGAGTTGCTCCTGTGGGCGGACGTGTGCCTGTGTGAATACACCTCGCACGGCCATTGCGGCATCCTGCGGGGCGAGGAGGTGGCAAACGACGAGACGGTGCGGATACTGTCGCGGGAGGCAGTTGTCTATGCGGAGGCGGGGGCGGACATTATTGCTCCTTCGGACATGATGGACGGGCGTGTGGGGGCGATCCGGAGGGCGCTGGACGCGGCCGGGCATACGCACGTGCCGATTGCGTCCTACGCGGTGAAGTACGCCTCGGCGTTCTACGGTCCGTTCCGCGAGGCGGCGGAGTCCGCACCACAGTTCGGTGACCGGCGCGGCTACCAGATGGACCCGGCGAACACGGACGAGGCGTTGCGCGAAGCGGCCCTGGACCTGCAGGAGGGGGCGGACATGTTGCTTGTGAAGCCGGCACTGCCGTTCCTCGACGTGCTGCACCGCGTAAAAACGGCGTTCCGGGTGCCCACCGTCGCGTATAACGTGAGCGGCGAGTACGCGATGGTCCATGCCGCAGCGCAGGCAGGATGGCTGGACGGCGGCGCCGCCATGATGGAGGCGCTCCTGTCTATACGCCGCGCCGGAGCGGACATCATCATCACCTACCACGCCAGGGACGCCGCCCGCCTGCTGCAGAAAGCGAAGGCATAGCGCCACTTCCAGGGGCGCTGCCCCTGGCTGGCATCCTGCGGCGTTTCGGGCGTGTAGGGCGGGGCTGGCGCCAACCATGGCCCAGGATACCAATGTATAGACACACCACGTGGAGCGGAGGACGTTATTCCTGCCAGGCGGCGCTGAGATACCAGCCCAGGGGGCGGAGGTCGCCGTTGCTGAGGGTGCGGTCGGGGATGGCGGGTTCGGGCAGAATGAGTTCGACGCGGAGGGTTTCGCCGCGGCGCGGGTCGATGGGATAGCGGCGGAGAACCCAGGTGTCCACGGCAAGCGGCAACTGGTGGCGCCTTCCGTCTATACGGACACGGCCTTCGAGCGGCCGGCCGGCGAGGGCAACGGGGCCGGAGAGAAGCAGCCAAAGGCGCTCGGCGCCGGGCTTGCGGCGCAGCACGAAGATGCTCCGGCCGGTGCCGGGGCGGTAGGCCATGCCGTTGCGGGGATCTTCTTCGCGGTGATGCCAGCCTTCGACGAACTGCTCCTCGCCGATGCTTCCGGCGATGATGGCGGCGTGGCGCGGGGGCGATGTCAGGAGAGCCACCGGCGGAGGGTCTCCCGGAGCAGTTCCCGTATGCCGGGGGGTGCCTTGCGTTGGCGCTCGGCATCGAGTTCCTTTTCGGCGGCGAGGAGCGCACGTTTGAGGCGCTGGTTGATCTTTCCGGCGATGGTGGTTTCTCCTTCGCCCCGGCCGGCACCGGCTTCGAGAAGGCGCGCGTATAGACGGGCGAGTTCAGGCAGGTCGGCATCCGCCTCGGGGTCGGGGAGCTGCATGGCGGAGAGGGGCCGGGTGGCTCCGCCGCGCCGGGCGACGAGAATCCACGCGTAGGGCACCGGGCCGGGAGGCGGGGCGGGCTCGGCCGTGTAGGCCTGCTGCCAGGCGGTCCAGTTGCGGTCGAGTTCGCCGCGCTGTTCGCGCACAAGGGCAAGGGCGTGCCAGGTGAGCCATGCACGCAGTCCGTAACAGGGGATGACCTCCTGCACGCCGAAGCCTGCGGGCCATTGGGAGAGCACCTCGCGCAGGTCCGGCAGGCCGTGCTCGACGTGTTGGGCGAGCGCGGGATGGGGCCGGCCGAAGGCATGGCGGTGTGCCTGGTCGAGGATGCGCTCCACCGCGGCGGTGGCGGGGTGGTGAAAGGGGGCGGTCAGGATGGCGAAGCTTTTGGCGGCACGGCAAAGCTCCACGGTGAAACGCGGCCGGCCGGCGGGAGGGACATGTTCGAGCGCGTCCAGACTGACGGCCACGTCGAACGATGCGCTGCGGAACGGCAGGGCGCCCGGGGAGCCGCAAACGTAGTTCCCCGCACCGCCCCGGGAAGTGCCGGCGGCCGTGGCCCGCCAGCGGGGAAATGCCTGGGTGAATTCGCGGACGAAGTGAAGCGGGTGGTCGCCCGCGGCGAGTATGGACGGCCGTTCGGGCAGGGCGTGCAGGTGACGGCGGACGGTGTTCGCGACGGCGCGGAGCCGGAAGGCGGTTTCGGCGGGGAGGTGACTCGGCTCCACCGTGGTTCCTTTCCGTTCGGGTCAGGCGTACACCGAGTAGTCGATATTGGGGAAGATGTTGTCTTTTTCTTCCAGAAGCCGTATCTGCTTTTCGTCGAGGCGGCCTTCGATGAGGGCTTCGTATAGATCGGTGAAGCGGAGGAGGTGGTCGCGGGTGCGCTTGATGGCGTAACTGACCATGGTGTTGGTCTTCATGATGAATGCCCAGTCGCTGGCCTGTGCGAGGAGGAGTTCGCGCGCGGCCTGGTTGAGGGCGCGGCGCTGCAGGGGGCTGGGGGATTGGAAACGCCGGGCGATGGCGGCCATGCGCTCGGCGGCCTTGTCGAGGTGTCTGTATATCCAGTCGTTGGAGCCGTCGAGCCAGACTTCGGAGTAGCCGCGGTTGCCCCAGGAGCTTTCGCACGGAGTGGTCACCTGATTCCGGGGGAACGTTTCGAGGTATTCGGAGGGGGTGACCATGCGGATGTCGTCCTGGTCGTAATACATTTTGCGGATGAGGAAGTCGAGGAACTGGGGCCCTTCGTACCACCAGTGGCCGAAGAGTTCGGCGTCGTAGGGGGAGACGATCAGGGGCGGCCGGTCCATGAGCGAGGCGAGGTGGAGTATCTGCTGCTGACGGTTGAAGAGGAAGTTGCCGGCGTGGATGGCGGCGGCTTCACGGGCCTCCGCGGGGTTGTAGGGTTCCTTGTCGTGCAGCTCGACGCGGCCGGTGATGCGGTGGTACTTGAGGCCGGTGGAGGTGCGGATGCCGGATTCGTGTATATACGGGCGGATGTATTCGTAGTCGAGGTCGTAGCCGATGTCGCGGTAGAATTCGCGGTAGCGGTGGTCGCCGGGATAGCCGTCGCGCGCGGACCAGACGGAGCGGCTGGATTCCATGTCACGCCCGAAGGCGGCAACGCCGGAGGGGCAGTACACCGGGGCGAAGACGCCGTAGTGGGGCCGTTTGCCGGCGAAGAGCACGCCGTGGGAGTCGAGGAAGAAGTAGCGGACGCCGGCGGCTTTGACGTGTTCGTCAAGGCCCGGGTAGTAGCCACACTCAGGGAGCCAGATGCCCTTGGGGTCGCGGCCGAAGGTTTCGCGGAAGTGGTCTGCGCCGATCCGTATCTGCGCGCGGACTGCCTGGGGCTGGCTGCGCAGCAGGGGGAGGAAGCCGTGGGTGGCGGCGCAGGTGATGATTTCGATCGAGCCGTTTTCGAGGAAGTGGCGGAAGCCGTCGAGCAGCCGCCCGCCGTAGCGCTCTGAGTACACACGCCGGCATTCGTTGAGGCGCTCGTTGTACATGCGGGCGACGGCGTTGAACTCGGGCGCGGGGGCGGTGCGTTCGAGTTCCTTTTCGGTCAGCTCGATCAGGCCCTCGAGGTGAGCGCGGTAACGGCTTTGGAGGAGCGGGTCCTCCAGCATGTGGCAGAGCGTGGGGGTGAGGACAAAGGTCAGCCGGAATTCGCAACCATCCTTCTCAAGCTTGTCCATGATGCTGAGAAGAGGGAGGTAGCATTCCGTGATGGCTTCAAAGAGCCAATCCTCCTCCAGACAGTCCTCGTACTCGGGGTGCCTGACAAAGGGGAGGTGGGCGTGAAGTATCGGCGCGAAGTAGCCTTTGGCGGCGGTGAGCGGGATCATAGGCGGAGGGTGAGGGATTTTTCGACAACGAGCGTGGTGGGAGGAAAGGCCCAACCCCCAGCGTCTGCAAGGGCTTTTCCGGGTTGCCTCTGCTTGGGGGCTGGGATTGACGATGGGGTTCGGACCCGGCGTAATATTTGTCCAACAGGAACTGGCACTCTTTCTTGCGCTTGGAGCGCTTTTGATGGAATCGGCTCCTCCGACTGACAAGCTGAAAGCCTTGAGGGGCTTTGAACTGAACAGGCTCTCGGGCTT